>JAFWAN010000030.1 GCA_017507585.1 Clostridia bacterium
CCGTTGGTGGGGCCAGCCGCGTTCATCAAACGTTCTAATTCGAGCGAAGTGATAACGTCCTTATTGTCCGCGTAGCCGTATTCGTTAAAGTTGTCAAGTTGGATCGGTTTAAAGCCCGTCGCAACGACGATTGCGCCGTACTGACGTTCGATAAAGCTGTCTTTCTGTTCAAAGTCGATTGCGCCGACTTCGCAGAATTTTTGACAAATACCGCATTTGCCCGTCTTGAATTTCAAGCATTGGGTCGAGTCAATGACCGCTACGTTGGGAATTGCCTGCGCAAACGGAATATGGATTGCCGTACGCGTGTTCAAGTTCATGTTGAACTCGTTCAAGCCCTTCTTGGAAGGACATTTTTCCATACAAAGCTTACAACCCGTACACTTGGTTTCGTCTACAAATCTTGCCTTGCGGCGGATTTTTACGTTGAAATTACCGACAAAGCCCTTTACGTCTTCCACTTCGGAATAGGATAAAATGTCGATATTTTCGTGCTGTGCACAATCCACCATTTTGGGGGTAAGGATACAAGCAGAGCAGTCGAGCGTAGGGAAAGTTTTATCAAGCTGCGCCATTCTGCCGCCGATCGTTGCATTCTTTTCAACGATGTCTACCTTAAACCCTGCGTCTGCGATGTCCAAAGCCGCCTGAATACCTGCAATACCGCCACCGATGACCAATGCACGCTTTGCAACGGGGCTTTCCCCTGCCGTCAAAGGTGCGTTGAGTTTTACCTTCGCGATTGCCGTACGAACAAGGATAACCGCCTTTTCGGTTGCCTCCTCCATATCCTTATGAATCCACGAGCAATGTTCACGAATGTTTGCAATTTCAACCATATACGGGTTGAGTCCTGCTTCTTCTGCTGCTTTGCGGAAGGTTGCTTCGTGCATACGGGGAGAGCATGCGCCTACCACTACGCCCGTGAGGTTATGTTCTTTGATTGCCTGCTTAATGAGTTGCTGACCGTTTTCGGAGCACATGTATTGATAGTTCGCCGCAAAAACAACACCGGGTTCGTTTTTGATTGTTTCCGCTACTTTCACTACGTCTACCGTCGCCGCGATATTACTGCCGCACCAACAAATAAAAACACCTATTCTTTGCATTTTGTTCACTCTCTTTCTTTAGAATTTTTCTTAATAACCGAAATCGCTTCGGGGAGTTACTTGTTATACTTTCTGTACGCGCTGACGAGCAACTGTTGAGGAATCAGCTCGTCAACGATAGGAGGAATGTCTTCCGCCTTGATACCGTTTGCACCTTGCATGCGCACCACGGTATCACGGACCGCTTCCACAACCGCCGCAGGCGCAACGCCGCGAGGGCAACGCTCTACGCAAGCCATACAGGAAAGACAGTTCCAAATCGCGTCGCACGCGAGCAGTTCGTCAATTTTACCTCTGCACAGCATCGATACAAACTGATGAGGCTTAATGTCCATATCGTGGAACGCAGGACATCTGCCCGAACATTTGCCGCACTTCATACATTTCTTCACGTCCGTGCCGCTTAAGCGGTTGAGATTTTCAATGCGTTCTTCTTTCGTCATGCTTGTACCCCCAACGCTTCCGCCAACAGCTCCGTGAAATATTTCACAGGCAAGATACCGCCGCCGTTTGCCTGCAAGTTATACAAGCAAAGCGGGCAAGCCGTAATCACCATTTCCGCGCCCTTTTCCTTGGCGCTGGACAACACCTTTTCGCTCTTTTTCTTAGGCAATTCGCTGTTCTTTAATGCTACGTACGCACCGCAACATTCGTTACGGAACGGATATACGACGGGCGTACCGCCGATTGCACGGATAAAATCTTCAATGATCGTCGGATTTTCGGGATTGTCGAATGCCATTACGCCGCTGGGACGGAGCAAAAGACAACCGTAATATGCGCCGATTTTTTTATTGATGGGATTTACCACCGCTTTTTTGATGTTGTCGAAGCCGACGACGTTTTTCAACATTTCAAGGTAGTGGATAACTTCCGTTTCCCCTTTATACGGCTCGTCGAGTTTCAAGTAGTTGTTGGCACGGAAACAAATGTCTTCGTTTGTTTTCATGTCCTCATTGGTACGTTTGATAACGTTGTGGCAAGCCGAGCAAAGGGTGAGCAGCTTTCCGCCGTTCTTCTTTGCGTCTGCCAAAGCACGTACCGCCGAGAGCTTGGTTGCAATTTCGTCCGTACCCATCGGGTATACCGCGCCGCAACATTGCCAATTTTCAATTTCCTCCATTTCTACGCCCAAGGCCTTGGCGCAAAGTCGAGCGGTAACGTCCAGCTCCTTTGCTTTCGTCCTCAGCGTACAACCGGGATAATAACTGATCTTCATATTTTTAGCACCTTTGGTAAAATTCGTTCGTTATTTCTGCGGATATGCCATTTCTTCGGGACGGAATACTTCGTCGAATTTTTCCGCCGTCAAGAAACCAAGCGCAACGCAAGCTTCTTTCAAAGAAATGTTTTCCTTGTACGCTTTCTTTGCCGTCTTTGCCGCGTTTTCATAACCGATATAAGGGTTGAGCGCGGTAACGAGCATCAGCGAGTTGTAAAGGTTATGATGCATCTTTTCCTTGTTTGCCTTAATACCCGTCACGCAGTTGCTTTCAAAGGATACGATTCCGTCTGCAAGCAAGCGTACCGACTGCAAGAAATTATAAATAATCACGGGCATGAATACGTTGAGTTCAAAGTTACCTTGCGAAGCGCCAACGCCTACCGCCACGTCGTTTGCCATAACCTGTACGGCAACCATCGTCATCGATTCGCACTGCGTAGGATTTACTTTACCGGGCATAATCGAAGAACCGGGTTCGTTTTCAGGGATAAAAATTTCGCCAAGACCGTCACGAGGACCGCTTGCCAACCAACGTACGTCGTTTGCGATCTTCATCAGGTTGCAAGCAAGCGCTTTCAATGCGCCGTGTGCAAACACCAATTCGTCCTTCGCCGTCAAAGCGTGATATTTGTTTTCAGCCGTTACAAACGCTTTCCCCGTCAATGCGGATACCTGCGCCGCAACTTCTTCCGCAAAGCCCTTAGGCGCGTTCAAGCCCGTACCGACTGCGGTACCGCCAAGCGCCAATTCCTTTAAGCCGGGAAGCGCAAGGGTCAACTGCGCCTTTGCCTTTTCCACCATATTTCTCCAACCGCTAATTTCTTGCGAGAACGCGATGGGAACTGCGTCTTGGAGATGGGTACGGCCGCTCTTTACAATCCCTTCGTTTTCCGCTTCCAAACGCTTAAGGGTTGCAATCAGCTTATCCATCGCAGGGAACAGCTTATCCTCGATTGCGATTACCGCCGCAATATGCATCGCCGTCGGGAAAGTATCGTTGGAGCTTTGGCTCTTGTTGATATCATCGTTGGGGTGAAGCAATTTCTTACCCGCAATTTCGTTGCCGCGATTTGCGATAACTTCGTTTGCGTTCATATTCGACTGCGTACCGCTGCCCGTCTGCCATACGACAAGCGGGAAATGTCCGTTGAGCGAGCCGGAAATCACTTCGTCGCAAGCCGCGCAAATGGCGTCCTTCTTTTCCTCGGGAAGTTTGCCCAGCTTGCAGTTGGCAAGCGCCGCCGCTTTCTTCAAAATACCGAATGCGTGTGTGATTTCACGGGGCATTACTTCATCGCCAATGCGGAAGTTTTGATAACTTCTCTGGGTCTGCGCCGCCCAATATCTGTCTGCGGGGACTTGCATTTCCCCCATGGTATCTTTCTCAATACGATATTCCATATCTTTCACTCCGTTCCTTAAATTTCGATTTGCGCGATAACGCCTTTAAGGACTTCTGCGCTGTTTTTCATCTTTTCCAATTCTTCGTCCGAAAGCTTCGGCGTCAACGTCGTCACAACGCCTTTATTGCTGATTGCACAAAGCGTAGAAAGCGCAACGTCGGAAATGCCGTATTCACCGTCCAAAACCGTCGAAACGGGAAGGATCGAATATGCGCTGGAATAAATACAGTTGACGATCTTCGTTACGCAAGCCGCGATACCGTAGAAGGTTGCACCTTTACCTGCAATGATTTGACCGCCCGATTTCTTGACGTACTGTTCTACTTCTTCACGCGTATAAGGGGTAACGGTCACCGCGTCGTCTTCCGTCAACGTGCTTTCGTATTCGTTCAAAGGAATACCGGAAATATCCGCCGTCGACCAAGCAACGAAGGAAGAATCGCCGTGTTCGCCCAAAACGTATGCGTGTACCTGCTGTTGGTTTACCGAATACAATTCGGAAAGGCGAGTTCTTAAACGAATGCTGTCCAAGGTCGTACCCGTACCGATAACGCGATTTTTAGGAACGCCCGTAATCTTGCAGAATACGTAGGTCAAAATATCTACGGGATTTGCAACGAACAAATACAACGCATCGGGCACGTATTTTACGATTTGAGGGGCAATACTCTTCAAAATGTTTACGTTGGTCTGCGTCAAATCGATACGCGACTGACCGGGCTTTCTGCCCACGCCGGACGTCACGATGACAATGTCAGACCCCGCTGCATCCTCATAGGTGCCGAAATAAATTTTTACAGGCGAAAGATAAGGCGTTGCTTGCAGAATGTCAAGAGCCTCCCCTTTTGCTTTGGCTTCGTTAACGTCAATCAAAACGATTTCCGCAACCGAGCCGGTTGCCACCAAGGTGTAAGCAACGGTAGCCCCTACTGAACCTGCGCCAATGATAGTAACTTTGTTGTTCATAATTGTATCTCCGTTTGTTTGTTTTTTTCATTCTCGTGCGCGCATAATACACAATTATACGATTCTATTATACCATACTTGTCCTAAAACGCAAAGCGTTTGAAGCAGCTTATCGTATATTTTCAATCGTTAAATCGATAAATTTTTATCTTATCCAACTTTTTTACATAAAAAAACCTTGCTTTCTCAAGCAAGGTTTTCATTTATTCTTCGTCGAATGCCTCCACCAACAGCAAGCCTCCCTCTATCAAAGTCAACGACCCTGATATGATGAAAATAATTTCTATCGCAAAGGCTTGGTGAAATAAAAGAAAAGCACCAATCAAAATACATACGGCAGGCAAAGCGTATTCTAAGACGGTGCGCCAGAGCGTATCGCATTGAACGCGCTTACGAATTTTGTCGTACAACAACAAAACACCCGCAATTAAAAGCAATGCCGCTATTACGTACAATACCGCCTCAACCAACACCCAACCGCATACGATGATCAATATTCCCGATACGATTTTAATAACCGCAGGCGGTATAAATCGTTGAAAAATATCCACAGCACCCAATACCAATAAGCTTACCCCGCCAATCGTCATCAAGATACCGATAAACTTATCCTGCATAGCAATCAGTAAAATACCGAATACCATTGTAAGTACTGCCGTTATGATTTTTTCGCTTTTTTTCATTATACTCCTTTGATGGGATCAAGCGTCTTATTTGTGGCGTTTAATGATTGCCAAACGAATATATTTTGTGTTGTATCTTTGCATTGCTTTCGCGCAAGGATATTCGTCTGCTTTGTTGCATTTTACACAAAAATCGTAGGTGCCGCATTGATCGTCGCCCAGTAAAACGCTGTCATACCATTTTTTATTGTCAAATTCCGCTTGCTGACTCTTAAAATCCATTATTACTCTCCTTATTATATGCAAAAAAAACTTTTTGCGTCACGTTTATTAGTTCAAGCTATATTATACTATTTTTTAGAAAGTTTTTCAATGCTTTTACACCCATTTTTCAACATTTTTTTCTTTTTTTTGACAAAAGAAATCATCCGATATAAAAACACGGTATTTTACTATATGCGAAAAGGCGGAAAATCAGTCCGCCTTTTATCTCAAATTTCCGTAACGTGAAGCGTAGAATATACTTCGTCGTATTTTTCTCTTTCAAAAGAGGTCTGCCCTACCGTCATAACGGTTGCCGTCCCCGCCGCAACGCCTGCGCGCAAAATTTCTTTCAAGGACGCGTTTTGTTCCAATTGTATTGCCGCCGCCGCAACCATTCCATCGCCTGCTCCCACCGTAGAATTGACCGCTACGTTAATACTCTTACAATGGTAATTATGCGTACCGTCCGTAATCACTGCGCCTTGTTTTCCAAGGGAAAGCAAAACCCTTTTCGCGCCGCGGTCCAACAGCTCGTAACAGCCTGCAAGCATATCTTCCTTGCTGGCAATATTTCGACCGATCGCATCTTCCAATTCCTCCATATTCGGCTTTACGAGGTCCACCCCCTCGCCGACCGCAGAAAACATACGCTGTCCCGACGCGTCTACGATTTTCAACGTATTGGCGTGGACTGATTTTACCAAATCCGCATAATAGGCAGGGGCAATCCCTCGCGGAAGTCCGCCCGACAAAACGGTTACGTCACTATGTGCGGAAAGCATACGGACCATATCCAAAATATCCCTTTGCTTTTCCTCGCTGATTTCTTCTCCAACGTCGTTGACCTCGGTCAGCATAGAGCGGCGGTCGATGAATTTATAATTTTCACGAACACGTCCCTGATTCCATACGAAGGTAAACGGAATCCCTTCCTTTTTTAAAGCGTTTTCAAACATAAATCCGTTTTCGTCGTACATAAGCCCCGTCGTATAAACGTCACCGCCCAAACGCTTTACACCAATCGCAACGTTTAAGGCTTTACCGCCTAAGGATACCGCCTTTCTTTTTACCACGTTCGTCTTCCCCACGTTTAAAGCGTCTACCTCTACCGTAACGTCCAAACAAGGACTGATACCTACCGTTAAAATCATGTTTATTACCCCTTACCCTGCGCCGTTTGCGCCACGGTATATATTATATTATAAATAAACGCAAAAATCAATACCAAAACGAAATTTTACACAAAAAAAATCGAGATTGCAATCGCCATCCCGATTTATATTTGTTACATAGAAATCATCTGCAACGTTTCGTACAATTCGTAGTTAAACGTTTTCTTCATAGACACCGCTTCAATGATATCCATATCGATGATTTTATTATCGCGAATACCGACCACGCGGTTCCCTATCCCATCGTTTAATAAGCGCACCGCCTTATTGCCAAACTGCGCCGCCAACATACGGTCTGCCATCGACGGCGAACCGCCGCGCTGTACGTGACCGATACAAGTAGGACGAACGGAATATTCTGTCAAGGACTGCAACTCCGAGGCAAATTTTTCCGCGCCCATAACCCCTTCTGCCACGACGATAATATTCGAATGCTTACCGCTTGCGCGAGAACGGTTGATGTGGGATACGATATCGTGCATATCGAATGCAATTTCAGGAACGACAATGATTTCCGCGCCCGATGCAATACCGCTGTACAATGCAATATCCCCGCAATGTCTGCCCATAACCTCTACGACGGATACACGCTCGTGCGAGGTCATCGTATCACGGAGCTTGTTGATAATGTCCAAACAAGTATTTACCGCCGTATCAAAACCAAGCGTATAATCGGTATATTCGAGGTCGTTGTCAATCGTCCCGGGGATACCAATGGTCGGCACCCCGTATTCGCTGAGGGTTTTTGCCCCTCTAAAAGAACCGTCGCCGCCAATAACAACCAAGCCTTCAATACCGTGTTTTTCTAAGGTATCCAACGCCTTTTTTTGACCCTCTACCGTCAACATTTCCAAACATCTTGCCGTGCGCAAACGAGTACCGCCGCACTGTACAATGTTGGAAACGCTACGCATTTCCATAGGCGTTACGTTGTCTTCAATCAAGCCTGTATAGCCACGCTCGATCCCATAGACTTCCATACCAAAATAGATACCCGAACGTACCACCGCACGGATCGCCGCATTCATACCGGGGGCGTCCCCACCGCTCGTCAATAAACCTATACGTTTCATTTTTCACCTCTTCATTGATATATCAATGACTTTCTCTCATAAATACTGTTTCTATTATAGCATTTTTTAAAAAAAATACAAGCATTTGAATTGAATTTTTCTATATTTTACACCAATTTTATGCAATTTTCGGGTAAAAACGTGTACAACTCTGCCAACAACGCTTTATTCGGATTTACTTTTAATGCTTTATTCGAATTCCCCCCTTCGGTGCAAAGCATTTTTTTACCGTTTTCAACAAAGTAAACCATCGTTTCTCCAGGGTAATAGGAAAGGGTTTCCAACAGCTCTTCCAAGTCCTCTTTACCCATCGCGGAAATATTCAACCACAAACGCTTTTCCGCATTCGATTTCTGCGGAGTCTGCGCGGGCGCGGACGGTTCGTTTGCGTAGACGTAACTGGGGGTATAAGCCGTTTCAACGGGTTTATTTACCGTCGGTTCATCCAAAGTAAATTCCGTCATTTTATCCACGATAATCACAGGGGCTTTTTCATCTTCGATACTGATTTTACCCGACAAAGAAACTACGCGGTCGCTTTCAAGGAAATTACGGATTTTTTCGTAAACCTTCGGGAAACATACGCATTCGATCGATCCAAACAAATCTTCCACCGTTACAAACGCCATAAACGAGCCACTGCGCGTCTTTAATTTCTTAAACGCAGAAATCATACCGCCCATAGTGATCTGCATACCGTCTTGGATATCGTGGTAGGTTTTTCTGCCCCCTTCTTCCTCTTCTTCGTAATTGCTGAGCATAGAACAGTTGAACGTTCTGTCTTTAAAATAGGGTAAAAACTTTTCAAAGGGATGTCCGCTGACGTATACGCCAAGTACGGATTTTTCCTTGGAAAGACGTTCCATGGTTTCAAATTCTGGAATGTTGGGATATTTTACGTCGATTGCCTGTTCTTCAATGATACTGCCGAACAAGGAAATCTGCGCGCCGCCCTTTTGCTTTTCCATAGCGTTGACGCGGGTCAAAACTTCCTCGTATACCGCCGCCACCTGCGCGCGGTTATACCCAAAGCAGTCGAACGCGCCTGCGTAAACCAAGCTTTCCACAATACGTTTGTTGATATATTTTGCGCAGCGGGAAACGAAATCGGCAAAATCCTTAAATAAGCCGTTTTCTTCCCTTTCACGGATAACCGCCGCAATCGCGTCCTGACCAACGCCGCGAAGCGCGCCAAGCCCGATACGAAGTCCGTTGCCCTCTACCCAGAAAATATCCTTTGAGCGGTTGATATCGGGAGGTAAAACCTCAATATTTTTCTCCTTCATATACATAATATATTTGGAGACTTCGTCACTCTTTTCAATACGATCGTTTAAGATACCTGCCAAAAATTCTTTGAGGTAGAAGTGTTTCAAATACGCCGTACGGTAGGCAACGACCGCATACGCCGCCGCGTGGGATTTGTTGAACGCGTAGGACGCAAAGCTTTCCATATCCCCGAAAATCTTCGCCGCCACTTCCGCAGGGATCCCTTTGGAAACACAGCCCGTAATTCCTTCTGCGGGCGCGCCGTAGATGAATTTATCCTTTTGCTCCATCAACTCTTTTTTCTTCTTTTTCGCCATAGCGCGGCGCACCAAATCGGCTTGGCCGTAGGTGTAACCTGCAAGCTGTTGGAAAATCTGCATTACCTGTTCCTGATACACGATAACCCCGTAGGAGTTTTTCAAAATCGGTTCCAAAAACGGCGTATCGTACACGATCAATTCGGGATTGTGCTTGTTACGGATATAGGTAGGGATGAAATCCATGGGGCCTGGACGGTAGAGTGAAATCCCTGCGATCAAATCTTCCAAACAGTTGGGCTGCAGGTCTTTCATAAACTTCTTCATACCGCCTTGTTCAAGCTGGAACACAGCATCTGTATCCCCTGAAGAAATCAATTGGTACGCTTCGGGTACGTCTACACCGATTTTATTAAAGTCAATGTCGATACCATACCCTTCTTTAATATATTCTAAGGTGTTTTGAATATCCGTCAAGGTCGTCAGCGCAAGGAAGTCCATCTTCAACATACCGACGGCTTCCACCTCTTTCATATCGAATTGCGTAACGATATCGTCCCCGTTTCTGGCAAGGGGTACGTTGTCGGACAATACCTTGTTACAGATAACGACGCCCGCCGCGTGTTCAGAGGTGTTTTTGGGCATACCCTCAAGCTTTAACCCCATATCGATAACACGGTGCAGCTCTTCGTTCGTTTCATAAACCTCGATAAATTCGGGGTTCTTTTTATCCTTTTGCTCTTTGAGTTTCTTGGCAATCTCCCCACGCTTTTCTTCCGATAATTCGGGATCAGCCAACTGTTTTTCCAATTTGGGAATTTTTAAGCCTAACAATTCGCCAATGGTCGATTTTCCGTCCATCAGCTTTGCCACTTTGTCCGTTTCCGAATACGGCACGCCCATAACGCGCCCAACGTCCTTGATAACAGCGCGCGAAGCCAACGTACCAAAGGTAACGATCTGCGCTACGTTTTCAGGGTGGTATTTTTCACGGACGTATTCGATCGTTTCGTGTCTGCGCTTCGTGCAAAAATCGACGTCGAAGTCGGGCATAGATACACGATCAGGGTTTAAGAAACGTTCGAAAATTAGGTCGTATTTTAAAGGATCGACGTCCGTGATCCCAATCGAGTACGCAACGATACTGCCTACCCCCGAACCACGGCCGGGGCCTACGGGAATACCGTGTAGACGCGACCAGTTGATATAATCCCATACAATCAAGAAGTAATCGGCAAAGCCCATACTGATGATGATTCCCAGCTCGTATTCCGCTCTTTCTTTGATGGTATCGGTAATTTCAGGATAACGCTTCGGTAAGCCTTCCCACGTCAATCTCGTCAAATATTCCGGCGAGGTCGAACCGTCGTCGGGTTTGTATAAAGGAATCAACGAAGTATCGCGGATAGGATCCCCCTTCGGTGTAAGATCAAAAACGGGTTCCTCAATCTTGTTGGCAATGACGCGCGTATTGGAAATTGCCTCGGGGACGTATTTGAAAAGCTCCAACATTTCATCGCCCGATTTCATATAAAATTCGTGTTCTTCAAACCGCATTTTGGGGTTTGCGAGGGTGGATTTCGTCTGTATGCAAAGCAAAATTTCGTGCGCTTCCCAATCCTCTTTTTCAATATAATGCACGTCGTTGGTCGCCACGAGCTGAATGTCCAATTCGCGGGCGATCATAATAAGATCGGGCATAATCTGTCTTTGCTCTGCAATACCGTGGTCCTGCAATTCGATGTAAAAATCTTCCCCGAAGACGTCCTTCATCTCCTGCGCCCACGCTTTTGCCCCCTCGTAATCGCCGTGCAACAACAGCTGCGGCAATCTACCCGCCAAACAAGCGGAAAGGCAAATAACCCCCTCGCTGTGCTGTTTGATGAGGTCGTAGCTGATACGCGGTTTCCCGCCGTAATATCCGTCGATATAGGACAACGAGTCCAATTTTACGATATTTTTATACCCCGTCTTATTTTTGGCAAGCAATACGATATGCTCGTTTTTTCCAGGGCGTTTATCCAAATGATTATCCACGGCGTACAATTCGCAGCCAATGATATATTTAATCCCCTTTTTCACGCATTCTTCTGCAAAATATAAAGAGGCGTACATATTGCCGTGATCGGTTACGGCGCAGGCGTCAATCCCGTTTTTAACAAGGTGGTCGATGAGGTCGTCCACCTTTGCCGCGCCGTCCAAAAGGCTGTATTCCGTGTGTAAATGTAAGTGTACAAAATCCGTCATAATTCTTCCGTTTTCCGTTGGTTATTCTTCGTATTTTGCGGCAAGCTCCATCAGCCTCCGCATACGGTGATTTAGGCAACTTTTACTGATTTTAAGATAATCGGCAAGCTCTTGCATCGACATCCCTGCGTGTTTTACCCGCTCGTTAGCGAGTTGTTTCAGCTCGTCCGATATATCGGAAAAAGCACTGTTTTTCTGTAATTTTTGGATGGCAACGACCTGCTTTACCGCGGCAATTGCCGCTTTGTCCGCATTGCTTGCCATACAGTTTTGCGTGCGGTTGCTTTGGTTCGCTTGGTCGCGTTTTTCCACCAATGCAGAAAACTTCTTCAAGGCGTGTTCTGCACCGATTACAGATAAAAAGTCGGAGATTACCTCTTTACTCTTGATATAAGCGACGTAGGTATCCTTGCGTTTGACAAGGTTGATCAACATCTCCAGCTCGTCCACGATATCACAAAAATCTTGGGCAACCTCTTTATCGGAAAATACGATTTCCAAATGATACCCCGTCTTTGCACCCTCAGTTGGCAAGGTACAACTGCCGCCGCCCAAAAACGCGCCTTTCACGTATGCGATCATATCCGCCTCGGTTTCCAGCAATCGCCGATCAATTCCGTTGCCGTCCACGCGAAGATACAGCTGCTGTAAAACGTTTTCCGCGTACCCTGCGGGGCATTGCAGCAGTAATTTATCCCGCCCGCTCATACGATCCATCGTTGCGTGCGTTACCGACAGCTCCACGTTAAACGTTTCCGAAAATGCCGCCATAAAAAATTCGGCAACGTTTTCCGTTTCACTGACGATGAAGAAATTGGGCGAGCCGTCTTTATTACCCACAAATCCGCTGGTACGGACAAATGCGGACAGTGCCGCCTTTCTTTCCTCGGCAGTATGCAAACCGTTGTGTATAATTTCTTTTTTAATATCCGAAGTAAAACTCATTTTCGCTCCGTTACATTTTCTTTTTGAACGCTGTAAACCGAAAATCGGGATACCGTCCGTCCACGTTGTCGATCCGATTCAAAGGAAAATTGAGGCGGGAAAGCTGTTCTTCCACCAAGTGCATATCTCCTACCCGTTCCTTGCTGTGTGCGTCGGAATTGACGATAAAGCGCGCGGAAGTTTTCGCCAAAATATCAGACAGCTCCTCGTCTGTTAAATGTTGCTTTTTGGAGTTCAGCTCGATATACGTGCCGTAATCGGCGGCGCATTTTGCCACTTCTACCGCATTAGCAGGACACATATAACCAAGATGCGTCACCGCGTCGATGGGATTGTTTTTGATGACGTTGATATACGCCTTGGTATTGCGTTCGACGAGGCGTTTCGGCGGGTTTTTGCGAAATTTATCCGCATTGAAATTGCCACCGCCGTAGCAAAGCATATTTTTGAAACCGTCATACCAA
>JAFWAN010000031.1 GCA_017507585.1 Clostridia bacterium
ACAAGATCCAACACGTTGACGCCGTTTTGCGCCCAAGCAAGATAGGTTGTGATCACGTCGCCGTTACAGAACATCGATACGATAGACCCCAACGACAAGCCGACAATCATAAAGTAAGAGGTATGCCGCGCCTTGCCAAAGAGATAGGTCAAAAATTTGGAGAAGGTAAACAAGCCTACTAAAAAGCCGATCCCAAGCCCTGCATACACCGCAAAAATCATAGGATTTCCCTTCCAATAGGTCATACTGACGCTGTCCATAAGGCTTGCAAACCAGCCCACCGCCATCAAAAAGGCGCTGGCGCTTAAACCAGGAACGACTTGCGTAACGCCTACAACGTAGCCGATGACAAGTCCCAATACCACGTGCCACCACTGTACGGTTGCAAATTTATCCATGACCGCCGTTTCCGCACTTGCCGTCAGCCAAGCGGATACACAGCCAAGCGCAACGGGGATCAACAATCCTACCGCAAACAAGGTCCATCTGACGGGCGTGCTTTTCGCGCCCTTTAACTCGTCCTTGACCGCAGGGAACGCCCCGCTCATCAAGCCCGCAAACAGACATACCACGGCAAAGGGTATCAGCTCTAATAATTTTTTCACACTGATAAAGCCAAGCCCTACCCCCAGCACCATACCAAGCCCGATGGGCAACAAAAAGGCAAAGCATTGTTTGAATTTTTTAAACAAATTGCCGACTGCATACAAAAATTGATCGTACAGTTTAAAAATAATCGCCACCGTCGACCCGCTAATCCCGGGGACAATGACCGCAAGCCCAATAAAAAAACCGAGCAAACCGCTTTTGCACCAGGTTTTTTTGTTATATTTAATCAAGGCAATTTCCAAACTATCCTGTTTCATATTTTCTCCTCTTTTTGATTTTTACAACGAGCCAAACAAGCAACAGTGAAAAGGCAAAACCGCACGCCCCGCCGCCCACGTCTACAAGCAAATCAACCCATTGCATACTGCGTCCGGGGGTAAAGTGTTGTAGACACTCGTCCAAGACGGCAACCGCCGTCAACCCGACCATGGGTATGGCGTAGAAGCTTTTTTGACGGGTATAGGAAAGACAGCACCAACCGCCTAACGCGCCCAACAAAGCATACTCGGAAAAATGCGCCAACGTCCGAATGACCTCGTGCAAACGCCGATATTCTTCCCCCGTCGCGGTCACAATGGAAGAATGGGGCGCAAAGACCGCCACCGCCCGTTGTACCATCTCTACGATACGGCTGCTCTGCGCAGCGGATTCTACCGCAGGCTGCACTGAATTGTATAAGATAAAACCCACCGCAAAAACACATAAAGCCGTCGTTGCGGCGCGCAATATCCATTTCGTTTTTATACCCATACCTTTATTATACGCGAAAAAGCTCGTCGGGTCAATACGTTCACGGGAAAATTTTCGATTTTTTTTCGTCAAAAGCAGACGAACACAGCCAAACGTCTCTACTTTTCGGCAAGAAAAAGGCTGTATACTATCCTAAAAGTCAAAAAAAGGTGTCTGTATGAATTATGTAAAGAAAATGTGCATTTTGCGCCAAATCCGCCAAGGGTTTTCCGGAGACGGTAAAGTTTTATCGGGACTGATCAAAATGGAACAGTATGGTAAAAACCTCGCCGTCGAGGTTTCCATTGTCAATTTTGCCCCGCTGGTATCGGGCGAATATTATTGCCTGATCTCTGACGGAAACGGCAAGACGGAAATGCTTTCCCTGCGCGGAAAAAGCTTTTTTAATCTCTTGTCCGATCTGGATATTTCCGGCGGCTTTTGCGGAATCGTCTGCTACGTAAAAAACGAGGTTATCCCCATCGCCTACGGGGTCAATGGCAACAAGACGTACGATTGGCGTACAATCTTAAACGCAGCCCTGCCCCCCGTCTTCCCCACCGTAAAGCGCAATCGCGCCGACGGTGAAATTGCGAAAACCGTTTACGAAACGCCCACCCCCGAGCCGAAGCCGGAACCTACCAAACCCGAACCTATAACCCCTCCCCCTGAAGAGGTGGAAATCACTCCGCCCGAAGATTTGCCGCCCCCGCGGGAATGCAAAACGGACTACGACGACGAAACGGTGGCGAGTGAAAATTATTACGAGGAGAAAAAGGATGAACGCAAGTTGCCTGAAAAAACTGAACAAGATGCACACGCTAAAGGCGCAGCTTCGCGCGAAGGAACGCAAACGCGGACTGACGCTGAGGAGAATGTCGATGCTCCGCGCGTACGCCGCGCGGTTGCAACCGATCCGGACGGATATTACCTCGCCGTAAAGGAGGAAATCGACACGCTGTTTCAAAGCTATCCCCGCGACAAAACGTTGGCAGGCGCATTTTCGTGCGGGGAATGGGTTCGGGTCAAAGGCACGGCGAAGGATCCGCAGTATTTGGTGGGAATTTTACGTATGGACGGAAAAGTGCGGTATATCTGTTACGCCCTCAAAGCGGAGGATAAAAGCAATCCCCCCGACGAAATTAAAAACGTCTGCGCCTTCGTCCCCACGGACGTATATAACGAGGAAAAAGGCTTTTTTGTCATCTTTCAAAGCGCGACCTCGGGAGAATGTATTCGTCCCGAAACGGTATAATCTACTTATTCACTTTTCACGCTTACTTCTTACCTAAACACAAAACGAGCAGTCGAAATCGACCGCCCGTTTTTTCAATTTCAGCCACCATTTCGCCACAAGGCGAAACTTCACTGTGGAAGACAACTTCACTTGCCCAAAGGGCAAACTTCACCGACATTCCCCTTATCATCTTGCTTAATAAGGAATCACAAACACCCCTTCACCCACGCCCAGCGTAAGCGTCAGCGCATTGTTGATGATATCCATCGTTTTCTTTTCCCCGCCAACGTAACACAAAGCTTTTTGATACCCGCATGTTTCCTCAAACGTCATGGTCACTTCGTCCGTCAATTTCAGCGACGAATCGTTACAATTCACCACCATAAAGCCTGTATTCCCTTCAAAATCCACAAAATACCCAAACAAAGTATCTTCTGTCGAGGAAACCTTTTCTAACCCATCCGTCTTTTTAATAGACATTCTGTTTTTGAGCTTTTTAAACAGCTTTTTCTGTGCAATATCCTTCCGTTTTGTGGTTTCCCCGCCGTCGTTGGTGAATACGCCTTCCCAGCTAAACTGCTTTAAAACGTGGTCAAACGCCTTAATCTCATTGTTGACCTTGGATACGTTGTAATACAGCGGAGTTCTATTCCCCTCGCGGTCTATCATTGCCACTTGCTTTTCCGTGAATTCTGAATAAACCCCAGGCGAGCCGTAACAAAAACAAGAAATCCGATCAAAGCCGAAAGCCATCACCGTATATTCCTGCAATCGCACGTCCTCATAGGACGGCGTCCGATCCCTAGAGCCTTTCATCCCCGCAGGACGCTCCTCACCGCCGTATGGCATCGTTTGAATAAAGAAATTCGTTTTGACGTTGGGATATTCTTTTCTGACCGTTGCCAATGCTTCAAGATCCTGAAGCCAACCGTCATCCAAAACGGGCTCTCCTTTTCTATCAAAGGTAAGCGGATAGCGATCCGTAGACAGCCATTTTTCCCCAACTGTCAAATTAGACAAAATTTCATCGCAATAATAGCGGAGATAATTTTTATATTGAAAAAATCCAGACCTTTTATGATTAACGGAAGAAGGATACAAATTGGTAAACAGCGTCTTATCCCCCTCATTTTGATTGACGATATCCAAACAGGTTTTTATTTCATCAATCTGAGATTTATTCGGTTCGTCATAGCATATCCCCTTGATGGCATTATACGTCGAAGCGTTGTTAATATTGACCAACTTTTCATTGGTTTTCGCACCGACGTGCAAAATTGCGTCCAACCCGTATTCTTCCATTTTTGCAAGCACTTGTTTGTCTTGTTCCGTAATGGCATTGATATTGATATAATGACACGACGTCCCCGCCTCCGCAAAAAAGAAAGTATCTATACCCGATTCTTTCATATAAAGGTATTGCTCTTCCGTTAAATTGTTAGGGACAACCCATCCGCCAATCGAAATGGACAATTCGTCTATTTTCGCATCATAATCGGGAAGCGTACAGTCTGCCCCTCGGCTAGCAGTATCATTTTGACGACAACCGCCAACACACGTCATCAGCAGTATAGTACCCAACAACAAGGCGATCTTCTTTTTCATTGTTTGTTCCCCTATCATCCGTCAAAAAAATGTCATAATTTTATATGACTTTTGTTTATTGTATCATAGCGGACCCTGTTTGTCAATACTTTCTAAAAACAAGCGCCCACTTTTCGCAGGCGCTCATTTCAGATAAATTTTTTACTGCAAGATCCTCTTGCTTAATAGGGTTTTTTACCATACAAAGCTTCTACGTTGTCCGCATAACGGCGCATCTTGTCGTATTGCTTCATTTCGATTTCTTCGTCGAATTTTTCCAACTCCCGCTTTTGATCCTTGGAGATCTTGGTAGGGATTTCCACAATCACACGCAGGATTAAATTCCCCGTGCCGCGCGTTGCCGATTTAATCCCTTTTCCGCGCAAAGTAAATACCGTACCGCTTTGCGTACCCTCAGGCACCGTAAAATCGAACGTATCGTCGATGGTCGGCACTTTTACCGTACCGCCAAGCACAGCGGTCTTGTACGAAATGGGCAAATCAATCTTCAAATCGAAACGGTCGCGGGTGAAAATTTTATGCGGTTCCACACGGAATACCACAATCAAATCCCCTGCCTGCCCGCCGTTGGGCGCCGCCTGACCGTACCCGCGCTTGCGGATATAGCTGTTGGTATCTACGCCCGCAGGAATATCAAAGCTGACCGTCGTTTCTTTACGTTGCGCACCTCTGCCCTTACAGTCGGGGCATTTCTCTTTGATGATTTTACCCGTACCGTTACAATCGGGACAAGGGCTTTGACGGATCGTACGTCCAAACATCGTGTTTTGCACCTGCTGAATCACGCCCTTGCCTTGGCATCTGCCGCAAGTGCTAAGCGCCGTACCGCCCTTTGCGCCCGTACCGCGACAAGCGGAACAAGGCTCGTTTCGGGTGTACGTAATCGATTTTTTACAGCCCTTCGCCGCGTCCATAAAGGACAGCGTCATTTCCCGTTGAATATCCTCGCCGACCGCTGATTGCGCCGCTTTAGCGCCGCCGCCGAAGCCGCCGCCGAAAATACTGCTGAAAATGTCGGAAATGTCTTCAAAGCCACCCCCGCCAAAGCCACTGAAACCACCGCCGAAGCCGCCCATACCGGGATGCTCCAGCTCGTAATCGTACGCCGCGCGTTTTTGCTGATCGGACAGCGTTTCGTGCGCCTCGTTGACTTCTTTAAATTTTTCAGCCGCCACTTCGTCACCCTGATTGCGGTCGGGGTGATATTTGATCGCCAGCTTTCTGTACGCGGCTTTTATTTCCTCAGGCGTTGCCTTTTTATCCACGCCCAGGACTTCGTAGTAATTTTTCTTATCTGCCATAGTGTTTACCTTTCATTGTCAAAACGGTAGAGCTGCGTATAGGACAAGGGGCGTATTTCCCGATAAGAGCCGTTCCGCACCCTATTACAACGCGTATATGCCGTTTTATATAGCGTAATAGGGTTTGGTTTTCCCCAAACCCCTTATTTACGCAATTCACCCCACCCATGTACGGGTTGAAGGTATGTTACTGATGGAATTCCGTATCGTCGCCCATAGGCTGTTCTGCCCCTTGCGCGCCGCCTGCTTGCTGGTAAAGCTTCGCAAATACGGGCTGTACGTCCTGCATCAATTTGTCATAAGCCGCCTTGATGCGATCATCGTCATCGCTTTCCAATTCTTTCTTCGCTGCGTCGATTGCCGCATTCAAGGTATCCTTGTCTGCATCTTCAAGTTTGTCGCCTGCTTCTTTCATCGTTTGTTCTACCGAGAAGATCATACCGTCAAGCTTGTTCTTGTTTTCTACTTTTTCTTTACGCTTTTTATCTTCTTCAGCGAACTGTTCCGCTTCTTTTACAGCCTTATCGATTTCTTCTTCGGAAAGGTTGGTGGAAGAAGTGATGGTGATGTCGGTCGATTTGCCCGTGCCCTTATCCTGCGCCGTTACGTGTACGATACCGTTTGCGTCGATGTCGAACGTAACTTCGATCTGAGGGATCCCGCGAGGAGCAGGTGCAATGCCCGTCAACATGAAGTTGCCAAGCGTCTTGTTATCTCTACAGAATTCACGTTCACCTTGAAGCACGTGGATATCTACACTCGTCT
>JAFWAN010000032.1 GCA_017507585.1 Clostridia bacterium
CGGTGTACATACCCATAATTTTACGTGTGATTTCGTCCGCGCTGTCCGAAAGGTAAATACAGTTGCCAAGTGATTTACTCATCTTCGCCATACCGTCCGTACCGGGCAAACGCAAGCACGCCTTGTTATCAGGCAAAACCGCCTTGGGTTCCACCAAGGTTTCCCCATACAAGCCGTTGAAGCTTCTTACGATTTCACGCGCCTGCTCCAACATAGGCAGCTGATCTTCCCCTACGGGTACGGTGTTTGCTTTAAACGCCGTGATGTCCGCCGTCTGCGATACGGGATAGGTCAAAAAGCCCATGGGGATGGACAGTTCAAAATTCTTCTGCTTTAATTCCGCTTTGACCGTCGGATTACGTTCCAACCTTGCAAGCGTTACGAGGTTCATATAATAAAAAGTCAATTCGGTCAATTCCGCCACGTGGGATTGTACGAAAATGGTCGACTTTTTCGGGTCGATCCCGCATGCCATATAATCCAACGCAACCTCCGTGATGTTCGCACGGACTTTTTCAGGATTGTCAAAATTGTCGGTAAGCGCCTGCGCGTCCGCAATCATCACGTAAATCTTGTCAAATTTACCGCTGTTTTGCAATTCGACACGACGCTTTAACGAGCCTACGTAATGCCCAATATGCAATTTCCCCGAGGGCCTATCCCCTGTCAAAATAATATTTTTCATATCGTTCTCCTAATATATCCAAACCAAAACGCCCATATTAAAAATATGAAACGAGTATATTTGGTTTTGATTACGTTTTTTTTTCTTTGTGTCCTTGTCCTGACGCTTGCCAGCGCGCGTGTGTTTGAAACCCGCGCCGCTACGCCTGCCTCTTTACAGAAACGGGAATGGACTCTCCCCCGCCTGCATTTTCCTTACTTTGCGCCGTAAGTTTCGCGATATTTATACATTGCGGGCAAATGCTCTTTACCGTCCACCACGCCCTCTTCAATCGCGGAAATAATGTCGTTCATCGTCACGACCGAATACACGTCGATGCCAAATTCTTTCTTCGCTTCGCTCACTGCCGAAAGGTCGCTGTTAAGCGCTTTTTCCTGACGGTCTACGGAGATAATCATACCCACCACGTTGACCTTTGCCGCAGCCTCCAATTTGGGTAAAATCTCACGCAAAGCTTTTCCTGACGTCATAACGTCTTCGATGATGATGACCTTTTCTCCGTCTTCAAGCTGTTTACCGACGAACAAACCGCCCTCGCCGTGGTCCTTTGCCTCTTTACGGTCAAAGCAGTAATTCAGCTCCTTGCCGTACTGATGATAGGTTGCCACTGCCGTTGCGACGGACAGAGGAATCCCCTTATACGCAGGCCCTACCAGTGTTTCCGCCTGCAAACCGTTTTCTTCGATGCACGCTGCGTAATATTCGCCAAGCTTGGCAAGCTGCTTGCCCGTCTTATAATTGCCCGTATTGATAAAATAAGGGGCAATTCTACCGCTTTTTAAGGTAAATTCGCCAAATTTCAAAACGCCGTTTGATACCATAAAACGAATAAATTCCTGTTTGTACGTATATACCATATTTTTATCTCCTTTTTATCTGCCATTTAACTGCAACGTACCCGTCAAATCGGATACGTTCGCCACGTTATGCTTATCACACCAAGCGTTTAAGCCTTGAATAATCTTCGGCATTGCATAGGGATCGGTAAAATTCGCCGTGCCCACC
>JAFWAN010000033.1 GCA_017507585.1 Clostridia bacterium
CGTTGTCTTCCACGTAGAATTTGGGTCCCTTTCTCTTAAACTTGGGCAGGTCGTTATAATGTAAATGGCACAGCGCGTTAAACGCCATAATGGGGCCGAGCGCACTGCCGCCGATGCCCAATACTACGAAATATTGAAACTTGCGTTTGACCTCTTTTGCCGTTTGTAAAATGTCGGCAACGATTTCTTTTTGGTTGTAGGGAAGCTCCGTCCAGCCCATATACAACTCGTCTTTGCCACGGTTTTCCTTGACAAATTTGAAAGCCGCGTTTGCGCGCGAAGCGTAGGAAGCAAGCTGTCTGTCCGTAAAGCCCTTGTCACCTAAAAATTTTTCCGTCATATTGTTGTAATCGAGCGTTACACGCATTGAATTACGCCAATCTCTCGTTTTGTAACCCATAAAAATCTCCTTATTTGATTTGTATGCTATTATTGTACTCTTTTATAGAAATATTGTCAAGGGGACAAAGAGAAAAAATTATTTTTTTTCACTTTGCGTTTGCCAAATATGAGGGATAATTTTGATTTTATGACGTTAAAAGGCAACAGTCCTGACAAAATATATAAAAGCAATGTGAAAATGCTCATCAAAATCGCATTAAGCGTTAAAGAGAGTAATTCGCTCATACAAGTCGAGAATAAACCTTCGACAATGCGTCCAAAAAGCGATATGGGCAAAATGAAAAGCAA
This sequence comes from Clostridia bacterium, assembly GCA_017507585.1. GTDB lineage: Bacteria > Bacillota > Clostridia > Christensenellales > Borkfalkiaceae > Scatosoma. The sequence goes on from JAFWAN010000033.1 coordinate 691, forward strand.
AGGGGATACTATGCCGTGAACGCGCACCTGCCTGCTGCCTTTCCACTGTTTTTTAAGGAAAATTAGGTTGCAAAGGGCGGTGAGAGCAAAGCTTGCGCCAAGCCCGATCATATAGGCGTAGATACCACAAACACTTGGCAACGCCAAAATGGAAATCATCATTGCCGCTGCCCCGACGAAATAGAAAAGAAAGGTCTGCTTTTCAAAACCCATCGAATTGAGCATGCTTGTCGAAATCATGGTCAAACTCATCGGCAATAGAATGGGGGAGCACGCCGCAATCATTTCCCCTGCTTTTTCGTTGGAAAACGCCAACGCACCAAGATCTTTCCCAAGGGTGTGGAAAAAGGGGATTAAGATACAAGCGAGTAGAAAGGAAAATTTTAATCCGCGTTTTATATTTGTTTGTAGGCGTAGGTAATTTTTTCGGTAAAAATCTTCGGACAGCTGAGGAACAAGCACCAAGGCAAGGGAGCCTATGACGGTAGAGGGGATAAACAAAATTGGCATTACCATCCCTGAAACGATGCCGAACAGCGTCAACGCCTCTCCGCTTTCCAAACCCGCACGCATCAGCATAATAGGCAATAAAACCGCCACGGCGGAATTGACCAAAGAACCGCTTGCACGCACGGAAGTGATAGGCAGGGTTGCGTTGAACAGCGGTTTCAGCATTTTTTGAGGGTGGGTAAACCTGCCTCCACGGACGAGAAAACACACCAAGGATGCGCTGAAAGAAAAGAGATAAGAGATTACGACTGCCCAAGCCGCCTTTTGTGCACCAATGGCGGGGGAGGATACGTTGTTCAACAATAAAACGCCCGCAATGACCATCACCGATTCTTCTGCGATTTCGAGGATGGAGGGTAAGAGGAATTGCTGATTTCCCCAAAAGCTGCCTCGAAATACGGCGTACAAAGAGGAAAAACAAAGCCCGAGCATTAGGATACGAAACACGCCAAACGCGCGATCGTCTGTGAATAAAAAACCAAGTTTTCCGCCAAAAGGAATCAAAATCAAGCAAGCAGGCAGGGTAAGAAGCAGGGAAAGCGCAACCCCCGCCGATACGGCGCGCGGCTCGTCGAAAGGGCGTTTTTCGGCTTTGCTTTTGGAGATCATACGGGAAACGGTAATGGGGATACCGCCCGTGCCTATGGTGAGAAAGAGAGAAAAAAGGGAAAGAGCGACTTGGTATAAACCCAACCCTTCCGCGCCGATCAGCCGAGAGAGCGCGATGCGGTATAAAAACCCCAAGCCGCGTTCGGCAACGGACAAAGCGGTGACTGCGGACGCGGTAAGGGCGGTATTTTGTACGTGCGATTTTTTCATACCATATTGTACGAGCCGTCTTGTGAAAATAGAACGGCTTTCATTTTTTCGCAAAAGGATACATATATTATGGTATGTTAAAAACGGTGAAAAGACAATTTTATCAGGTAAAAAAAGGACAAACTTTGAAGCAGATTGCCAATTATTTTTCCGTTTCGGAATTTTTATTGGTAAAGGTCAATCATTTGACTTCGCCTCCGAGTGCAGGGCAGATTTTGCAGATTCCGCAAGAATCAGGCAACGTCTATACCGTCCAAGAGGGGGATACGAAGACGCTTTTGTGCGGAAGTGAGGAAAATTATTTTACAAAAAACGGAACGGACGTGTTTTATATCGGTATGCGGGTGATTCTTTCAACCTAACGTGGGGATGACGGTGGAAAAGGTAATAGCAAGTATTGTCTGCACATTATCCCTGTAAAAATCATACAATATACTAAGTAACGATAACAGCAAACGATTTTTTTAGATTGTTTGTAACAGGAGGTAAACCATGTCCTTTTTTTCCAATTTCCAATCGGATAAATGCCCCGGTTCGCTCACGGGGAATCCCTTAAACGGTTTAACGGAAAAGGTTTGTATTCAGGCGGAAAAAATCTTTGACGCAGGCATCAAACAAAGCCGTGTTGAAAATTATGCCCTGACCTTAACCGACCTTGAACCCGCCACCGTTACATATCCTTTGACTTTCGTCAGTGCGCGTTCGGTGTCTGCAGAAGCGACCGTAACCAACCTTACGGTGGAACGTCAAGCCGACAAACAGTGCGCTCGTGTGCAAGCCACCGTCAGCGTGCCCTTGGAGGTATTATTTACCGATGCAAACGGCGTGGACGGAACGGCAACGGCGACCGTTACGTTGCCCGTGGACGCGTTTCTTTACGTACCTGCCCCCTCCATTATGCCGTTTTCGGTACGCGCACTGGTCAGCGTAGTTGCCCCTGACGGTATATACGACGATGCGACGCAAGGCTTCAACGTCAGCCTTTGCGTGACCATGATTATCAAAATTGCGATGTCGGTAGAAGTGTTGGTACCGTCCTACGGCTACTGTATGATTCCGCCTTTGCAGGAATATTCGCAAGAGGTCTGCGCGGGCTTTTTCGAATTGCCTTTGTATCCGCAGGGGAACGGCAAAGGGTGTTGTAAGGATAAATAAACACCATTCTATGAATGGTACTGTGAAAAAACGGCGCGGAAACGCCGTTTTTTTCTTGCTTTTTTACTGTATAGCTGTTATAATAAAATTATGAATATTTATGCGATTAGCGATTTGCACCTTTCCACGACCTCGGACAAGCCGATGGATATATTCGGTACGGGCTGGGAAGGGCATTTCGAAAAAATTAAATCCGATTGGCTTGCCAAGGTAAAAAAGGACGATATTGTCTTGATCGCAGGGGATATTAGCTGGGCGATGAAGCTCTCCGACGCAATCTCCGACCTGCAAACGCTTGCCGATTTGCCAGGGAAGAAAGTCTTTATCCGAGGCAACCATGATTTCTGGTGGAACGGGATTACGAAGCTGAGGGATTCTGCCCCGAACGACAGCTTCGTTTTTCTGCAAACGGACGCGGTAAAAATCGGAAAATACGTCATTGTCGGTTCGCGCGGGTGGACTTGCCCGGGCAGCAGCGATTATACCGAGCAAGACCAAAAGCTGTATCTGCGTGAGGCAGAGCGTTTCCGTTTGGCGTTTTTGGACGCCGATAAATTGGCGGAGGAAGGGGACGTAAAAATCGCATTGATTCATTATCCGCCGTTTAACGTAAAGAAAGAAGACACGCTGTTTACACAGCTTTTTGAAGAGAATAAAGTGGATAAAGTTGTCTTTGGACATATCCACGGCGGTTTCTATTTTCCGTTGAAAACGGAGAAGAGCGGGATCGAGTATATCCTGACGTCGTGCGATAAGGTAAACTTTAACCTTATAAAAATCTATTGATTTTTTATAAAAAGGGTTCAAATGGTAAAAAAATGCCGTTTGAACCCTTTACAACGCCACCAAAAAGTGGTATACTGATAGGTGGAAAGATTACACGGGAGGCAGAGATGTTAAACAGAAAAGATTTGCTTGGATTGATTGATGCCACGGAAGCGGAGATCACGGAAATTCTTGATTTGGCGCAGACGTTTAAAAACCGTCTTCGTACAGGTGAGAAAAAAATGACGCACCTGCAAGGTAAAACGGTAACGATTTTGTTCTATGAAAACAGTACGCGTACACGTACCAGCTTTGAAGAAGCGGCAAAATACCTCGGGGCGACCGTTGTCAATATTGAGGCGAGTACCTCCTCCGTTGCGAAAGGGGAAACCTTGGTGGATACGGGGAAAACGTTGGACGCGCAGAAAAACGATTTTATCATTATGCGCCATCCCATGGGCGGCGCGCCGTATCTTTTGGCAAAGACGGTCAAGGCAGGCGTTCTCAATGCGGGCGACGGTATCAACGAACACCCCACCCAAGCCTTGTTGGATATGCTGACTATGCGCGAATATTTCGGTACGCTGAAGGGTTTGAAGGTGGCGATTTTGGGGGATATCAAGCATTCCCGTGTGGCAAAATCCAACCTTTTCGGGTTGAAGACTATGGGCGCAGAAGTACGTATGTACGCGCCTGAAACGTTGATCCCGAAAGGAATCGATCAGTTGGGTGCAAAATTATGCAAATCCCGCGAAGAAGCCTTGGACGGCGCGGACGTAGTGATGGGGCTGCGCATTCAGTTGGAAAGACAGCAGGCGGGCAACTTCCCTTCGCTTGGGGAGTACGCGGCAAATTACGGTGTAGATGAGAAAGCCTTATCGTATGCAAAACCGAACGCCATCATCCTGCATCCCGGTCCTGTAAACCGCGGGGTAGAATTGACCAGCGGCGTCATTGATCACGAAAGAAGCCGCATAGAGGATCAGGTTTTGTCGGGCGTAGCGGTGCGTATGGCGGTGCTTGCTTTGTTGAACGAAGGGAGATAAGATATGATTATTAGAAACGGCAACGTAGTGTTGAAAAATTCGGTCGAAAAGAAAGATCTGTTGATTGAAAACGGTAAAATCGTACAAATCGCAGACAATATTCCTGCAAACGGCAGTCAGGAAATCGATGCGGCGGGAAGACATATTTTCCCTGGCTTAATCGATATGCACGTGCATTTGCGTGAGCCTGGCTTTGAGCGCAAAGAGGATATCGAAAGCGGCGCAAAAGCGGCGGTAAAGGGAGGCTTTACGCAGGTTTGCTGTATGCCCAACACCAACCCCGTGGTGGACAATAAAGTGGTGGTTACCTATATCAAGGCGCGTGAAAAGGAAGTCAACCTTTGTAAAATTCACCCCATCGGTGCAATCACGAAAGGCTTGAAAGGGGAAGAAATGGCTGCAATCGCAGGGATGAAAAAGGCGGGTGCGGTGGCGATTTCCGACGACGGCGTAACGGTCAAAAACGCGCGTTTGATGCGTCTTGCGATGGAATATGCAAAAGGCTTTGACATCAAATGTCTTTGCCATTGTGAAGACAAAGATTTGGTGGACGGCGGTTCCGTGCACGAGGGCTTGAGCGCGACGATCGCAGGCTTAAAAGGGATCCCCCGCGCGGCGGAGGACGTCATTATTGCGCGTGAAATTTCCCTCGCGGAAGAATTAAATACAGCGGTGCATATCTGCCACGTTTCCACGTACAGCGGCGTGCGTATAATCCGCGACGCTAAAAAGGCAGGTATCAAGGTAACGGCGGAAACTTGTCCGCATTATTATGCGGTGACGGATGAAATTATCCGTACCTATGATACGAACACAAAGGTCAATCCGCCCATCCGTGAAGAGATCGACAAGCAAGCGATTTTGGAAGGCTTGAAGGACGGTACGCTCGATTGTATCGTAACCGACCACGCGCCTCATCACGCAGACGATAAAAACGTAGAATATAACCAAGCGGCGTTTGGGATCAGCGGTATTGAAACTTCGTTTGGGTTTGCCATTCGGTATCTGTACAAAGCGGGCGTGTTGAGTTTGAACGAAATCGCGTATAAGATGTCCTATAACCCTGCGCAGATTTTGGGATTGGAAGGCGGTGAAATCAAAGAAGGCGGCGTTGCCGATTTGATGATTGCGGATTTGGACGAAACCTGGACGATCGACCCTGATCACTTTGTCAGCAAGGGCAAAAATAATCCTTTCAAGGGTATGCAATTGCAGGGCGTCGTGAAATATACCATCGTAGACGGTGAAATCAAATACCAGGCGTAAGGAGAAAATATGATTACGGATAAATTGATTGACGGCATTATTGCGATGCAAAACCCTACCTGTGTGGGCTTGGATACTTTGTTTGATTATTTGCCCGACGATATGCGCGCGGGTGCGAAAACGTTTGAGGACGTTGCGGAACGCGTGTTGGCATTTAACAAGAAAATCATCGACAGCGTGTACGATATCGTACCCTCGGTAAAGGTGCAGATTGCCTATTATGAAATGTACGGCGCTGCAGGGATGAAGGCGTATTACGAAACGCTGAAATATGCGGCGGAAAAGGGCTTGGTGGTGATTGCGGACGCAAAACGCAACGACATCGGCTCGACCGCGGCCTGCTATGCAAAAGCGTTCTTGGGAGAAACCCAAGTTAACGAAGAAACCTTGAAGGCGTTCCCGTCCGATTACGTAACGGTCAACGGCTATCTTGGCTCTGACGGGATTGTACCTTTCGTGGAACAATGTGAAAAGCACGATAAGGGTATTTTCGTGCTTGTAAAGACCTCCAACCCTTCGGGTGCGGAGATTCAAAATATGGTTTTGGACAATGGTATGCCTATGTACGAATACGTTGGCGGCTTGGTGGAAAAGTGGGGCGAAAGCACGATCGGTCAATACGGTTATTCGGCGGTTGGCGCGGTGGTTGGCGCAACCCATCCTACCGAAGCGGCACGGCTTCGCGCAGTGTTGCCGCATACTTTCTTCTTGATCCCTGGCTATGGTGCGCAGGGCGGCAATGCGGAAATGTTGAAGAGCTGTTTCGGCGCAAACGGTTTGGGCGGCGTCGTCAACAATTCCCGCGGGATTTTGTGCGCATATAAGAAGAACGGTGGGACGTATTACGATGCGGCGCGCGCGGCTTGCGTAGCAATGCAAAAGGATTTATCCTCGGTTATCGGACCCATGACAAAATAATCAAGCTGAGCTTGTAGGCGGTAAAATGCCTTTTCGTGCGTGTGGATAGTTGGTCTCGCATATTACAGGAAAAAGGAATGCTATGAAAGATTATATTGCAACGATTGTTAAAAATGAAAAGATTGCAGAAAACGTGTACGCGGTTACGCTTGACCTTGGCGAGCCTGCAAAGGCGCGCTGTGGACAGTTTGGAAATCTTTCCGTCGGCGGTACGCATTTGTTGCGCCGTCCGATTGCGATTTGTAAAATCGAAGGGAACACGGTTACCTTCTGTTATCAAATCAAAGGCGAGGGAACGCAGCGTTTAAAGACGTTGGGCGTTGGGGAAAAACTGAACGTTTTGATGCCGCTTGGCAACGGCTTTTACGTGGAAGAAACCGAAAAAAAGGTCGCCCTTGTCGGCGGCGGCGTGGGGGTATTTCCTTTGATCTCCGTTCTTCGTCAATACGGCGTTGACAAGGAGATTTCCGCATACATCGGCTATCGCAACAAAGGCGCGGTTTGTGGCGTGGAAGAGTTTGAAAAGGCAGACAAATTCACGGCGGTCACGGACGACGGCAGTTACGGTGAAAAAATGAACGCCGTGCAGGCTTTCCAAGCGGATTTGGCAAAGGGCAACCGTCCCGACGTAGTACTTGCGTGCGGGCCTACGCCTATGCTGCGCGCATTGATGAAAGTAACGGCGGAGGAAAATTTACCTTGCTACGTATCGTTGGAAGAACGTATGGGCTGCGGTATCGGCGCGTGTCTTGTTTGTGTGTGCGATATGACGGACGGCAAGAAAGCGCGCGTATGCAAAGACGGTCCCGTGTTTGACGCTTGTGACGTCATTTTGTAAAAGCAGAGATTGAGGAAAGAATATGGCAAATTTATCGGTAAAACTTTGCGGGGTGACCTTAAAAAACCCCGTCATTGCGGCGTCGGGAACGTACGGTTTCGGGCGTGAATTTAACGAATTATACGATATTGGACAAATCGGCGGCGTGTCTACAAAAGGTATGACGTTAGAGCCTCGTTTGGGTAATCCCGTTCCGCGTATTGCGGAATCTCGCGGGGTTATTTTGAACGCGGTCGGCTTGCAAAACCCTGGCGTAGAGCATTTCATCGAATGTGACCTCGAATGGTTAAAATCCACGGGCACCGCGGTGATTGCAAACGTTGCGGGAAAGACGCTCGAAGATTATGAAAAAATTTGCGCGCGCTTGGACGGTTTGGTGGATATGGTAGAGCTGAACATTTCCTGCCCCAACGTAAAAAGCGGCGGTATGGCGTTTGGGATTCAGCCTCAATCGGTAGAAGCGGTTACCCGCGTGGCGAAATCGGGCGCGAAAAACACCCCGCTGATTGTAAAGCTTTCTCCCAACGTGGAAAGCATCGCCACCAACGCAAAAGCGGCGGAAAACGGCGGCGCGGACTGTATTTCCCTGATCAATACGCTGACGGGTATGGCAATCGACATTGAGAGAAGAAGACCGATCATTGCCAACAATACGGGCGGTGTATCGGGTGCGGGTGTAAAGCCCGTGGCGGTGCGTATGACCTACGAGGCGTCGCAGGCTGTATCGATCCCCGTCATCGGTATGGGCGGTATCACCTGCGCTGAGGACGCGATCGAATTTTTGATGGCGGGCGCAACGGCGGTGCAGGTGGGCACGGCGAATTTTACCGATCCCTATGCAATGCCGAAGATTATTCAAGGCTTAAACGCTTGGTGTGATAAGCATAACGTGGCGAACGTATCCGATTTGACGGGTACGTTGCAGTTAAATGGTAGATAAGTTTTTCGCTCTGCGAAAAGTGAAGTTTATTTCATAAGTGAAGTTTGTCTAAGGACAAATTTCGGTTATTTGTAATAACAGCCAAAACTTTTTACCAAAGGTAAAAAATTTCACTGCGCTGAAAACGCAACTTCACTGTGGCGTTGCCACAAATTCACTTTTATTCGAAAAATAAAAAAATCACTATTTAAAGGAGTTATTATGGCATATACGTATAAACAGGAATTTATTCGTTTTATGGTATCAAACGGCGTTTTGAAATTTGGCGAATTTACATTAAAAAGCGGTAGAATTGCCCCTTATTTTATCAATACGGGCAATTATAAGACGGGCAAGCAGCTTGCCAAGCTTGGCGAATATTACGCAGCGTGCATCGAAGAAAACGGTTTGCAGGC
>JAFWAN010000034.1 GCA_017507585.1 Clostridia bacterium
ATGGAACGGATCGCGGAAAAATACGTACGCCTGGTGGGGATGAAAACGATCGAGGGCTTACGGTTGCAAAATCGCATTGGCGCGTCCATTGTTTCTTTCCTTGACGAGCAGACGTATTTGTACAAAGATCCATACCATGTACTGATTGAAGCCTTTCATAAGGGTGACATTATCGTCTATGATACCGAAACGACAGGGCTTGATTTAGGGAAGGATGAGATGGTGCAGCTTGCAGCCGTTCGTATCGATAATAAGGGGAATATCCTGCAAAAGTTCGAACGGATGATTGTACCGACTGTACCGATTGGCGACGGCGCGTACGCAACGCACGGATTTGATATAGAATATATTCAAGCCCACGGCGGGGTAACGGCGAGAGAAGCACTTTGCGGTTTTGCCGATTTTGTCAAAGGCGGGGTTTTGGTCGGACATAACAGTTTTCGTTTTGACGCACCGCTTATCAAACGGCAATTAAAAGACAGTGGATTGCCTCCGTTGGACGTGCAGGCTGAATATGATACCTTGACAATCGCAAAGCAGTTCCACGCGGAGCTGCCCGACTTTCGATTATCCACACTTTGTAAAAAATATGGGATCGTCAACGAGGCGGCGCACAACGCCTACGGCGATATTGTGGCGACGGGTAAGGTGTTGACGCGCATTGTGCAAGAGGATGTCATTCCTACCGCTATGGAACGGCAAAACGTATGCGCCAAGCACGAAGAAAAATTTAAGAAGCTGTATCTATTTATGACCGACCTCAAAAATCGTATGGAGAGGGAAAGCCCTTACGAGATTTTAAAAGCGATTGTGGACGGTATGCGTATGGAGCAGCACTGTAAAACGGATAGCAACAGACGTGCTCTTAGCGAGCTGATGGGATATTTCCGTCGCGTGACAACGGAGGATGCGGAGAGGTTTTTACGCGATTTTATAGAAAATGCAGAGCTTTCGGGCGGTAGAGGAGATTTGCTGATTGCCAAGGAAAATCGAATCCCTCTTTTGACGGTGCATCATGCCAAGGGGTGCGAGTTTGACACCGTCATCGTGGCGGGGGTAGACGAACGGAATTTTCCCAATTTTTACGCGTGGGGCGCGCAAGACGGCGGCGAAGAAAAAGTGTTTTACGTGGCGATTAGCAGGGCGAAGAAAAAACTGATTTTGACCCGCGCTGTATACAACGGGCGAGAACGGTTAAAACCCAGCCCATACGTAGAAAAAATCCCTGAAAACGCGTTGTGGAAAAACGATCGTTGGGACGGTATATACGAATAAAGAAGGGGGCAGGTATGCGTTGAAATATGCAATCTGCTGAAAAATAAAGGAGAACGGTATGTTAAAATTGATCCATTGTGCCGACATACATCTCGGCTCGAAAATGGAATCGAAATTGCCTAAAACGAAGGCGGACGAGCGGCGCGGAGAGGTTAGAAAGACCTTCCATCGTATGGTGGAATATGCCCAAAAAGAGGGGGTGCGCGCTATTTTGCTTTCCGGTGACGTTTTTGACAGCGATAGACCTTTGAAACGTGATAAAGAATTTTTTTATAGCGTTATCAAGGGGAATCCTGAAATTGATTTTCTGTATTTACGCGGCAATCACGACGGGAAAGAATCATACACGGAAGAGGGTTTGGATAACCTCAAAACCTTTTCCACCGAATGGTCGGGGTATACGTATGACAACGTGTACGTTTGCGGTTTGGAATTGGCGCGGGAAAACGCTACTTCGCTGTATGCGACGTTAAAGCTGGAAAAATCGAAAATCAACGTAGTGATGTTACACGGGCAGGTAGCGTCTACGATGGGCGTAGATAAAATCGCCGTGACGAAGCTTGCTGAGAAAAATATCGATTATTTGGCGCTTGGGCATATTCATTCTTACTCTGAAAACAAGTTGGACGATAGGGGCAGGTATGCGTTCAGCGGTTGTTTGGAGGGGCGTGGCTTTGATGAAGCGGGCGAAAAGGGTTTTGTGTTGTTAGAGGTTGAAGAGGGGGTAAAATCCACCTTAATTCCGTTTGCGCAGCGTACGATTGAAGAGGTGGAGGTAGACGTTAGCAATACACAAAACGGTTACGAAACGTACCAAACAATAAAAGAGCAGGTCAAATTTAACCCTGCCAATCTTTATCGTATCCGCCTTATTGGAGAAATTGCATACGAAAGTGACGCGTTGGCGGAGGACGTCGAACGCTTGCTCGCTAACGAGTGTTATTTCGTGTCGGTAAAAAACCATACTTTGAGGAAAATTGACCCTAGCGTGTACGAGGGGGATTTATCCTTGCGCGGTGAATTTGTGCGCGCCGTGATGGCAAACGATATGCCTGAGGAAAAGAAGCGGCAAATCATCACGCTTGGTCTGAAAGCTTTGGCAGGACAGGAGGTGGACGGATGAAATTGCTTTCCTATCATATAGAAAATTATGGTAAAATGCAAAACGTCGACGGGCAATTTGGTGCAGGCTTGACAGAATTTTGCGAAAGTAACGGTTACGGTAAAACAACGATGGCGTCGTTTATCCGCGCGATGTTTTATGGGTTGCCGACCTATACTGTAAAAACCAAGGCGTTTGACGATCGACAGCATTTTTATCCGTTTAACGGTGGAAAATTCGGCGGAAACCTTACCTTTGAAATGCAGGGTAAAATTTATAAAATCGAACGTTTTTTTGATAAAAAAAGCAGCAAAGGCGACGAATGCAAGGTGTATTTAAACGGCGAGCCGTTCACGGGCTTTGGCGAAGAAATCGGCAAGGCGGTCTTTGGGCTGGATGAAGAATCTTTCAAAAAGACGGTGTTTATTACTGCGGATGAAATCGAGATTGAATCCACGCAGACCATCAATGAAAAGTTGAACCGCGACGTAATCGATGGAGAAGACGGAGATTTTGAGGCGGCAATCGACGCTTTGGAAAAGGCGAAGAAGGCTTTGAAGGCGGGGCGCGGCAATAACGATTTGATCAGCGCAAAGAAAGCGGAGATCCTCGATTTGACGGCGCGGATTCAAAATCTTGGCGAAATGAGCGACGGCTTGGCGGACGAATACATCGAACGCGACCGCTTAACGAAAGAGATTGCTTTGCAAGAAAACGCGCTTAAAGCCGCAGGGGAATATACTCTTATTTTGCAAAAGTGGGAAACCTTGGATAACTTATCCGTACAATTGGGACAGAAAGAAAATGCGTTGAAAACCTATACGGAAAAATATCCGCAGGGTGTTCCTACGGAAGAAGAACGAAAAACGTTGCGCGCTTGCGCAGAAGAAGAGGCGCGTTTGACGGGTGCGTTGCAAACAGCGGAATTTAACGAGGATAAGGCGGCGAGCTTGGCGGCGTTGCAGCAAAAATTTGCAAAGGGCGTGCCGACTGAACAGGACATAGCGGAAAAACAGCGGGGATTGGTTCGCCTTGCCACTTTAACCGCCGAGGCGGACGCCTGGAAAAATCGGCAAAAGGCGGAGCGTGAAAAAGAATTGGCTCGTCATTTTGCAGACGGACTTCCCACGGAAGAAGCGTTGCGCATAAAAAGGGAAGAAGTAGAAGAATACAAGCAAAAAGACGCGCAATTAAAAGAAATGCACGGCGCGCTTGTAAACCACGTACCGACGCAGCAGAAAAAAAGCGGCGGGAAACTGATTTGCTTTGCGCTTGCGGTATTGTGTATCGCGCTTGGCGTGATATTGGCGGTTTTACAATATCTGACCGTTGGGATCGTGATCGGCGTGCTGGGCGTGGGTATTGGCGGCTTGGGATTTTTCCTGAAAGGAAACTCTGCGGCGAACAATGTGGCGCCTACCAACCTTGCGGTAGAAATTGCGGAAACACAAGCAAAGCTTCGCATATTGGAAGAAAAACTGCGTGCCTTTACCGTGGCGTATAGATATTACAGTGAGGCGGGCGTGGTGTATGATTTTACTGCATTGGAAGAAGGCGCACGCGCGTATCAAGCGCAGCTGGAAGCAGTGAAAGAGGGAGATAAACGTATCTTTTCCGTACTTCAAGAAATTGAACGGATCCAAACGCAAACAAGTCTTTATCTTGCGCAATACGGCGAGGCGGGGGATTTGAGCGAGGGGTTAAATCGGTTGTTCACCGCCGTGTCTACGTATCAAACCTTGCTTGCAGACAAAGCCTCCTCCGAGGGTAAGAAAGAGGGCGTTCAAGCGGCGATTGTTAGATGCCAAGCGACAATCAAAACACTCTTACAAAAATACGGTTTTGACTCATACGTGGGTACCATGGACGGGTTGAATGGGTTAGAGTTGGATTGTAAGCGTATGCAAGAGCTGTCTTTGGACGTTGCAGATTTAAAAGAAAATCTACTCAATTATAAAGAGAAAAACGGTTTGACGGAACGCCCGCAGCCGCAAGGAGAAAGCGCAGACGAATTGCACGCGCGCTTATCCGTTTTAAGAAAATCCTTGGCGGATTGCGATAAAAAAATTGCGGAAATCGAACGTGAAGTAGAAAAGCTGCCCGATGCTGAAAGCGAGTTGGAGCAAGCGGTGGAAGCATTGGAAGCATACAAAAGCAGGCATCAATTGCTGTCGGATACAATCGATGCGTTAAGGGGCGCGGAAAAGGCGTTAAAGGATCGCTACGTTGCCCCGATTAAAGATCGATTTGCCCATTACGCCGTTGCATTGGAAAGCGTATTGGATGAAAAAATCAGTATGGACAGCGATTACCGTATTCAATTTGAAAGAGGTGGGGAAGCGCGTAGCGATCGGCATTTAAGTGCAGGCGAAAGGTCCTTGTGCGCGCTGTGCGTACGCTTGGCGTTGATTGACAATATGTACGAAGGGGAGCAACCCTTTATCGTGATGGATGATCCTTTCGTGCATTTGGATAAAACGCATTTGAAACGTGTTGCAGATTTGATCGAAACGCTGACGCAAGGTCGACAAATCATTTATTTCTGTTGTCACGAAAGTAGGAGTATGGTTCAATAAAACAAACGGCGGATGGGAAATCCGCCGTTTTTCTATGCTTATATATTATAATTGTTTCACGTGTAACCGCATTTCATAATCGCGGTTAACCATACCGTTTTCCAGTAAAATGTCGGTGGACCGTTCAATCACGAAGCCGTTTTTTAGGTAACATTTTACCGCGCGCTCGTTGGATTGGTTGACGTTTAGGGTGATGTCTTTCCCTGACTTCTTCAGCATTTCAAAAACGGCTTTTGCGTATCCATGTCCGCGTTGAGAGGGCAAAAGGTACAATTTATCCAGGTAAATTTCTGTCCCGCGATCCATGGTAACAAGGACGCCTGCATTTGCAATTTTTTGGTATTTGTATCCCAACGCGCGAAAATGCGCTAAACCTTTTAAAGAAAAATATTTTTGCAGTAAAAATTCGATCTGCTCCGCGGGTAAAAAATCACCGTAGGTTTCCAACCATATTGGGCGCATAAAATCGTATAGATTTTCGTAATCCTTTTCGCTAAAATCAGTGAACAGCATAAATCACTCCTTTCATATACTATAACATACGGCAAAAAAAATGTCAAACGTGAAAAAGCCTATTGACTTTTTTGCGCCGAAATGCTATACTGATTTTACTGAAATTGTAGAAAAAATCCGCGATGCGGAAGGAGTAGGCATGGAAATGGTATTACTGACGGCGCTTGGCGTAGGCGGAGCGACCGTGATAGGGGCGGTGATTGGTTTTTTGTTTAAAAATCTGTCCCATAGATTTTCGGATATTGTGCTGTCGTTTGCGGCGGGCGTGATGTTGGCGGCGGCAGTCATAGGCTTGATTTTACCGTCGATTGAATACGGTGGAAAATGGGGTTTGTTAATCACAGTCGCAGGGATTTTTACCGGCGCATTGTGTTTGAATATGGTAGATAAAATGGTGCCGCATTTGCATAAGCTGATGGGTACGGACGGCGAGGCGCATAACAATGCGAACCTCAATAAAGTGTTGCTGTTTGTTTTGGCAATCGGTATCCACAACCTGCCTGAGGGGATTGCCGCAGGCGTAGGTTTTGGGTCGGGAAATACGGCGCAGGCGTTAATTATTGCGGGCGGTATTGCCTTGCAAAATATACCCGAAGGTATGGTCATTATTGGACCGATGTTAGCGGCAGGGGTGTCGAAGAAAAAGACGTTTATTGCGGCACTGATTACGGGCTTGGTGGAGGTCGTGGGTACCCTGATTGGGTATTTTGCAGTCAGTTTCTCGGCGACGGTTTTACCGTTCGCGTTGGCATTTGCAGGCGGTACGATGCTGTACGTTATCAGTGACGAAATGATCCCCGAAACGCACGCCCACGGCAGTGAACGCGGCGCGACGTATGCGCTGCTTGTCGGCTTCTGTTTTATGTTGGCGATGGACGTTTTATTGGGTTAAGTATCTATAATGATAAAAAGCGGACGAATGTCCGCTTTTTTAATGTTATTCCTTTACAGCCGTTTAATTTTCACGTTTCCGCACAGCACGTCCGAATAGGAGTACGCCGTTTTTCCTAAAAAGCCCTCGTCGTCGGGCTTGACGGTAAACAATGCAGGGTAAACCCCCGACAGTACCCCCGAATAGCTAACCGACTTGTTTCTGCCCAAATTCACCCGCACGGCAACCCGCTGCGCCGAGCAATCCCTTACCATTTGTTTGACGTCTTTGATGTTTTTTGTTGGCTTAATCATATATTTAGTATACCCCGCGCGCCGATTTTTATCCTGAAATCAGGCAAATTTTTCCTGTAAAAAACGCGGGCGGTGTTCTAATTTTCCGTCTGTTTACATAAGAATATGTTGGCAAAATAAAAACAGCGAGGAAAGAAAAATATGATCAAGCCACAGTTTGAAAGCTATCGTTACGTGGGGGAAATTTGTCGGTTAAACAGTCAATCGATCGTAGAATGCCGCCTGCCAGGCAGTGAAATCAGCGGGATTTTGGCGGTGTATGCCAAGGCGGTGCCTGCGGACTGCGTTTGCGCGGACGGCGTGGTGCAATACGGTGGGAAACTCTTCCTTTGTATCGTATACGAGGACGGGGATAAAAAGGTATGCCGCGCGGAGCGCGGGGCGGAATTTTACCACAAAGCGGAGGGGGAGAAAATCGCGCCTGCGCATTTTGCTAAGGCGGCGTTTTCCTGCGCAAACGTGACTTGGCGTAGGGAAGGTTCGGGCTTGTACGTGTCTGCGGTGGTGGATGCGGATATCGGCGTATACGGCGGAAAACAGATGGATTATCTTGTCGGCGGCGAGGGGTTAATCGTGAAAAAGGACGTCGCGCGCGTCCATAAAACCGTTTGCGTCAGCGGTGAAACGGAGGGCGAGGACGAATTTGACGCCGACCACATTGGGGATATCCTTTTGCACAGTGAAAAGGCGGTGGTCAACCGTGTCAACGCAAGCGGCGGGCAGATCGACGTCGAGGGGGAAATTTCCCTGCATATCTGCGTTTTGAAAGGGGAGGATGACGTTTGCTCGTACGAACGGTTGATTCCTTACAAAATTTCCCTGCCCAGCGAGGAAGCGTTTGGAAATATCATCGCGGGCGCGCGTGTGGACGTGAAATCGGCGCACTTGTCCGCAGGTACGGATGAGGAAAAGGGCGCCAGTCATATTCTTTTTGCCTATACCCTTTGCGCAGAGTGTTTCCTGACGGTCGTGGATGAAATTTCCGTGGTGGAAGACGTATTTTCTACCGAGGCGAAAATGGACGTAAAAACGCAAAAGGACGAGGGCAGGTATTTAATGAACCATATCAAAACCACGGAGCGAGTGGGCGGCGAAGCGGTACTTTCACCCATGATCGAGGGGGATTTTGTGTTGCAGGCGGCGGTGTTGCCGCGTGCGGAACTCACCTGTAAAAAAACTGATCGCGGCTTTGAAGCGGAAGGGGCGGTGCTTGCCGAGGTGTTGCTTTGTGGGGCAGACGGCGGTCACCGTGCGGCAACCTTGACCTTGCCCGTCGTGTTCCCGATCGAGGCGGAGGGGGATGCCTTGGAGATCGACTGTGCCGTTTGCGGTTTGAACGTGCGCAGAAAAAAGAGCGGCGAGGTGGAGGCAGAGGCGACCTTGCGTTTGTCCGTCCGTTGTTATGAAGACCGCGCGTGGGGATATGTCAGCGAAGTAATCGAAGGGGAGCCTTGCGACGATGCGGATTGCGGTTTTTCCGTGTTTATGACAGAGGTCGGGGAGGATATTTGGCAGGTGGCAAAGCGGTTGGCTTGCAGCCCCGAAGATTTGCAAAAAAGTAACCCGAACCTCGTATTTCCGTTAAAGGAGCGTCAGCGGATTTTTCTCTATCGTCAAATCAAGTAAAAAGCGGGAAAATTCCTCTGATTTTCACAAAAAATGCCGATATTTTTTCAGCAAAGCATTGTATTTTTGACAAAAGTATGGTAAAATAGAACAGAACAATCGATGCGGCGAGGGTTCCTCGCCGCAATTTTCAAGCAAGGGGGCGGGTATGAATACGATAAAAATCAAATCGTACGCAAAGGTCAACCTTACCTTGGAAATCACGGGCGTGGAAAATGGTTTCCATATGCTGGATTCGTTGGTGGCAAGCATCGATTTGTTTGATTTAATCGTGCTTAAAAAGCGAAAGGACAAACTCTCTTCTATCACCATGCACGGTATGGGCAGCGAGGAAATTCCGCCTGAAAAGAACAATGCGTTAAAAGCCGCAGAGGCGTTTTCGGAAACCTTCGGCACGCAGGGCGTGCAAATTACCGTATATAAAAATATCCCCATCGGCGCAGGACTTGGCGGTTCGTCTGCGGACGTGGTTGGGGTGTTAAACGGTATGGCGCAGCTGTATGGGATTACAGACCGTACCGCCTTAAAAGCCTTGGCGGACAGTTTGGGCAGCGATACGGGGTATATGCTGACGGGCGGTTTTGCGCGGATGCAGGGCAGAGGGGAAAAGGTAACTCTGCTTGCCATAAAGGAAAGGTTGAATTTCTTGTTGATTTGTCCCGAATCGGGGGTATCGGCGGGGGCGTGTTATAAGAAGTACGACGAACTGCCGCACACCTTACAATGGAGGGAAAGCGCGACCCAAGGCTGTATCGATGCGTTGTTGCAAAATCGCATAAACGAGGGGGGCAGGTATTTAATGAACGACCTATACGTGCCTGCGTTACACCTCAATAAAGACGTGGAAAAGGCGCATGAAGAAGCCGTATCCTTTTCGCCACTTGGGGTAACGATGTCGGGCTCGGGGAGTGCGGTTTTGGCTTTATTTGAAACGAAAGAGCTGTGTGAATGGGCAAAGAGCCGTTACCGTGGGAAATACCGTATCTACGTGGTACAGACGGTGGTACCCGATTATACCAAAACGAAAAGGACGTTCGGTTGGAGCAATCCGTTTGTGTTATCCGATGAGGAAAAGGCAGACGCGGATGTGGAATAATATGAAAAACATAGGGAGATAAGACGATGGAAGAAAGAATTATCGACGACGAATACGGCAGGGGGGTGCGTCTTAGAAAGACGAAAGACGGCTACGTAGACGTCACGGACGATTTGGCGGACGAGGAAGTGGAAACGGCGGAAGAAGAAATTTCTTTCGAGTTTCCTGTCATAGACAATTACGAGCAGGACGACGAGGACTTGGTAGACCTTTCTCCTGAGGAAGCCGAACGTGTTCGCAAGGAAAAAGCGGAAGCGGCGGCACGCCGTCAAGCGGAATATGAAAAGACCTGTCAACAAGGGGAAAAATTGTTGGAAAGTGGCAGTTATCACGCGGCGGAAGTAGAATTTGAAAAAGCCCTTCAATTAGATGACGTGGCAACGGCGGCGTCCGTTGGGTATTGGCGTGCAAAAACGGAAGATTTTACCAATCCGGATGTATTGGCGTCGGAATACGTAGACGCTGGGATTGAGAGTTTAGAATACGACCTTGGTTACGAGGCGGCGAACGTTATCAAGCAAAACTACCGTTCGGCGTTTGAAAAACGCATCCAAGAGCTGACGGAAGAGGAAACGCCGTTGGCTGAAAAGGTAGAGGAAAAGCAGGATGCGAGAAGAGAAATTTTGTCCGCAAGAAAATTGCGTTGGGGTGTGGCGTTTATTCTTTGTACGATCCCCACGCTTGCTTTGATTATTGCAACGATTGTCGTGGGGTTGAAGAATTTCGGCGCGCCCGATACGCGGTATCTGATACCGACCATCGTTTTGGGCGTGATTTCCGTTGGGTTTTTCGTAGCGTTTATGATTGTCACCAACAAATATATCAACGCAGGGCGGATGTATCGTAAAAACGAGCGTCTATCTTCGACAGAGGACGGTTTGCGATTGTTGGAAATCAGGGATTACAAGGATTTGTACGAAGCCTTGTTGCAGCTCAACCCAGAAGAAGAAACGGATGAAGAATAAAACGTAAAAAACAGGCAAAGTTGGGAAAAATCTCCCGATTTTGCCTCTTTTTTTACGCGTGCGCGCATAATGTGCGATATTTTTTCTTGCTTTTGCAAGAAAGTCGTGATATAATAGCAGTACTATGAAAAAGATTTTTACCTATTTTAAGCCCTATAAATGGCAAGCGTTGCTTGGTCCGTTGTTTAAATTACTGGAAGCGTCGTTCGAGCTTTTGGTTCCTTTTGTCGTGGCGGCGATTGTGGACAATGGTTTGGGCGCGTTTGTAAACGGCGGTTATCCCAACGCGGACAAAGGGTACGTTGTTTGGATGTGCGTACTGCTTGCGGGATTTGGGTTGGTAGGTTTGGCTTTTTCGGTAACGGCGCAGTATTTTTCCGCGCGCGCGGCAACGGGCATATCCGCACGCGTGCGCAGCGATTTGTTCAAAAAGCTGCAAATGCTCAGCTATAAGGATATTGACCAAATGGGCGAAGCGACGATGCTGACTCGTATGACCAGCGACGTGGATAAAATGCAGACGGGGATCAACCTTTTTCTGCGTTTGTTGCTTCGTTCGCCGTTTATTGTATTCGGGGCGTTGATTTGCGCGTGTATCATTGATCCTGCTTCCTTCGGCATATTCGGCGGTGCGATCGTCGTGCTTGCCATCGTGGTATACGCCGTGATGTTGATTTGTATGCCCTTATATAAAAAATCGCAAGCAAAATTAGACAAAGTCTTGTTATCCACCCGAGAAAATTTATCGGGCGCAAGGGTGCTTCGGGCTTTTTGTAAAGAGGAGGACGAGCGTAAAAATTTTGCAAACAGCAACGAGGATTTGACCAAGGAAAAGAAATTTGTCGGCGGCATCGCCGCCATTACCAATCCTTTGACCTACGTGTTGGTTAATTTGGCGACGATTGTATTGCTTTGGACAGGGGCTATCCGTGTAGAGGGCGGACTTTTGACGCAGGGTAAGGTCATCGCGCTTTACAACCTGATGGGACAGATTTTGATCGAGCTGATCAAGCTTGCCAACCTGATCGTCACGGTGGCGAAGGCGGCGGCAAGCGCAGGACGTATCGAAGCGGTGCTTTCTATGCGTTCCTCTTTAGAAGTTTTTACCGAGGAAAAGGAGAACGAAGCGGACAGGGATGCGTTCATTGCCTTTTCAGGGGTATGCGTACGCTACAATGAAGGGGCGGAAGACGCACTTTCCGATTTGTCCTTTACGGTGAACCGCGGGGAAACGATCGGTGTCATCGGCGGTACGGGTTCAGGAAAAACCACACTGGTCAATTTGATCCCTCATTTTTACGACGTCAGCGCAGGGCAGGTGGCGATTGATGGGAAAGACGTGCGAAACGCCAGCCTGCAAGCATTTTTACGCGAACGTATCGGCGTTGTGCCGCAGAAAGCAAAGCTGTTCAAGGGCACCGTCCGCGACAACCTTTTGTGGGGGCGCGGAGATGCGAGCGATGAAGAATTGATGAACGCCGCGCGCATTGCGCAGGCGGAGGATTTTCTCGTGGAAAAGGGTGGTCTGGACGCGATTGTCGAACAGGGCGGTAAGAACTTTTCGGGCGGTCAAAAGCAGCGTTTGACGATTGCCCGCGCTTTGGTGCGAAACCCGGATATTTTGATTTTGGACGATTCGTCCTCGGCGCTGGATTACGCAACGGACGCCGCGCTTAGAAAGGAAATTCGCAAGTTGAACACCACGGTATTCGTGGTTTCCCAGCGCGCGTCTTCGGTGCGTGATGCGGATAAAATCATCGTCCTTGACGACGGAAAAGCGGTCGGAATCGGCACGCACGAGCAGTTGATGCAAAGCTGTGACGTGTACCGTGAAATTTACTTTTCGCAATACGAAGCGGACAAGGAGGTGGGCGCGTGAAAACCTCTGTTGTCAAAAAAGAAAGCACCTTGAAGCGTATTTTGCGCTACGTAGGCAGATATCCCGTTTCGTTGTGCGGATCCATTTTGCTTGCGATGATTACGGTGGCGGCAACGCTGGTCGTACCCGTCTTGTTCGGGGATGCGATCGACTGTATCGTGGAAAACGGAATTTTGTGGAATGAATTGAAATTTATCTTTTTAAAAATCGTGATTGCGGTAGGCGTAGCCTCGTTGACGCAATGGTTGATGAGTCTTTGCAACAACCGTATTTCCTGCAACGTGGTCCGCGATATACGAAAGGATGCGTTTGATAAGCTGGGCGCGCTGCCTTTACAGTATATCGACACCCATTCTCACGGGGATACGGTCAGCCGTGTCGTAGCGGACGCCGATCAATTTTCGGACGGTTTATTGCTTGGGTTTACGCAGTTTTTCACGGGCGCGTTGACGATTTTGGGTACGATAGCCTTTATGCTTATCACCAATTTCAAAATTGGTTTGGTGGTGGTTTTGGTAACGCCTGCGTCCTTGTTTGTGGCGCGGTTTGTGGCAAATCATACCCATCAATATTTTCAAGAACAGACCAAATGCCGCGGCGAGCAAACGGCATTTGCGGAAGAGGCGATCGGCGGTTTAAAAACGGTGCAAGCCTTTGCGCACGAAGACGAAAACGTGGAGAAGTTCGACGAGATCAACGATCGATTGGAAAAGGCGACGATGAACGCCACCTTCTATTCTTCCCTCACAAACCCGTCTACGCGTTTTATCAACAATCTTGTATATGCATTGGTTGCGTTGTTGGGCGCTTTGGACGTAATCGGCGGCGCGTTTACGGTAGGCGGATTGACAAAATTTCTTTCCTATGCAAACCAATACACCAAGCCTTTCAATGAGATTTCGGGGGTTATTACCGAATTAAAGGGCGCGTTTGTGTGTGCGGCGCGGATTTTTGAATTGATTGACGAACGGGAAGAAATATCGGATGAAAATAGTCGTTGCCTTATGAACGTAGACGGCGAAGTGCGTTTGGATAACGTCAGCTTTTCTTACGTGGAAACGAAGAAATTGATTGAAAATTTGTCCTTGACGGTAACGCCGGGACAGCGCATAGCCATCGTTGGCAGAACAGGTTCGGGAAAAACCACCTTAATCAACCTTTTGATGCGCTTTTACGACGTAAAGGGCGGCGCGGTTTTGGTGGAAAACCAAGACGTCCGAGATTTGACGAGAAAATCCCTGCGCTCCCATTACGGTATGGTTTTGCAGGAAACTTGGTTAAAGCACGGTACTGTCCGTGAAAATTTAAAAATGGGTAAACCGGACGCAACGGATGAAGAAATGATCGCCGCGGCGAAAGCGGCGCACGCGCACAGCTTTATCAAGCGTATGGAAAAAGGCTACGATACACTATTAAGCGAAAACGGCACTTTGTCCGAAGGACAAAAGCAGCTGCTTTGTATCGCGCGTATTATGCTGACAAAACCGCCGATGCTGATTTTGGACGAGGCAACTTCGTCCATTGATACTCGCACGGAGCTGAAAATCAGCGACGCGTTTGGGAAATTGATGGAGGGCAGAACCTCGTTTGTGGTTGCCCACCGTTTATCGACCATTGTGCATTCCGACTGCATCTTGGTTATGAGCAACGGTCACGTGGTGGAGCAAGGCAAGCACACCGAATTGCTTGCGTTAAACGGCGCTTATGCCGAATTGTACAGAGGATTGGATTAAAATGCAAAAGACAAACGAACGGAAACAACTGAAAAAGACAAACGTCTATCGTATTTTTATCGAGTTGGTTGCGGTAGGCAGTGTTACGGGGATCGTGGTCGGCGCGATCGTGACCTTGTTCAATATTCTTGTGCACGAAGGGGAGAGTATCTCCCGCGACGTCTACGCATACGTGCGCGCGAACCCTGCGTTTATTCCATTGTTGGTTTTGGGCTTGGTAGCAGGCGCGTTTGCCATTGGAGTATTGGTCAATATTTCGTCCGTAATCCGTGGCTGCGGCGTACCGCAAGCGGAGGGCGCAACGCGCGGAATCGTGCGGTTTAAGTGGTGGAGAGATTTAATTGCGATGTTTACCGCCAGCCTGCTTAGTATTTTTATGGGCTTATCCATTGGGGCGGAAGGCCCCAGCGTCCTGATCGGCGCGGCGGCGGGCGACGGGGTGGCAAGCACCTTACGCCGCAATCAAATGATACGAAAATATCAAATCACGGGCGGCGCGTGTACCGGTCTTGCCGTGGCGTCCAACGCGCCCTTGACGGGGATGGCGTTCGCTTTTGAAGAGGCGCATAAGCGATTTACCCCAGAGGTGTTTATCTGCGCGTTTTCTTCCGTGGTTTTTGGGATTTTGACCCGTACGGTTATTTATAATTTGCTGAATATGGAAATCGTCAGCGCGTTCCATTCATACGTGTTCCACGAAATGCCGATGAAATACTACGGCTACGTCGTGTTGGCGGGTTTGGTTTGCGGATTTTTGGGCTTTGGATTTACGAAGCTTTGCTTTTTTATGCGGAAATTATTTAGGATGCTCCGTGTGAAAAACGATTGGTGGACGCACGTTTCGCGCGTCATAACGGCTGTATTGATTGGCGGGGCAATCTCGCTTGTTTCCGCGTTGGTTATGGGCGGCGGACACGAATTGATCGAATCGCTGGGTACCCACGGCGGCGTCAGCGAATACGTCAAGGAAAGTATTTTAGGATTGCCTTTGCTTTGGACGCTGATGATCGTTTTGGTGTTGAAAATTTTGGTGACGTCCGTCAACGTAGGGTCGGGGATTCCTTGCGGAATCTTTATCCCCGTGATTGCCATTGGCGCGTGCGTAGGAGCAATGTTGAACAACGTGTGGTTAGAAATTGACCCTGCCGTTGCGTCGTATTGCGATTTGTTGGTAATGATTTGTATGGCGGCGTTCTTTACGACGGTTGTGCGCGCGCCCATCACCGCGATTGTGATGATTTGCGAATTTACAGGCAGCTTTGCCCCCTTGCTTCCCGTGATTATTGCGGTTTCCATCGGGTATATCATCGGGGAAATGCTGCGCACGGACGGTATCTACGAAGAATTGTTAGAGGCGTACGAAGAAGAAACGGGCATTCATGAGCGAGCGGAAAAAATCGTATTCACGTTCACATTGGCAAGCGGTTCGATTGCGGAAAAACGCGAAGTCCGCGACGTGCTGTGGCCGGGAAATGCACGCGTTAGAGAAATTCTGCGAGGGGAAGAACATATCCTCCCCGACGGCGGTACGGTTCTGCGCGCAGGGGACGTCTTGACGGTGGTTGTAACCACGGACGAGTCGGAAAAAATCAAAGACGAATTGTTGCATATCGTAAGTTAACAGCATAATCAACTTTGTCCACTCATATACTGTAAAGAGGGGGCAGGTATGCGGTTATACGATGAAATTTTTAAAAATGCAGACGAGTTCTCCTTTTCGAGATGTACCGTAGTGCCAGGTGGCGGCGGATATTTCGAGGGGGTCAAAGCCGTGGGAGATTTTTCCTCGGAAAAAATCGTGCTTTGCTTTTCGCGCGGCAACGTGACGGTGGAAGGCAAGGAACTGACCATTAAAAAATATTACGACGGCGATTTACAGCTTTCGGGGCAGATTTATACCCTGCGGGTGGAGGATATGCAAACGGGCGGTGAAAAAGTATGAGCTTCTACCGCCAAAGGATTTTATTGGAAGGCACGATGCCAGAGCGGGCGCTTTTGAAACTCCGCCGCGCGCAAATTCCACTCTTTCACGTGGAAAAACCGCAAAAAAATCAAATACTTTTTCATATAATGAAAAAAGACGTAGAAAAAGTTTTTGCAATTTATCCTAAGATGTGCTATAATAAACCAAATCACGGCGCGTACCAAGTCCAAGATTTGGGCGCGGTCGGGTTCGGAAAATACGTCGAAAAGGCAAAACGTCGGGTGGGGATGCTGCTTGGCGGATTGTTGGGTTTATGCTTGCTTTTGGCAAGTCAGCCGTTGGTATTTTCGGTGGATTTTGTCGGTACAAGCGTTTATAAACGAGAGATTTATCAGGCTTTGGACGAGGCGGGGATTCGGGTATTCTCTCCGTATAGGCAGGATAAGGTGGACGAGGTTTGCGCCAAGCTGCTTGCCATTGAGGACGTAGAATTTTGTTCGGTGCAAAAAATCGGACATCGGGTCGTGGTAGAAACGCGCCTTAGCGCTTTTTCCAAAATGCAAACGAAAACAGGCGTTATGCGCGCAAAGTGCACGGGTAAATTGATTTCTATGGTGGTATTACGCGGATCGCCCTTGAAACAAATCGGGGAAACCGTACGCGAGGGGGAACCTCTCGTTGGCGATTGGTTTTCTACGGAAAATGGGGGGCAGGTACGCGTTGAAATTATCGCGCGCGCCTGCATAGCGTGCACGTACGAGGCGGACGTGGAGGCGGAAGATGCGGAAAGCGCGTTTGCCAAGGCATACCTTGCCGTAGGCTTTACGGACAAGGATGAAATGAAAGAAAAGAGCGTTGAAAAACGAGGGGATGTATATCGGGTAAAAATGCTTTACCACACGATAGAAACCGCGAATTTTTGACGCGAAGGAATACGATGACGGTAACGGTAAAAAAGACAATTGAATTAAAATCCTTGGACGAGCTGTCGGGGATTTTGGGTACGTACGACGA
>JAFWAN010000035.1 GCA_017507585.1 Clostridia bacterium
CGTTTCCTTGGCAAGCTGTGCAATGTCATTGTAGCAGGTCAGCCACGTCGGATTAAATCCGTGCGCTTGGAAAGGATAATAATCCACCGCCATCAAACGGTTTTTATCAAAATCCGTGATAATTTCATCCACGTATTTTTGTACGTAGGCTTTGTATCCGCCCTCGCCGACTTGGCTGGCGTTGGCGTAATTGGGGAACAAATTGACCATATACGGCACGTCGTAGACCGATTGATAATCCGCCGTGAAAACGTCGTTGCCGTAATAATCAATCCCACTGTAAGACGGCTCGTCTGCGATATGCATACCAACAATAATATCCTTATATTCTCCGTATATGTTATAATCGGAAAAAGGCGTCGAATCAAAGTATTTTCCTTCTGCCAACTCGTAATACCACCCGCCGTAATTAGGGATCGCCTTTAGCCCAACTTTACGGCAAAGCTCCAACGATTTTTTCGTTGCGTTAGACCCTAAGTAACACAGAGTATCACTGCTTCGCGGTCTTAAAGAGTGATTGACGAAAAACATCGTATTTAACCCTGCTTCCTTGTAAAGGGTATAGCTCTCCTCCGTCTGTTCATAAGGCGACCAAAACCCAAAAAACACAAAATCCTGCTTTTCGTATTGGGGCAGCTTGGGCGTATTCCACGCGCAAGCAAACAAAGAAAATGACGTCATACCACAAAGCAGCGTGGCAATCGCTTGTTTTATACGTTTTTTATAAATGTGCATACTAATTTTCTCTTTCCTTGTATCTTCCATCGTCGGAAACGACGGTTTTATCACGCTTATTGGGTGTCCTTGGGTATAAAATCCTTTTCTTCCCTACGTTTTCTGCCTTTCAACGGCGATTTCAAGTAGCGCGTCTTTTGCAGGCGGATCAGCAACCATATACCCTCAACCACAACCCCAACCAACAGAACTGCGCTGCCAGATACCAGCACAACCGTCAATGGTATCCTTTCATATTCTACGGAAACGGTATGGTTAGCCGCTACGTTTTCAAACGTATAATTTGAAACCGCACCCACGCTGACGCCGTCGATTTTAACATCCTTAATCCGATACCCGCGCTCCGCGCGGAAAGCCATCTCCGCCGTTTCCCCGAGGGATACCGTGAAGGACGACGTAGCGTTGTCCTTGCCAAAAATAACCGTCGTAATGCGGAATACCGTTTGTTCAAAGGTAATTTC
The DNA here is from genome assembly GCA_017507585.1 of Clostridia bacterium. Classification (GTDB taxonomy): domain Bacteria; phylum Bacillota; class Clostridia; order Christensenellales; family Borkfalkiaceae; genus Scatosoma. The sequence goes on from JAFWAN010000035.1 coordinate 1,197, forward strand.
CACCGACGTATCCTGCGTAACGTTGCTTAACGTCAGGGTGTCCGAAAGGGTAACGGGTTCCCCGTTCACTTTGATCACGTAGATCGAGAACGATTCTGCAGGCGTAATATGGATGGTGATATCCTCGCCGTGTCCCACCTGCACTGCCCCCGTAATATCCGCACTTCCGTTTTCTCCGCAAATTACGTTGACCGTATAAGAAATCTTTTCAAATTCTACGTGAAGGGTCTGATCGCCATTCACGTTTGCAAAGGTATAACTTTCCACTGCGCCAATGGAGACGCCGTTTATAAGAACATCCTTAATACGGTATCCCGCATTCGGCGTAAACGTGTAGGTAAATTCCCCTAAGCCGTGGATATAATCATCTCCGTCCCTTGTGATCGTACCGTTTTCCACGGTGTCTACGTTGACAAAATACCGCTTCACCGCTTCATACGTCGCGGTATAGGTAACGTCGCCTTGTACTTTTTTGACGGGCTGATCCCAGCCTGCGAACACATAGCAGTATTCCTCATCGTCAGGTCTTATCGGAACATTTTTGGACACACCGTTTCGATCGTAGAATTTAGGCGTTTGCCCATAACGGTAGCTTGCCGTATAAATCACACTGCCGTCCCAATTTTTCCAAGTAACGGTATAGCTCTGCGTCTCTTTGTACACCCGAAGCGTCCCAAAATCGGGATAATCGGCGCTTACGTAGATTGCCCTTCGATACCATTGACCGTCCACCGACTCGAAACCGTCAGGCAAACGGTAGTAGCTTGCCGTCGAGGCCATTCCCGTCTTGATAAACAAATATACGATTTGTCCAGCCTCGTATTCTGCAGAATTTTTATCCCCGCTCGTTGCGTTGGGATCTGCGGAAATATAATGATCATAAATGTAACTTTCAGCGACTTCATAGCGGATCGTTGTCCTTTCTACGGGTTTTTCAACCGCAGGGCTGACGACAATTTCTTTGACCGCGTCGCTGCGGCTGATCGAAATACCTTTCTTAAAGGTGCCTTCTTCTACAACCGAATAATCACTCATTCCCTCTAAAATATAGGTGTATCCAGGATTATTGTCGGGCAATTCCACCACCAAAACAAAATTGTTCACAGGCGAATTGAAAGGTATCAGGGGAAGCGACTCCTCCTTCGACGGCCCGTCGTTTACCTCGGGCAAAAGAGGCAGCTTATCGTTTAACTCGGGCGCAATAATCGTAACGTCGTCCTTATCGGGCGCGATAATCGTAACGTCGTCCTTATCGGGCGCAATAATCAGATCGTTGTTCTTATTAGGCGCAACAATCAACGGATCGTTTCTAATAGGCAAATCAATCAACGGATCGTTTCTATGAGGCAGATCAATCAACGGATCGCTTTCATTTAACGGTGCAAAAATAAAGGAGTTCTTAGTGTCGCTAAAATATTCGGAAGGGATAAAATCTCCGTCACGGAAAATCCGCGTTTCCCCATTCTTCGTCCCGATGACGTACGCATTTTCAATGTTTTCGCCGTACTTCAAAGAAAGATATACGCCTTGCGCAAAGGTCGCCTTGATGGAAATATGACGGTCAAGATTTTTTAACAGTAAGCCGTACTTGATGATATCCGACATCTCCTCACTGCTGACCGCTACGCCGTTGATCTCTACC
>JAFWAN010000003.1 GCA_017507585.1 Clostridia bacterium
GGAAGCCTATGCGGTTATCGACGTGATGAGCGCAGGGCTTATCGATTATCAGGCGGGGGCAACCTATACCGTTAGCTTTAAGGCTTACGGCGATCCCTTCCACCTGTTTATCGATCACGCTTCTCCCGCGCTTTTGGACGATTGGATTCGTCCGGCAGCAGGCGCTTGGTTGGATTATGAATTGACGTTTACCGTGCCGAATGGGGTAACGCGTATTTCCTTCCTCTTTAAATCCACCACGGCTGCGTCTGAGCAGAATATTTACATCGACGATTTGTTTGTGGAAGTTGTGAAAGCGCCGGTTACGAAAATGGTAGTGGCAGGCGGTAAGATTGGTACGTTGCCTACGCTTCCCAGCGGTTATTTCTGGACGATCGACGGCGAGCAAATTGCAGAAACGACCGTATATAATTACGGAATGGATAAGACGGCGATTGCGATGAACGGCGTATATTATACGTTGACGTTTGAAGGCGTTGAAAATAGAGAAATTGAAGAGAATACCGCAATTGGCACGCTTCCCGCGGTTCCTGAAAAAGCAGGGTATAAAAACGGGAAATGGACGATTGATGGCGTAGAAATTACGGCGGAAACGGTATATACCTACGGAATGGACAAAACGGCGGTTGCCGTTTACGAAAAAGCGTACACGTTGTCGTTCACTTATCCCGATATGATTGAAAATATGAAATCGGGGGATTTTGGCGCGGTCTATAACGCTGCGTATGAAATGACGGAAACGGGTGCTTACAGCGGCAAAGCATTGCATTATACGGTTGGTACGGTAGATACGGGCGCCTCGGCTTCGCCTTGGATCTGTCTTTCCTCTTCTACGGTTCCCGCAGGGGAGTATATCGTTACGTTCAAGATGAAGAACAGCAGATACGTAAACGTGCAGTATCAAATCGGCGGGTATGATTACAACTCGACGACGATGCTGCAGGCAAACGTAAGCACGAAAGATGCTTGGACAAAATACGAATATACCATCAATTTGGCAAGCGATGCCAGCAGCTTGTATTTATTGGTACAAGCGCACGCAGGCGCAGGCGAGATTTATATCGACGATCTGTATTTTGGCGTAGTCCCTGCAAACAGCGGTGATAAAACCTTGGCGCTTGGTGAAAAGATCGGCGCGCTTCCTTCCATAGCGGAAAAGGATGGATATAAGCTCGTATGTACGATCGACGGCGAAGAAATCACCGAAGATACCGTGTGGAATTATACGGAAAATAAGACGGCGGTATTATCTTACGTACAAACCCGTTTCACGCTCTCCTTTACGTATTCTATCGGTATGGAAGACGGTGAAATCAACGATAACGGGTATAACCTTGGCGCGAAGGGCGCGATGGAATTTGTAACCGAAGGAGCACTGTATGGCAGCGCAATCAAATATACCATCAATGAAACGGGTGTAAACGGCGCTTACGTTGCAAAGGTATTCACGGTAGAAGCTGGTAAGACGTACGCGTTCAGTTATTATATGAACATTACCGAAGCAAATTCTTTGGAAATGTCCGTTTATGCAGAAGGCAGCGCAATTACGGCAGGCGACAATTTCACAGATGCAGTATCGGGCGTAACCAACGGTTGGGTATATAGAGAAAAAACATTTACCCCGAATGCAAGCGGTACGGTAATTATATATTTCCGTGCAGGACACGGCAGCGGCGGTAACGGTACGGTATATATCGATGAAATTTACATACGTGAAAAATTAGGCGATCCAATTACCGTATATGCGGATCAGGCAATCGGGGCATTGCCCGCAGTTCCCGAGCTGGACGGTTTCACGGACGGTAAATGGACGATAGATGGGGATATCATCAATGCGGACACGGTATGGACGTATACGGAAGATAAAGCGGCTACCTTTATTTACACGAAGCTGTACACGTTGACCTTTGGCGATACGGGTATAACGAAACAGCTCGCTGACGGCGAGGTGCTCGGTGTACTTCCTGCGGTTCCTGCAAAGGAAGGCTACGTAGGCGCTTGGTATATTAACGGTCGCAAGGTCACGGACAGCACCGTATGGACCTACAGCGAGGATATGACGGCTGAGATCATATACCAAATCAACCTGGGCATAGACGTTACTTTGACGATGGAAGAAGGCGCATCCGTACGTGTATCGGGCGACAATTCCGGTATTCGTTTTGAAACGCATATCAACAAAGCAAGCTATGACGCGTTGGTGGCAAAATACGGCGCGGAAAACGTTGAAACGGGTACGTATATTTTGCCTTTTGCATTGCTTGGCAATAACGGTATTTACGCATACGTAACGGATAGCAGCAAAGTGGCGGGCAAACATTATATTCAGGTTGTCAACGAAGGTTGGTTCAATGAAGCAACTGCAGCGACGGACGGTTACTATCAATGGTACGGTTCGGTGGTAAAAATCAAACCGCAAAACTATGCGTTAAATTACGTCGGTATCGGTTACGTGAAGGTTACCATCGGCGAAGAAATCGTTTTGATTTTGGCAGGAGAAGCTACGTTAGAGGACAGCAGAAGTATTTATCAAGTAGCCTATAAGGCGTATATTGACGAGGATAACGGATTGAACTCGAACGGTATGAGCATTTTGGAAGGCTATCTTGACAGCGTAGCAGGGCTTGAAAGCAATGCAACGAACTCTGCGCCCGTACTTGACGTTACCTTGCAAAGCTTTGGATATACGGCAGGTTATACGCTTACGCAATCTCCAGAAACGGGTAACTATATCGTGACGGCGGAGGAAGGCAAGACCATCAATTCGTTGGTGATCGATAATATTGCCTATAAGGTAGCGCCTGCGCGTGTCATTTATTTCTCTTATTATATGGGTTTGGCAACCGTGCTTGACAGCGATGAAATCAGCGCGATGAACGCTACGATTGTGACGGCAAATCAGTTGAAAAACGGGGTTCAAGGTGTCTATGACGATGCGGATTGGACTTCTTACACGGTTCGTAACCAAAATATGAGCTTAACCCACGGCTTGAAGGCGGGCAATATTAAGGTGACCAATCTGACCAACTCGGCAGGGGCGTCTTATTTGACCGATACGTTAGACGTGTATGCATATAAGAGTGGCTATCAATACGGTCAAACGGGTGCGAATACCTACGGCGGTACGCCGACGGGCTCTGCGCGTTTGAACGTTAAAAATCTTGGCTACTACTACTATGAAACGTGCGTAAGAGACATTATCTTCAACGATTCGATTCCTTTGTACGCAACCAAAACCTATCACACCTATTCGGATAGACTGTATCAAGAATTTACGGTGGTAGCAAGCGGTACGACCAGCGGTATATTGGGGATCGGATTCGAAATGAAAATCCCTGTGGCAAACGTTGATAAGTTGATTATTGACGGAACGGAAAATTCTACGGCGACGACTTTCGAAGAGTACATTGGCTTTGACGTAAAGGGCGTCGGTGTTGTCGGTATTATTGTGGCTGGCTATGACGAGGCGGGCTACACCGTTAGATGTACACTCACGAACGACGGAACGTATTATATCGTACGTCAACAAGTGAGGATGCCCAACCAGCTTACGCAGGCGGCTGACAAAACAGCGTTGACCTCGGAAAATCAGTTTAGCATTTGGAATAGATTGTACACGGATGAAACGCATGCGTTTGACGGGATTACGGCGGCAAATCAGGAAGAACAAAATCCTTTGACGAATATTACCGTTACGACGGAGGATGGCGGCGCGTTTACGGGCTACAATTACGCAACGGGCGCGTATACCTTTGCAATCAACGGCGAAGGGTTCAATAATTCCTATGCAAATCCCGATAAACAGTATACGGAAAGCATCACAATCAACAATGCCCCTGACGATAGAACGATTTATATTCAGGTAAAATCGCCTAAAGCCTTGGAAGGCGCGGCGCTTATGGATGAAAATGAAACGCAGCTTCCGATCCCCGTACAGGTTGGTAAGAACTTCCAGACGGAATATGAAGAACCGATCTTCGATCCTACGGACGCGCAATGGGGTATTACGGTGGCGCCTATCTGTGTAGAAGCAGGCAAGAATCGTACGTTTACCGTCATTAATGCGATGCAAAATTGGGGCGGCTTTGGTTTGAAACAGCTTTCCTCGATTTCCTATTACATTGGATATTATCACTTATCTACGGGTGTTACGGAAACCAACTGTATTGCTCCGTACTTCTCGTACAGCAATTCCCTCGGCAGCTTTAACAACGCTTGGATTTTGCCCGACTTCCGTGGCGGTGATACAATGTGGAACGATGAGCCTCAGTATGACTCCGTTGGTATGTTGATGGGTGTTACAAACGGTGCAAGTACGGGTATGTACGGGGATTATTACGGTACGGATCTTGGTGTATACGTGGATTCGAAAATCCTTTCCTCGGGGCTTACGCATGCAGACGTAGAATACAGCTACGTTTCTGAAAATGGCGATTACGAATATACGTACAGACACGTAGAAATGTCGCAAACGGACGAAGCGAGAACGTATTATACCCTCAACTTGAAATTCTTGAAAGACACGTCTATTGACAATACGGCGTTTAGTTTATTCAGTTTGAGTGCGAGAAATGTAAAATACGCTTCGTACGAATACCTGAATACGAGCGGAACGGTTGTAAACGGTAGCAATCCCACGTCGGCTTCGACGGGTGCGTGGTTCTGGGAATCATCCGTACAGGCGATTTATCCTCTTTATAAGGGCGGTTCGTATTTTGCATTATACGGTGTAAACGATAAGACGCAACAAAACGGTAACTTCGGTTTGATTGTGAAAGATTATGCGATTACCGTAAATGGTGCAAACTCTAATCTTGGTCTTGCGTTTAAGAACGACTTTATCGGTCAAACGCAAGTGAACCTTGCGGGCTTGACGCTTGAAAGAAGCACCGATTTCAAGGCTGGCGATACGATTAGCCTGAACGTGATCCTGTTGCCTTACGATAAGAACGTAAGCAACGCAAACAACGTTCGTAAGGTATATCAAGATAGCGTTATCAATCCGGTGAAACTGACGGCTGAGACGGGCTCGGTGGTTGCCGATACGTGGATCCCTACGGTGAAAGCAAACGGCAACGTTGCGCAATTTACCGTATCGGGCGGTGTAGATACGACGAATGCATTGGGTGACGGTAAGTACAGCGTGAACTACGCAATCAAGGTAACAAACTGTACAAAGCTTGGGAAACCTGTCATTGAAGAATACGTAAACGGCGCATGGCAGACCTATACGATCGCACCTGCCAACGGTTACGATGGGTACAGTGTAGAACGTAACGAGGACGGTACGTTAACGTATTCGTTTGTGATTACGAAATCGACGGCGGATAGAACTTTCCGCGTACGCTTTTAAGGAGGTAACGGACTATGCAAAAATATGAAGATATTACATTAGACATCGTATTGTTGACGGTAGACGTTATCAGAACGAGCAAACCAGGGGACAATTACGACGAGGATGTCGATTGGGAGGTTTAAAAGGATATTTTATCGCGCTTGCGGAGGGTAACGAAAGTTATTCTCCGCGAAATGCGGTAAAAAGGAATAAGGTTCTCGGAGGGGAACGTTAAAAAAATACTACAAAAATAAAAGGGAAAAATGTTATGAAGAAGAATGCAAAAAAAGTATTGCTTGGCGCATTGAGCTTTGCGTTAGGGCTTACCGTATGGGCGGGCGTTGATATGACCGCACAGCAAGCAGACGCCGCAGGGGAAACTTATACGTTAAAATTCGTAGACACGGGTTATATTGAAACGTTGAACTCTGTAAACTTAAACGGTAACGGTACGGCTTCGCTTGTGGAAGACGAGGCGATTTCGGGTAAAGCAGTCAAGGTTGTGGCAAACGACACCTCTGCGTATCCGTATTTCCGTGTTTTTGACAATAATACGGTAACGGCAGGCGATACCTATCATATTCGTTTCAAGGTAAAGGGCGACGGCACAAAGTTCCACCTTTGGCAAAATCTTGCTAGTTACGAGTTGATAAAGGATTGGATAACAACGACGAGCGAATGGGTAGAATATAGCTACGATTATACGGTAAAAAATACTTCCTCGGAAAACGTTATGCTGTTCTATCAAATTGTAAGCGAGGGGGGCGGCTGTTTCTACATAGAAGACCTTTCGGTGGAAAAGAACGTCAGTGTCACGAATGGCAGCGCGATCGGCGCACTTCCTACCCTTGCGGCGGAACAAGCTTGGACAATTGACGGCAAAGTGATCAGTGAGGATACGATTTGGGATTATACGGAAGATAAAACAGCGTTTACGCAGTGTGTAGATACGCTGAGCTTTGCATATCCCGACGTAATTGAAAATATTGCAGAGGGGGATTTTGGCGCAGTATATAATGCTACGGCAGAACTCACCGAAACGGGCGCATATGACGGTAAGGCGTTAAAATTTACGGTAGGCACGGCAAATGTAAGCAATTCTGCTTCACCTTGGATTTGTCTTTCTTCTTCTGCGGTTCCCGCAGGGGAATACGTCGTCAACTTTAAGATGCTGAACAGCAAATACGTCAATGTGATGTATGAGGTTGGCGGACACACCTATGAAGGGACGACGATGCTGCAGGCAAACGTAAGCAATAAAGCGGCTTGGACAGAGTATGAATATACCGTCAATTTGGCAAGCGACGCAAGCAGCTTATATCTTTTGCTCAATGCGCATCCCGGCGCAGGTGAAGTATACGTTGACGATTTAACGTTCACGTTGAAAGAAAATATGTCCAAACTCGTTTTTGACGGAACCGCTATCGGAACGCTTCCTGTGTTGGGCGAGGATTTGTACTGGGCAATTGACGGTAAAAAGATAACCGCAGAAACGGTATGGACGTATGAAGGCAGCAAAACGGCAACGATCGAACAGGTCAAATACCTCAGCTTTGATCCCGTTAGCGGCGACTTGATTGACGACGTATTCACGGAAACGTGGGTTGGCGGCGCAGTAAACAACGGTATGGCTGCTATTGTAGGCGAAGAAAATAAGCAGGTTGAGGTTAGCTTGACTGCAGCCGAGGACGCAGCAAGAATTTTCCTCCGTCAAACGGTCCTTACCCCTGACGACGTATATACGTTAAAATTCAAGATGAAAGGCGACGGTTCGAAGGTGCATTTCTTCTTCATGCCCGGCGATATCTTGCTGAAAGATTGGGTGGCGACTACGACGGAATGGACGGAATATACGTATACGGTAACGGTAAAGGTAGCAGACGGCGCGCAGCTTTGGGTAAAAGCAGCTTCCGTGGCATCCGCTGACAGTAAGGTATATCTTGACGATATCAGCCTTGAAAAGCCGATCGATACGATGGTTGTAGATAAAGACGAAGCAATCGGGGCTTTGCCTGCATTGCCTGAAAAAGAGCATTACGTTGGAGCTTGGACGATTGACGGAGAAGTGATCAACGCAGACACGGTATGGACGTATGACGTTAGCAAGACGGCAAAGCCTGTCTATACGGCAAAGGAATACACCGTAACGTTTATGAACGGCGAAGACGTGGTAGATACGCAGACCTACACCGTAGAAAACACGGAAATCACTGTACCCGAGGTACCTGCAAAAGAATACTACACAGGCGTTTGGGCAGCCTATGCATTAAACGGCGGCAACGTCACGGTTAATGCAGTGTATACGGCAAAGGAATACACCGTAACGTTTATGAATGGCGAAGACGTGGTTGACACGCAGATTTACACCGTAGAAAACACGGAAATTAGCGAACCCGAAGTACCTGCAAAAGAATACTACACGGGCGTGTGGGCAGCTTACGAATTAAACGGCGGCGACGTCACGGTTAACGCGGTTTATACGGCAAACGAATATACCGTAACGTTTATGAACGGCGAAGACGTGATAGACACGCAGACCTATACCGTAGAAAATACGGAAATTACCGTACCTGAAGTACCTGCAAAAGAGCATTATACGGGTGCATGGGCTGCATACGAGCTTAACGGCGGCGATAAGATTGTCAGCGCAGTGTATACGGCAATCGAATACACCGTAACGTTTATGGCGGAAGGCGTAGAGGTTGAAAAGGTAAGCTATACCGTAGAAGATACGGCGATTGTAGAACCTACCGTACCCGCAAAAGAAGGCTACGGTGGCAAGTGGGAAGCATACACGCTTGATGGCGGTAACGTTACTGTAAACGCAATTTATACCGCAGGTGTTTATACGGTTACCTTTAAGGTGGACGGAATTACGCTTGTAACGGAAGAATATACGGTTGAAAATACGGAAATCACTGTACCCGAAGTACCTGCAAAAGAATACTATACGGGCGTATGGGAAAGCTATGAACTCAACAGCGGCGACGTAACGGTCAACGCAATTTACACGGCAATCGAATACACCGTAACGTTTGTGGCGGACGGCGTAGAAGTTGACAAGGTAGGCTATACCGTAGAAAATACGGAAATTGCCGTACCCGAAGTGCCTGCGAAAGAAGGCTATACGGGCGTATGGGCAGCGTATAAACTTAACGGCGGCGATAAGACGGTAGAAGCGGTTTATACGGAGATTCCGCAGGTGCCTGACAATTCTGAAGAACCCGATTCTTCGATAGAAGAAGATTCTAAAGAACCCGAATCTTCTGAAAAGCCCGAATCGTCCGAAAAACCTGATTCTTCGGTAGAAGAAGAGCCTAAGGATTCGGAAAATCCTGATTCTTCGACGGATAAAGCGCCTTCCATTATGGACAAAATTAAAAACTTGATTCCTGACAGTATTAAGAGCAAGATTCCCGGTTGCTCGGGCATTATTGGCGGCGTTAGCGGCGGCATCGCAGCGCTTGGCGTTGCCATTGCGGTGCTTTTGAAGAAGAAGGAAGACTAAGCAAATAAGGCCCTGCCTCCGTAGCTTTCTACGGGGGCAGAGGAGCTAATATGGAGATAGATATGATCAACGGCGATTTGTGTCACGAGCTTTTGATAGAAAAGACAAAACCGCAGCTTTCCTTTGATAAAAAGTCGGATTATGCGGCGTGGAAACGTCAATTAAAAGAAAAATTTATCGAGCTGTCAGGGTTGGATTTGATTGCAGAAAACGCTTGTGCACCGCAATTTGAGATAGTTTCCAAAGCCACAAAAGACGGCTATCAACAGATTCGTTTCGAATTTTACAGCGAAGGCGGGGAAAGGGTGCCTTGTTATTTGCTGATACCTGACGGGGATAAGGAAAAATATCCCGTTGCAATTACGCAGCAGGGACATTCGTTCGGGTTTCACATTTCGATTGGCGAATTTAAAAACGAGCAAGAAAAAGAGCTGTACGGCGATTCTGATTTTGCGGTACAAGCCGTAAGGCGCGGTTTTATTGCGTTGGCGATAGAAAACCGCGGGATGGGCGAAAGAATGGCAACGCGGGTAAGCCGTGAAAGTATGGTCAACTGCCGTTTTGCCTCGGTGACTGCGCTGTCGTTAGGGCGCACGCTGATTGCCGAACGCGTTTGGGACGTTATGCGCGCCATCGATATGCTGTCGAACTTTCCGCAGTGTGATTTGGATAAGATTTTGATTACGGGGAATTCGGGCGGCGGTACGCTGTCCTATTATGCGGCGTGCTTGGACGAACGTATCAAGCTGTCCGTACCGAGTTGTGCGTTCAGCCCGTATAAAACTTCTATTCTCGATATTATACATTGTAATTGCAATTACATTCCGTCAGCGTACAGATATTTCGAAATGCAGGATTTGGCGGCGTTAATTGCCCCCAGACGCTTGATTTTGGTCAACGGTGAAAAAGACGACATCTTCCCCGTGGAAGGCGTTAAAGAGGGTTTTAAAACGGTAAAATCGATTTATGAGGCGTGTGGCGTAGCCGACCGTTGTGAATTGGCTGTTACGCCGCTGGCCCACAAATGGTGTGAGGACATTGTTTGGGATAATATTTTAGCAGCAGTAAAAGAAATGGGTTGGCTTTCAAAAAACAGCCGATGTGAAAAATAGGATATGAAAATTATGAGATTATTTGAAGAAAAGAGAAGAAAGGAATATATGCTTCCCGTAAAAATCGTGGAGGTAGAAGGAAACGTATATAAGCCTGAAAATCTTTTAAAAGGCAATTTTATGGAACAAAATATGTTTGATTTTCCCGACTTTTGCGAATTTAATGGGAAAGGACATATTATTTTCGATTTCGGAAGAGAATATTTCGGCGGGATACGTTTATTTTTTCATTCTAACGGATACCCCAACTTAAAGCCCTATTTGCGTATTCGCTTTGGCGAATCCTTGGGCGAATGTTGCAGTGAGGTAGGCGAGAAAAATTCGACAAATGACCATTCTACAAGAGATATGGTTTGTTATATGCCGCCCAATTCTGATATGGAATGGGGTGCAACGGGCTACAGATTCGTTCGCTTGGATTTCTTGGAAGAGGGGATTTTCCGCTTGAATAGAGTGTACGGTACCTACGTACATTCGGAATCGGATCCTATTGGCAGCTTCGAATGTGACAATCCGCTCGTCAACGATATTTTCAATACGGCGGCGCATACGTTGCATTTGAATATGCAAAATTGTGTTTGGGACGGGGTAAAAAGAGACCAGCATATTTGGTGCGGCGATTTGTATCCTGAAATTTTGGGTATACTCTATCTTTACGGAAATTGCCGTGAATTGGAAAATACCTTCGATTATACGATACAATATCACCCAAAAGAACGTTGGCTCAACAATATACCCTTGTATAATATGTGGCTCTTACTGTGTATGAAGGAATATTTCAGTAAGACAGGAAAGGTTAAAAAGGAATATTTAGAATATGCGAAGGAAACCCTTTGCGTATTGAAAAAATGTATCAATGAAGACGGGTCGTTGACGTTTGAAAAGGGCGGTTTGCACTACAACAATCCTTACTACTTTGATTGGCCCAGCCATAAAACACCCGACAGCGTATTTGCTTGTTACGCGACGACGTTATATACGATGCGTCAATTGATTGGTTGTGCATATTTCGGCGAGGAAAATATTGCGCTCGCTTCAGAGATTGAAAAGGCTCTTTCCAAGAAGACAAAAGAAAACTCTGGTTTCAAAGCCATCTCCGCATTGGGTGTGTTGGTCGATAAAAGCGATCGAGAAAAAGCGCTTAATTTGATTAGAAATAACGGCGCAAGCGGCTATTCTATCTTTATGACCTATTTCATTTCCAAAGCGTTGACGGAGAACGGTTACGTACAGGAAGCATTTGACAACAACCTGCAATATTACGGCGGAATGCTTCAGATGGGCGCGACGTCTTTCTGGGAAGGATTTGAAGTGGAATGGATGGAAAATGCCTGCAAGATCACGGAAAGACCGCAAAAGGGGCAACGTGAAGTGCACGGTGATTTTGGTAAGCCTTGCTACGTTGGGTACAGAAACAGTCTTGCGCACGGTTGGAGCTGCGGCGTGCTTGCGTTTATCATCGAAACAGTCGTAGGCTTCCAGTTTAGCGACAGCGATTGCACCAAGTTTACATTGAAACCCAATCTGTGCGGCTTAAAGCATATTCACTGCAAAATCCCGACGGTAAAAGGGATTGTGGATATCGAGCTGACCCAGAAAGAAGATGGGGTAGAAACGAAACTTAATGTCCCTGATGGGCTTACGCAGATCGCGTAAGTTTATGCGATTATATTTGTGGCAAGGAGCGGTAAAATGAAGATATCTACGGAAATTCAGTCGGCGGCGAAGATTATAGGGGAGGAAAAAGCGGTAGAACTGATTGCGAAAGCAGGGTTTGACGCTTGGGATTTTTCCCTTTTTTCGATGTGTTCCTATGATTGGAGCACGCGTAGCCTTCGCCCTTCTCAGCATCCCTTAGCGGGGAAGAACGCCATTGATTTTGCCAAGAAGCTAAAAAAAATAGGGCTGGATAACGGCATTGTGTGCAATCAGTCGCACGCGCCGTTTCCCTCTTCTTGCGCGGATATTCGTAGCAAGTTTCAACTGGCGATAGAATGCACGGCGGAGGCAGGCGGAAATATTTGCGTCATTCATCCGGATAATAATAAGAACGCGCAGGAAAATGCAGAAATGTATTGCGAGCTTTTGCCGTTTGCGAAATCCTGCGGGGTAAAAATTGCCACGGAAAATATGTGGGATTGGGACAATACAAAGGATCAGGCTGCGCCTGCCGCTTGTTCTTCGCCGCACAGCTTTTTACAGCATTTAAACGCGGTCGACGACGAGTATTTTGTGGCGTGTTTAGACATTGGTCACGCAGAAATGAAGGGATTGAATACCAACGCGGTGGAAATGATTTTGGCTCTTTCGGGAAAGCTGCAAGCATTGCACTTGCACGATAATGATTTGTGGCACGATTCTCATCAAATTCCCTTTTCAATGCGGATAGATTTTGAAGGGATTGTAAGGGCGTTAAAGCAAATCGGCTATTGCGGCGATTTTACGTTGGAGGCAGACGCTTATCTTGGCAGTTACGACAAGGGTACCGTTTTTGAAGGGATCAAAAACTTGGCGGATGCGGCAAAAAAATTGCGGGATTTATATCTTCAATAAACAACGGCTTTATCTAAGATGTAAGGAGAAATTATGGAGAAAAAGTACTTTGGCGCAATGCTCGATATGTCCAGAAACGGCGTTATGAAACCCGAGCAGGTGAAAAACTTTGCAAAAATTATACGTTCCTTTGGTTATAATATGCTGCAGTTATATACGGAAGACACCTACGAAGTAGACGGGGAACCGTATTTTGGCTATATGCGCGGAAGATATACAAAAGAGGAATTGAAGGATATCAACGCATATTGTACTTCTATTGGGATAGAATTGATCCCCTGCATACAGACGTTGGCGCATTTGAATGCGATTTTCCGTTGGGAGGATTACCGTCCGATCAACGACGTCAACGATATTTTGCTTGTTGGGGAAGAAAGAACGTATCAGCTTATTGATAATATGTTCAAAACCTTGCGCGAATGTTTTTCCTCTGAATATATACATATCGGTATGGACGAAGCGCATATGCTGGGGCTTGGAAAATATCTTGATAAACACGGGAAAAAGGAAAGCCGTTTTGAAATTTTGAGAAAGCATTTGGATAAAGTGTTGGAAATTGCGAAGGCGTATGGATTTAAACCGATGATGTGGTCGGATATGTTCTTCCGTTTGGATAACGGTGGAGAATATTACGGTGAAAACCTTGTGCTTTCTGAGGAAGTAAAAGCAAGCGTGCCTAAGGAAGTAGAGTTGGTCTATTGGGATTATTACCACGATAAAAAGCCTTTTTATCATTCGATGATTCGTTCGCATAAAGAACTGAGCGATAAAATTTGGTTTGCAGGCGGTGCCTGGTGCTGGATGGGCTTTGCATCGGGAAACGTGTATACGATGAAGACAATGGTGCCGGCTATGCAGGCTTGCCGTGAAGAAGGGGTGCAAAACGTGTTTATCACCCTTTGGGGGGACGATGGTAAAGAATGTTCTTATTATTCGTTGTTGCCCTCCTTGTACGCCTTGAAACGTATTTATGATGGTGAAGAAAACATCGATAAGATCAAGGCGGAATTTAAAACGCTTACGGGCGAAGATTATGACGATATGTTCGCATTGGATCTTCCTAACCTTGTCGGTGGGAATCAATCGATTATTCGCAACGTATCCAAAACGATGCTGTATAACGATCTTTTCCTTGGGATGAGTGATTCTGCGGTAAAGTTGGGTATAGCAAAAGAGTATAAAAATCACGCAAGACGGCTTGCAAAAATTGCAAAAATAAGCAAATACGGCTATATTTTCGATTGTTCTGCAAAGCTTTGCGACGTGCTTTCCGTAAAATATGATTTGGGTTATAAATTGCGCAAAGCATATCAGGCAAACGATAAGGAAGGCTTGACCGCTCTTGTAGGAGATATTGTCAAAGTTGAGAGAAAGTTTGAAAAATTTTATCTTTCGTTCCGCAATCTTTGGCACACGGAAAATAAACCGCACGGGTTTGACGCGATGGATTTCAGACTCGGTGGGGTAAAGATGCGCTTACGCTCGTGTAGGGAAAGATTAGAGGCGTATTTAAACGGTACAATCGACTGTATTTCTGAATTGGAGGAAGAATTGTTAGACGTATTTGGCTTGGGGAAGGATTTTGCAGATGCAACGCCGTTTTTGCATAGTTGGAAACTGATTTCACCCAACGTTATTTAATGGATGACTTTTTAAATGTGCTATGAAGCAAATAAATGTGAACAAGTTAAATTTTAAAAATATCATAGCAAAACATAATGCAAGCGGATTGGATATTTTATATGCAAACGGATTGAAAAAATCACATATTTTTTATTGCGATTGCTGCACGATTGAAAAGGGCGGATATATTGTTTTGGATTTCGGTCAAGAAATATGCGGCAGAGCACATTTAGTTTTTCAATTTCAGTCCGCGCCGTCAAAAATAAGGGTTCGCTTGGGCGAATCGGTTTATGAAGCGTGCGCAGAATTGGGCGAGAAAAACGCCGGAAATTATCACTCCTTACGAGATTACACGTTTGATAGTGTTTCTTGGGCGGATATTTCGACCAGCGAAAGCGGTTTTCGTTTTGTAAGGATAGACGTTCTTACAGGCGAGGCGTTGAAACTCTCTGCCGTATATGCGGAAGAAATGCTTAACGGGTTAGAAATAAAAGGTAGTTTTGCTTGTGAGGATTCGCAGCTACAGCAGATATATATGGCGGCGGAAAAGACGTTGGCACTTTGTGTTCGCCCCGATGATATTTGGGATGGGGTCAAAAGGGATCGCGTTATGTGGATAGGCGATTTTTATCCCGAGTTGGTAGGTGCGGCTGCGATTTATGGGAATATTCCGCAGTTTGAGCAAGCTCTTGCGTCTATTACTGATTTTAAAGGCAAGTGGGTCAATCAAATTCCTTCCTATTCAGGATGGTGGATTATATGCTTACATAAATATTATCAGCTCTTTGGAGAAGAAGAATTTGTGGCGAGTATGATGCCTTACGTTCAGGAGGTTGTGGACGCTTTTTCTGTCATCATCAAAGAAAAGGGAGAGGTTTCTTATCAAGAAAATAAGCTTGAATATTATATTGAAAACGAATTTTTTATCGATTGGCCAACAAATTTGACGGCAGATAGCGAAACGGGCTGGAGATATCTTATCATCATTGCTTTAAAAAAGGCAAAAGAGCTTTTTGAGAAGTTTTCTTATCCGTGCGATACTGTGGAGAGCTTATTGAAAAAATTGTTGGAATATACCTATAAGCCTTCTGCGTTTAAGCAAGTAACGGCATTGGGCGTTTTGGCGGATATGATTCCTAAAGAAGAAGCGTTGGCACTGCTGAAAAAAGACGGCACAGACGGTATGACTTCATTTATGGGCTGTATCGTGATTGAGGCCCTGCAAAAATTGGGCGAAACGGATTTTATTATACAGCTTATAAAAACGTACTTTGGCGCTATGGTTTCCTTGGGCGCAACGACTTTTTGGGAAGATTTTGATATGCAATGGTTGAAGGATGATCCTATGCCATTGACGGCAATGCCCGACGAAAGTAGAAAGAATATACACGCAGATTATGGAAAATTCTGTTATACGGGGTTGCGCCACAGCTTGTGTCACGGTTGGTCGTCCGGTTTTGTTCAAACGTTCTACAATTACGTTTTAGGCGTGCAAACGGAGGACGGTTACGCAACCATAAAAATACAACCGCATTTGTGCGGGTTGCAATCGGTGGAGGGTAAAATCCCGACGAAATACGGGATTATATCGATTAAACACGAAATGATCGATGGAAAAATTTGTACGATTTCAAATATACCCGAACAGATAAAGGTAATCGTTTCATAGGCGCATAAAAGGGACCGAGTGTAAAACAAGTGGGCAGGTACGCGTTGAAATAGTTTTATCTGCGGTTAGAGTGTGTGGACACGGTGGGTTATAAAGATTTTGATGGTGCATCGAACCGCTGAATTGAGGAGTATAAATTCGCGATGAGGAAACAAATATTTATTGATACCGATATGGGGTCGGATTGCGATGACGTTGCCGCAGTTGCGATTTTAGCGCATTTCCATAGGTTGGGTAAAATAAACATACTTGGCGTATCGCATACGTCGGCAAACCCAAGAACGGTGGAATATTTGGATATGGTTTGTCGTTTTTACGGCTGTGAAACGGAGTCGTTGGCAGCTGCAAGCGCAGAATGGGGAATCGGAGAATTTCGCGAAGGATTTTTCGACGACGTTTTGAAGGGCTTCGCTTTTCGCACGCCGTCGTGCCGTTTAAATGCGGTGCAGCTAATGCGAAAGCAATTATCGGCGGCAAAGGACGCAACGGTTTTGTGCATCGGGCCGTTGAATAATATGAGTCGATTTTTAGACAGTCAGCCGGATAAAATTTCGTCTTTAAGCGGTAAGGAAATCTTATCGCAAAACGTGAAAGAGGTCGTTGTCATGGGGGGGATCTTCAATGACAAGCGATACGATTTTTACGGTGAAGTCTTTGACGTGGAATATAACATTAAGCTTGATGCTTCCGCTTCAAAAAAATTTATTGAAAATTGTCCAACGGAAATTACATTTGTGGAATTTGAGTTGGGCTACAACGTAAAAACCTTTGCAGATACGGTGGCGGCTGAGAAGGAAACGCCCATTCGGCGCGCATATCAATTGTTTCGCGTATGCGAGCGCGAAAGCTGGGATATCGTTGCGGCGTTGTATTGCATATTTGGCGAGAATGGGCATTATCGAGCGTCTGAAGAGGGTAAATGTGTTGTAGAAGAAAACGGGAAAACACATTTTTACAAGCAACAGGGCGGCCTTCATCGATACCTGATAGAAACGGAAAGCAAAGAAACGATTGTCAGGTATGTTCGGGAGCTTGAACACGAATTGTCATAGAGGGAAGATTATGCGGAATATTTACGTGGTAGGCAGTGTGAATACGGATTTGGTGATAAAAGCGCCTTATATGCCTGTGAGTGGAGAAACGTTGACAGGAGAAGGATTTTTCACAGCGCACGGAGGGAAAGGCGCAAACCAAGCGGTTGCGGCGGCTCGTTTAGGCGGAAATGTAATTATGTGCGCTTGCGTTGGAGACGACACCTTTGGGAAATCCGCCATCGAAGGGTTTAAGGCTGACGGTATAGATACGCAGTATGTTCGTGTGGTGAAAAATATGCCATCCGGTACGGCAATGATCATTGTCGTAGACGGAGATAATCGTATTATCTTAGATAAGGGCGCAAACGGCTGTCTTACCGAGCAGGACATCGATCAGGCACTTGAAAATGCGCAAGAGGGCGATATTTATCTGACACAGCTGGAAAATCCCATTGAAATTATTGGCTACGGCTTAAAAAAAGCCAAAGAGAAGGGAATGTACGTCATCCTCAATCCTGCACCTGCAAACAAAGAAATTAAACCATATTTGGGGTATTGTGATTTGATTACGCCAAACGAAACGGAAGTGGATTCGTTGGGTGGCAGGGAAATGCTGCTTGAAAAAGTGGGGACCTTGCTTGTAACACTCGGCGGCGACGGTTTTGAAATTTTAACGAGAGAGGGCGGTCAGAAATATCCTTGTATCTCCATAAAGCCTGTGGATACAACGGCGGCGGGCGATACGTTCTGCGGCGGGCTGGTTACGATGTTGGCAGAGGGAAAAACCTTGGAAGAAGCAGCCAAATTTGGCAGTAAAGCGGCGAGTATTGCTTGCACGAGGCAAGGCGCACAGCCGTCGATCCCGACAAGAAAAGAAGTGGAAAGGTATGAGGGGTAAAACGGCTGTTGAAAATTGCCCCGAGAATGTGGAATAGGCAGTATTGATTGAATAACGTTAAATAAAACAGCGCCTTGTAAGAGGCGCTGTTTTCATCATAGAAGGGCTTTGCTTGCATAATAAATCCCCGCGTGAAAACGCGGGGAGATTTATTATAAGCTTAAATTGAATAGGTAAAGGAGAAGAAATGTTCTCCGTTATCCAATGCGCCTACGGCGATGAGGATTTCATCGCCCGTTTTACAAGCAATCGACGTGGTCGTTCCACCCAAAGTTGCATCCGATGCAACGTAGCCGTTTTGCATAGAGATATTATTTTGAGGATACTCGCAAGAGATGGTAAACTCGCCGTCCTGGGTTGCAACCCATTTATAATACACTGCGTTGTTTTGAGGGAGCTCCACAATCTGTTCGCCGCTGTCGCCTGTCAATTCGAACGGGTTCAATCTGGAACCGAGGGGATATACTGCTGTCAACGTCGTTTCAATTGCCTCGGTTGCATTATTCTTTACCGAGAAGATGGTAATACTGCCGATTTCAGGGATAATTGCGAAAGAAACGACTCCGTTTTCAGCGGTATACGTGGTGCCCTTATAAAGGACGGAGACGTTTTCATTTGCAATTTCAAACGTCAGGCTTTCGCTGCCGCGAGAGGCGAAATAGATTTCTTGACCTGCATCCAATTTTACCTCTGTAACGTCTTCCGCAATCCAGAAAGGGTCGTCCAAAGTACCGGCAGGGGCGTAAACGTATTCTTCGTCCGAGGAAGAGCTGCTTTCGCTCTCGCTCTCGCTGTCCGAAGCGGTTTCGCTGTTCACGCTCGACGAAAGGGAGGATACTTCATCATCGCCGTTACAAGCAGACAGAGAAAACGCGAAGGCCATTGCCAATAAAAATGTTAAAAAAGTTTTTATTTTCATAGTGTGTTCCTTATTGTCTACCCCATACCTATGCAAGGTATGGGGTAAGTATTTAGTTAGTGATTATGCGTTTGCAACGGTCAAAACAACGTCTGCCGTGCCGGTTTCCATACAAACGATGAAGACAAAGGTCGCGCCTGCGTCAAGAGTTTTGGTGTA
This sequence comes from Clostridia bacterium, assembly GCA_017507585.1. Classification (GTDB taxonomy): domain Bacteria; phylum Bacillota; class Clostridia; order Christensenellales; family Borkfalkiaceae; genus Scatosoma. Next base: position 18,811 of record JAFWAN010000003.1, read on the forward strand.
GCTTACACCTGCGTCTGCAAGCATATTCCAACCGTCACTGTAGAGTTGCGCTACGTCAGCCGAAATAACGAGCGTTGTTGCTTCCGTTACCGTGATGGAAACGACGTAGCCAGGGTAAGCGTTTACCGTACCCATATCGTACTTACCTACGCCCGTCAAGACGTAGGGGTTCGCGGTAGTGCCGTTGCCTTCCATGGTCGTAACGTCGATGATAACCAATTCTTCAAAGGTTACGTTGATGTTCAAAACAGATGCGGACATATCTGCGGTTGCAACGAAGAGGTAAACCGTTTGACCTGCTACTACGTCAATGGATACGGTTGTATTTTCAACGTTAAAATCGTAACCGTTGACGGTATCGCTGAAGTTGAAATCGAAATTTGTGGAAGAGGTCGTTGCTTTCAAGGTACCGTTTGCGGTTGCCGTGTAAGCATAGATGGCACAATCCCATGCGGGTACGCTGTATTCCTTATCGCCAAGCTCCAACACAAAAGGTGCATTTCTGGTACCATCACGTTCGATTGTACCTGCTTCAAAGGCAACGTTGAAGGAAAGCTCTACCGCTTCCGTTGTTTCCCAAGCTGCAACGCCGATGTAGTAAGCCATACCGCCTACCACGGACATAATCAAATCGTCGCCCATAACAGGTGCATTTTCATAACCGAATGCCGCGCCGCACATAATGCTTGCGATGTCGCTACCGTTGGTGATGGTCAAGGTACCGTCTGCTGCAGGGGTATAAACGTACCATACGGCTACGGAATCGCCTGCATAGTTTGCGGTATAATCACCCAACGCGGTAATGACGTGGGGATTGCCCTGTGAACCCAAAGGCGCCAACCATTTAATGTTTACAGTGTATTTACCATCCTTGGTTAAAGAAGCAACGTCAAGTTTTACCGTGTAGGGGGTATAACTGGAAAGGGTAACGTTGTTGGTGCCGATTACGTCGCCGTCAGCATTCATAACGATACAGTCAAAATCTGCCGTAAATACGTATTCGCCGTCGTTCCAAGGCATAAAGTTGTAGAGGACGTAACCAGTACTGATGTTGTCATCGCTGATATTGAGAGTGTTGTCATCTTCGTAAAGGTTACCTACGGGGGTAGGTGCTACAACGCCAGCCGATTTAATTTCGAGAGAGTTAGGCTCGTTAGGGCGTACTCCAAATGCGGAAAGCATCGCAAATTTAATCGTATAAGTGTCCGCGGGAAGCGTGTAGGTATAATCGTCATTTCTTACAATAGTAGCTTCGCTGCTATTGGTAATCGATTGGATGAAAAGGTTGCTAGCATTAAGCTTGTAAGGATTTTCTTCCGTGATGATCATAGATCTTATTGCCGTATCTGCCTCAATTTCCTCGGGGGAGAAATATAAGGTGTTGGAGCCTACCTTCAATACAGTTGCGTAATCGAAATCGCCTTCGTTCTCGTCGTCATCGCCTCCAACGACCTCTTTTGCTTCGAAGGTATAGGAGATGATATGTGTGCCCTTGGAAGGTGCGCTAAGGTAGAATTCGTACGTGTCGCCTTTTGCAATATCAACCGAGAAACTGCCACCGTTCGGGGTGACGTTGGGATCAACGTAAGGATTTTCATTAAATCCGCCGAAATCATGTTCTTCTTTATCAACCGCGCCGTAGCCTGCAGGGATGTTGAAGGTGTACGTACCGGATGCAGGGGCTTCAAACGAAACCAACTGACCATCGAAGGTATTGTTGTCGGTGATTTCTACTGAAACAAATTCGCCTACGATGATGGGTGTCTTTACGTTGATGGATACCGACCAAATTGTTTCATCAAGGTAGGTAAAGGCAAGAGTATAGCTACCTGGAACAATCTTGGAAACGTCGATGTATTTTTTACCGTCAACGTCGATGAAGATATATGCATACGACGAGGAGTCCCCATCGTTGCAGGTCAACGTTGCATTGATCATACCGTTTACTTTGACCAGATCAAACGATTCGGTGGGTACAGCGTCAAACTCGATGGAAACGTCTTCCATAGCTTCGTATTCAAGCGTTGCGCCGTTTTCTACCTCAAACGTAAAGCTCTTAGGCATATATACGCTGATGTCTTTTTCGTGTACGTACGTTCTTTCGCCAACCGTTTGCGTTACGGCAAAGGTATACGTATCAGGGGAGGCGCCGTCGCGCATCGTGATCGTTTTGTTTGCTTGGTCGTAATCGTAGTCCACGTCCGCTTCGCCCGCATTGGTGCCTGCATCGTTGGTGTATGCGTCACACTGGATATTTAACGAGGTCAGTTCGAGGTTATCGCTGTAACCGAAACTTACTGACGTTTCGTAATATCGAACCGAATCGCCTTCGCCTTCTGCCGTATCGGTGTTGATGATTAAGCTGTTAAAAGTAAACGTATAGGTCTTCTTATCCGCATCGTGTACTACCACGTAATCACTTGCGGAAGATTCTTGGGAAAGGGTATACAGATTGAAGAGTACCGTTTCAGCACCCCAACCGTCTGCCAACGTGGATACTGCAAAGTAGTAGCCTGCAAAGTTGTCTTCGTCTGCCGTAACAAATTGAGGGGTCACAACGCCGTCAAGGTGCAATTCTTCAAAGCCTTGAATTTCGCCGTTTTCTACGTAGAACCAAGTCTTTGTTAAGGATTCAGCTTGGCCTAACTGCCATACGCCGCCCAAATCGCTCTTGTTGTAAACTTCGCTGTTGGAAAGGTGCTCTACGTAAGTAGCATTGTTGCCTAAGGTATAATGGATGGTAGCATTCAGATCCGAATATGCATTTTTGCCGTTTCCGTCTGCGATGCTCTTTGCAACGGAATTAAAGGAATAAACAACTTCACCGCCGTTGATATGGTTGCTTTGTGCAAGCATCGCGTTGATGACCGCTTCAATATTGTTTTTATCGATAGGGGTTACCTGCGTATCGCAGCCGTCGCAGTAGCCTGCATCGTTGACAATGTGTACGTGACCTTCGCAAACGTCGCATACGCCGTCTTCATTGGCGTCGGTATGTAATTCGTGATTGGATTTTTCATCCGTGTGCGTACAGGTCGCCGCATACCAGTGGTGGGTATCGTCCTTGGACCAAGTTTCCTCAAACGTATGGGTGTGACCTACTTCGTAGTCGCAAACGTCGCACTTGCCGTCTTCGTTTGCGTCTGCGTGGTTGCCTGCATCCTTCTTTTCTTCGCCGTGTTCACAGGTAGCGGCGTGCCAATGTTGGTTTGCGTCTACCGTCCAGCTGTCGCCGAAGGTGTGTTCGTGCTGTTTACCAAGGTTACAAGCCGCAAAAGTCGTCGCGCTCATCACCAAAGCCAGCAGCATAGGGATTTTCTTTTTCATAGAAAAGACCTCCTAAAGTTATAATAATTTTTTTATTTTTTTTATTTTTCATACACACAAGCGTGTGTAATACATATTGTAGCACAGTTTTCAATTTTTTTCAATGATTATCCGTTGGGGGATGATAGAATTTACCGATAGGGATAATCGGTTTTGTGTATTAAATATAATATCCGCACGCAAACAGCCATTGCGAATCCTCATACGCGTCGATGGCTTTACGGCTGTTGGTTTCCACCCAACCGTCACCGTCCGCAAAATAGCGTTGCGAAATGGAAAATTTTTGTAAAAATTCGGCAAGCTCTTCCGTAACGGGGCAAACGCCGTCGCTGTTGCAATAAGAATTGTACCCAGGCTTACGCATCAATTCGACGGGGCAGGGGGTACAAATCGGCAGACAGTTTTCACAGCCGGGAGGACAAGCTTTATATAGCGTATTGCTCGTCTTATGGCAAGGGCAGTTATCCACACAGTAGAACCCAGCGGACGCTACGGCTTGCCAACCCTCAATAAACTGTTTGTAATTTTCCGTACCATTCACGGTCAAAGCTTTGTTACCGCGGGATTCGATGTCGGTAAACGCTACGTCCAAGAAACGGCAAGGCTTGGTGATATACGCCACCAAAACGGGGCCGTAACCGTTCGTAGTAGGGTACAGCTCGGGATCGTACAGATGATAGACGCCGTCGCCGCCTGCCGCGATATCCCATACCTTGTAATTGTCCTCGTCGAACATATAGGAATCGGTCGTCCCCGGATACAGCGTTTCCGCACCTACAATCGTGCGCCCTGCAAGGCTGTTGAAGGTGGGAAAGTCGAATTTGGAAAGATCAGCGGTAGGTACCGCATACGTTTTGTTGTTTCTGTCTAAATCGAAATCGCCGTTGCGCTTGATGGCAAAGGTAATGGTAACGGGATAGATACCGCTTTTCGGTTCTGCAGAAACGGCAAAGGTAAAGGTTTGCGAGCCGCCGCCTGACGAACTGATCATTTCCGCCGCAATTTCAATGGTGTGGATAAAATTGCGGGTGTAGCTGCCGCACGCACCGACGTTTTCTACCTTGTAGGGGGCGTATTTGTAACTGCTGGAGCCGAAATAAGCCGTACAGATCGGGTTGATACCGTCATCGTGGACGTCTACCCAGCTTTCTACGGTATAGGTACCGTTGATTTGCGGAGCAAACTCGAAATAGGTCGTATCCCCAGGCTCTGCAATGGTAACCGAATAAATGCCCGTACCGCTTGTATGATAGCAATCGTACAAGCCGCCGCCTGCGCCCGTTATGGGGTTTAAATCATACATATCAATGGTGACGTTTCTCGCATCGTTGGTCGCTTTGTAGGCGTTGGGGTCGTAGGCATAGCCATGGGGAACGCTGGAAAGCGTTACCTGATAATCGCCGTCCAAGCCGTCGATACGCGCCACGCCGTTTTCGTCTACGGGTGCAACGTGGATATTGTACCCGTCGCGCCAATATACGTTGACGTTGACCATAGGCCGATAGGGCTGACCGTTTAATCGTAAGGTCGCCGTGAAATCGTTGGTGGGGTCGTCGTCCATTTCCGGTTGTACAACGCCGCCTTCACTGTTTCCGCTGTTGAGGGCAGGGTTGTATTCACCGCAAGAAAAGAGGAAACAGCAAAGGAATATAGATAAAAGCAGTAAAGCCGCTTTTCTCATAAATTTCATACTTTTTTACCTCCTTTCTTTTTTTGGAACCATCTCTTTATATCCGCCCATCTGGTTTTACGGATGAAGATATCTACCAAGACCAGAACCACCGCCGTAATTAGCAAAGGCATACGGAAATTAAGTTCGTAGGTCGAAACGTCGTTTCTGTCGTTGGTCAGATCCAGCTTGCCGTCGGTGGAAATTTCACCGCTGCCGCGCATAAAATCGTGCAGGTTGGACACGTCGTATACGGCAAACGCATCGTATTCGGGCTGATATGCTACGTTGTAATATACCTCGGAAACGAAGCGGTGCGTGCCGTAGGCATAGGTAATTTGGATATGATATCTTCCCGTTTTCGGCGTTTCAAAAGTGGTTAAATACCGATTGAGATCGAACGCCAGCGTTTCCTTGTATTCGGCACCGCTTGGATCGGTGACGACGACCGTTGCCTTGGCAAGCGGGTTCAGGTACGAGGGTACAATTTCTAACGTTGAGTAATTGCCCTCGTAGGTGAAGTTCAAATTATAAGGATAATGAATGCGTTCGGGCGGGGTGTTGCTGGTCAATACGTTGCCGAAAAAATTCGTTTTCGTGTCCGTATTCCAGCCCTTTAACCAATCGCCTGAAAGGCTGGAGGTAAAGGAGGCGACTCTGCCGTTGCCGTGATCCCGATAGGAATAGAGGGGAACCTGCGTGACGGTATCCGCATTCTTCTGATAATCGACCGACAATACCATATTGGCGTCGGGTTTTGCCTTGCTGTTGACGTACCCAAAGACGTTGGGCAAAGACAAAATTCCGTTGACGGTATCATCGCGGAAGGTGTTGATTGTGACCTTGCTTTCCTTTTCCACGATCGATTCCGTCAGCTCGTTTGCGATCGTTGCGAAAATCAAATCGGCTACGGCTTCCGCACGTTCGATAAGGTAGTAATTTCCGCCGCCGTTCGACGCGATCGCCGACAGCAATTTTACCGCTTGCGGTTCGTTGCCTGAAAGAATATTGACCGCGGAAACCGTAATGCCGTCCGCTTTCATATCCGAGGCGATTTTTGCCGCGTCTTCGGGTTCGTAGGTAAAGGTCAAGCCGTCGCTGATCAGCATAACCTGCTTTTCTGCGTAATCCAAATCCTTGATATGGTCGTACGCCATTTTTAAGGCTTCGCCGATAAAGGTACCCTGCGAAGGAGTAGCCGTTTGAATTTTCTCATACAGCTCTTCACGGCATTCGCCCAAAGGGGTAGGGATCTGTTCGATCCTTGCTTCTCCTGCAAGGGTAACGTAGGCAACACAGTCTTCATCGTTGAGCAAAGAAAGCAATTTCAATGCCGCGTCTTTTGCGATGATGAGCTGTGACGTATCGTTCATACTGCGGGAAATATCAAGGACGATGGTGTACAGCTTTGCGTCCTTGTTGGCGTTGCCGAAATTGACGGGCAACAATTCTTCCAAGCGTTCAAAAATTGGATCGTCCTTGTTTTGCATTTGCAAATCGCCAAGGGTGATTAGGCTCTTGCCGTATTCGGAAACCACTGCGTCTACCGAATCGACAAACGCGTAAATATTGTTGATTTTACGTACGTCTACGTTGGACAAAATGATTTCATCGTACGCGGAAAGGGCTTCTACCGTGTAAGGCACGTCGCGGTTAAAATTGTTGATGACGTAGGGGTCAAGCTCTGCCGTTTCTCTGTAAAGAGCTGTCAATTCGTTGACGTCGCTTTGTTTTTCCGTAACCAACAACACGTTGCGTTTGCCTGCAACCGTCTGCGTGAAGGTGTAGGCGTTGTTTTGCTCCGAGCCATCAGACGTCGCAGAAACGACTGCTTTGTAATCGAATACGCCTTCCGTATCTGTGAGAAGGTCAAACGTCGCTACGTTGATGCCTGCGTCCAAATGCAATACGGTGGTATTGATTTTTACGTATTCGCCGTCTGCATTTTTCATAAACAAATCCAACATTGCATCGTTGTCCGTGTTGGACTCGATTTGGATTTGTACCTGCGTATCGTAGTTTAGATAGGTCGAGTGGGTATATTCCGCGCCGCTGATTTGTACCTCGTGGACGCCGTCTTCAAGATTGCTGTCAAGATAAACCGCGTCTAAACGGATATTTCTCGCCTTTAAGCGTTCGACTGCGGATACCAAATCTGCGTTGGCCGAAGCGGTATCCATACCGTCGGTCAATAAGATAATGCGTTTTAATTCGTTTTCACTAAAGAGCGTAGCGGTATAATCCAACGCGCCGACAATGTTGGTGCCGCTGGTATCTACCGTTGCTTCCTTGACGCTCTTGATTTCCGTTCCCGACGAAGTCAATATCTTGCTGTCGTTGCCAAAGCATACGATCCCCAAACGGGAGTTGGGTGGCAATTCTTCTGCGATATTGGCGATATGCGCGTCAATTTCGTCAAGATTGCGGTTGGTAGAGTAGGAAAGGTCTGCCACGATATATACTTTCGTGCGCGTCATGACCGTGGTGTGAACAAGGCCTGCCGCCGCCAAGGTAACGCATACGGCAATCAAACAATGTATCACGAGGGAAGCAATCCAGCCCTTGTTGCGGTTATCCCTGCTGACGGAAACAAAATACGGGATAAACAGAGCCAACAAAAGGGGGATGGCAAGCAGTAACCAATATGGATTATCGAAGCTGATATTTCTCATAGCAGTATACCATCCAATCCGCAATAAATAAAAGAGCAAGGCAAATAAACAGGATCAGTAAGGGATCATATTCCCCATCCGTCCGTTCGTATTGCTGCGTTCCGTGCAAGCTAAACGATTCGCCCTTTAAGGTCGGGTTGCTTTCGTTGTCGGGAGAGGAGGAATAAATGAGATAATTTTTCTCTTCGCCCGATACGCTAAACCGAATCGTGTACGTGCCGACGCGCTCTAAATGCAACACGCCGATGTCGGCGGTGTTGTCAACGTAGATTTCCTCTCCGTCAGGGGAAATCGCCTTTACGTTTTTCATATTAGCCGTAATATTGATATTGACATCCTCGCCGCAAACGTAATCGGTGCGGTCGAGTACGTCGGGGCAGGAATAAGCAAGCAAGTTGCATACCAAGGGCTCAAAGTCGGTGGACATGGGCAGGTCGCTCTTATGCAGATCGAAACCAAACACGACTTCGCGATTGCCTAAGGCATTTACCCCTGCAAAAATCAGGGGATGTGCGTTGTAAGAAAACAGCGTGGTGAATTTGGTGTACATACCGCTGTATTTTATATATTCGGACAGGTAAATATCCTTCCCATTGATCCCTTGCAACAGTGTGCGCGTCGTGGTGGAGGTGGAGTCGGACTTCACCAATTCCACGGGATCGTCCGTTTCAATGATACCGCGGATACTAAAACCGGAATTGGCAACGCTCTTGGTTGAATTGATCAGCCAAACAGCGCCGTCGGGCAAGGTATCAGGGGTAAACGAATGGAAAATATACAATCCGTAGCCTGCGTTGTTTTGATATGCGTCAGGTTCAATGACGTCGATTTTTGAATCAGTATATACGTCCAAAGCCACTTGCAAGAAGAAGGGCGTTTCGCTGACGATCAAGATGCTGTACGCCGCTTCGCTTTGCTGGTTGTAACTGATGATTTCGTTGTCAAAGGACAGCGAGTCTTCATTTTCAATCACCAAACGGAAACTGTCGTATGCGTCCGTGTTTGCCGTTAAGGTAACGGGGGTAGCTTCGCCTTTTTTTACCGCAATATCTGCGGTTTTTGCAGGGGTAGTCTTACCGTTTACGTACAAGGAAACCGTCAAGGTTTCGTCCGTGGTATAGGAAATGACGTTGGCTTGCGCGGTTAAAAGATTTCCCGTCAAAGAGCCGTCGACGTCGCCGATTGCGTAATTGACGTCCGTGTCCGAGCCGAAACGGACAATCTCCACGTTGTCGTGGGCATCGTACGTTTTGTCCGTGAATAAGGACACCGCAAAAGAGGGATTTTCGTTGAAATATTTTTGCGCCGCCGCAAGCGAATCGGTGTATTGCACCGAACCGTTGCTGCAGGTCAAATCGGCAAGCAATTCTTTTGCCAAAGCCTTGTCCGATAAACGTTCGTACGCGGTGGTCGTTTCAGTGGAAACGTGGATCAGCGTATACGTGCTGCCCAGGCGCGCGTCGGAAATTCTTTCTTCAATGGCTGCCTTTGCTAAGTCAAATCGGGTTTCTCGGTCCGATTGCATTTGCATACTGCCCGACGCGTCGAGGATGAAACAATATTCGAGCGCAGTGTTTGGCAATACGAAAATCGGGCGCGCAATCGCCAACGAAAGGACGGCGATCGTGAGGATTTGCAAAATCAAACTGATGATGCCCGTCAAACCGCTTAAAGGGTTTCTGCGCTTGAAAAACCGTTCGCTCAACTCCCAAAGATAGGTGGAAGGTACGGTTTGTTCGTTGAATTTATTTCTAAGGATATAGATAATGATGACGATGGGGATGCCGATCAAGCCCAACAGCCCGAGGGGGAACAGAAATCTCATTTCAGCACCTCCAAATCGACCATGTTGCCAAATATGACGTCCGCAATCGGGGTGTGCGCGGGGGTGAATAAATAATGCGCGCCGCGCGCTTCACAGTAATTTTTAATTCTGTCTACCACGAACTTAAAGGCGTCTTTATAGGCGCGTACCACGTCCTGATCGATCTTCTTACGGAAGAATCGGCTGGGGGTTTCTGAATCGAACAAATGCATTTTACCGCGCATTTGGGGGTTGATTTCTTCACGGGAGAGGACTTGTATACAGAGCACGTCACGCTTTTGCTCGCATAAGCGGTCGATGGCGCGTTCAAAATTCTCGTCGGTGAGAAAATCGGAGATAATGATGGACAAGCCGTCGCCTCTTCCCACGGGAGAAGGGACGATCGCCTCACTGATTTTGGCGTCGCCATCAAATTCGATTTCATTCAGTTTATTGACGCAGTTGAGGTAAGAATCTTTGCCGACGATTCCGCTGACCACCTCTTCCAATTGTCCGCCGCGCATCACGTAAATGGATACCTTGTCCATTTCGCATACGGAAAGATAGGCAAAAGCCGCCGCGATCTTAATCGCTTGCTCTGCCTTTTCCGAATCTGCGCCGTGCGCCATAGAACGGCTTGCGTCGATATAGATTTTGGTATGCATTTGCCGTTCGTCAAAATACAGCTTTTGATACAGCTTATCAAAACGCGCGTAGGCATTCCAATCTATTTTCGTTATGTCGTCGCCGGGGATGTAATCGCGGTAATCCGCAAACTCGCAGGAAGATCCGAAATTCTTCGTTTGTCGGTTTCCGCCAAACATACCGGCTACGTTATTTTTGAGGACCGTTTGCAAAGCTTCCAGCTCGCTTAAAAACGCCTCTTCGATAACAAGTTTTTTCATAGGGAAGCCCTTATTTCGTTTCTTTGATAATTTTTGCGATTACGTCGTCTACGCTCAATTTTTCATTGACTGCGGCGTAATTGATTTTAATTCTGTGACGGAGAATAGGGAAGGCAAGCGCTTCGATATCCTCGTAAGCTACGTTGTAACGTCCGTCCATCAACGCGCGGATTTTTGCCGCGGTGATCAAGCCTTGTGCCGCACGGGGAGAAGCGCCGTATTTGACGTATTTCTTCGTGGATGCAGGGCAGTTTTCCAATGCAGGGTGCGTGTTGGAAACCAAATTAACGGCGAACATCATAACCTCGTCGCATACGGGTACCTTGGAGGCAAGCGTGCGCATTTCAAGGATTTCCGTACCGTTGATGACGGCCTCTGCCGTTTCTGCCATGGTGATCTGCGTCATTTTGACAATATCCATCAATTCTTGATTGGTAGGATAATCGACAATCAGCTTGAAGAGGAAACGGTCCATTTGCGCCTCGGGAAGAGGATAGGTACCGTCCTGTTCGATGGGGTTCTGCGTTGCCAAAACGAAGAAGGGTTCTTTAATTTTATAGGTCGATTTACCGATCGTTACCTTATGTTCCTGCATGACCTCCAACATTGCCGATTGCGTTTTTGGGGTTGCACGGTTGATTTCGTCTGCCAATACGAGGTTGGAGAAAATGGGGCCGGGACGGAATTTCGTTTCCAATTTTCCGTTTTCGTCCTTTTCAATAACGTTGGTACCCGTTACGTCCGAAGGCATAAGGTCAGGGGTGAACTGAATGCGCGAGAAGGGCAACGACATCGTTTTGCCCAAGGCGCGTACAAGACGTGTTTTACCAACGCCGGGTACACCTTCCAACAAGACGTTACCGCCTGCAATGATGGCGATGATGACGTTGTGGATAATATCCTTTTGACCAACGACGTCCTTTGCCAATTCCATTTGTACTTTTGAGATTTTTTCACTGAAAATACTTACTTTTTCCATCGTAATTTCTTCCATTTTTATTTACCATCCTCTTTTTCAATACCGCTGTAAAGCAGGGAAAAATATTTTTTAATCAATTCTTTTTGTTCGTCCGAGTAATTGCCGTTATTTAACCGATCGTTCATCACGGCGTAATATTTATTGATCAGGGTTCCATATTCGACGTAATTCCCCGTCAAGGGATCTAAAACCAAATCCTTACTGCCAAAGGTCGCGCCCTCGCCGATGCCGCCGTCGGACGGCCCTTTGTCGTTGGGTCTGTCTTCGCCTGCGCCCTGATTGTTCTGCTCTGTCAAATCGGGGCGTTCAAAGGGGGGCAGAGGTACAGGGAACAGCGTTGCCAACTTCGTCATAGTGTATTCGCCTACGTTGGTGTTGATTTTTAATTGTGAAATCACACCGTAGGTGGTTTGTGAGGCGTCGTCTAAAGCTTTGTCGATGCTTGCCAAGGCCGCTTCATAGGAAGCTGCGTTTTTGGCAATTTCCTGCTGTTGCGTTACAAACTGCGCCACCGTAATATACAAGCTGTCCGTTTGCGCAATTCTTGACTGTTGCAAGGCTACGTTGATTTTTAACACTGAAAAATCCAATTTTTGGGTCAATATTTCGACAAGCTCCGTTGCGTCGGGGGTAGGCTCGCCCTCAGCGGGTTGGTATCGAAATAGCTGTTTATATTCGGTCAATTTTTCTGCAAAATCCCCCCAATTCGGTTCTTTCCAGGTGGAGGTGTTTAACAGCGTTGCAAAGCCTTTTGCATACGTATCCTCGCTTGCCCAAAGTGCCGTTAATATTTCCGCCGAGGAAGAGGAATCATAGGTGCAGGTGGAGATGTTTGCCATCGCCTCTGTTAAGGCTACCTGCATTTCCGGTTCGGTGGTTGCCAATTTTAAATCAGCCAACAAACCGCTAAGCGAATCGGATATTTGCGTGCGGTAGGTTTCTTCCATTGTCGAGCCGTCGACGTAGCGGATCAATTCTTCAATGCCTGCAATCTGCATTTGCGTGATCGCAAAGGGTTTGGGCGGCGGAGTTTGGTTGCGCTTATTCGGGACAAGCAACCCGCCGACAACCGCCGTTACGCCGATACAAAAAGCGGTCAAATAAATCCACAAACGCTTGATTTTGAATTTCTTGGTTGAGATTTTAGATAAGGCGTCTTCCGCGCTTTGACGCTGTAAATCCAGCAGCTCGCCTTGCTCCGTTTCGTAGGCGATCATGGTTTGCACTTTTTCCTGTAAAACAAAGCGTTCGTCTAAGCTTTCCGCCAACTGCTTGTCCGACGTGCGGAGGAAAAGGAAAAATAGGATTGCCGTTACCAAGCCCACGCCGAAGCCGATCGCCAAGGCAATGATGGGCGGGAAGGGAAGCAGCGCAAGTCTGGACAGCAATAAAGCGATGCCGCCTGTTAAACCTCCGCTTGCAAGCCCCGTCAATACGCTTTTTAGGATACGGGCTTTTTTTACTTTTTGTTTGAATTTTAAAAAGAGTTTACTCATTTTATTCCTTTTGATTTGATTTCGCCGTTTTCATTGCCGGCGATTTCGTTTGTGATAGAATAATAAAACATATTATATCATACATTAGAAAATTGTGCAACGATTTATTTACGCGCGCGCGCAATTTGTTTATAAAATTGTGTGTAAATGCATCGACTTGGATCGTTTTGCGACAATTTTAAAAGGGAGTGTGTAAAAAAGTTCAGCGATCGTCCATTAAAAAAAACGATTTTATAAAAAATACTTGAAAAAAGGGGATTTATATGGTATACTAATCCTACAAATCTACGTTATGAGGAAATTTATGAAAAAACAACCGAAAAGATTTGATATGTACCGTCAAGCAAATAAGCCGAAATGGTATTTAAAAATTGTCGAATTTGTCGGCGCGCCCTTTTATATGTGGTTTAACAAAGGGCACGTAAAGACGGAAAAATCGGTTAAAAAAATGAAAGGTCCCTATTTGATTTTGGCGTCGCACGCATCGTTTATGGACTTTGCCCAGATTGTTTGCGGATTGATGCCACGCACGACGGGTTGGGTAATGTCGGTAGAAGAAATGCGCCGCGGTAATTGGTTGATGTACGGCATCGGCGGTATGCCGAAACGTAAATTTACACACGATATCGTGACGGCAAAACACGTTATGCGTTATATCAAAACGTTGAAACATACCTGCACGATTTTTCCCGAGGCAAGATTTTCCTTGGCTGGCGTCAACGAACGTTTGGACGATGCGCTGGGGAAGCTGTGCAAACATTTGAAGGTCCCCGTGGTACTGTTCAAAGCAAACGGCAACTTTTTAAATTCGCCCCAATGGAAAAAACGCCCGTATAAACGTATTCGTCAGGAGGCGGAGATATCCCTGCTGCTTACCGTGGAGGATTTGCAATCGATGACGGCGGACGAAGTGCAGGCGAAGATTGAAAAGGCGTTTGAACGTGACGAATACCGTTGGCAGGTTGAAAAGGGCTACCATATCAAATGTAAAACCCGCGCGGAGGGCTTGCACCGTATTTTGTACAAATGTCCCGCGTGCGGTCAAGAATTCAAGATGAAAACCGAGGGGATCAAGCTTTGGTGCGACGACTGCGGCGCAACCTGGGAAATGGATACCCTCAGCCGCTTGAACGGCGTCAATACGGAGGCTGGTTTCTCTCATGTCCCCGATTGGTACAACTGGGAGCGTGTAGAGGTTCGTAAAGAGGTACAGGCAGGTACGTACCATTTTGAAGACGACGTACGTGTAGAAGATTATTACTCGACCGAAATTGGCTTTATTAACGTTGGCGACGCGCACGTGGTACACGATAAAAACGGGTTTACCTTTATGGGGACGGTGGACGGTAAGCCGTTTACGCTCAACAAGCCCGTTTCGTCTATGTATTCGGTGCATATCGAGTACGATTTCTTGGGCCGTGGCGACGCGTTTGATATCGCGACGGAAACAACCAGTTATTTTATGTTCTTAAAGACTGCGGAAAATTATCTAACCAAAATGCATTTTGCGCAGGAAGAGCTTTACGATTATTACGTAAGAAAATAAAATATAACAGCCCGACGGCCTTGTCGGGCTTTATTTCATTTGGTTTCATTTTTTACCGCACGATTGTTGACAAACGTTGTAAATCTTGTTAAAATAGAAAAAACGGAGGACGATTATGTATTATATCGGTTTGGATATCGGTGGCACGAAATGCGCCGTGTCACTTGGTAAAATTACGGGCGATCAAATAGAAATTGTTGCGCGCAACGAAGTGAAGACCTCACCCTCGGCGGTGGATACGCTGACGGCGTTAAAGCCTTTTATAGAGGAATATAAAGCAAAAACGGGCGCAACGCAGGCGGGGATCAGCTGCGGCGGGCCGCTTGACAGTAAAACGGGGCTCATTGTAAACCCGCCCAATTTGGCGTCGGGTTGGTACGATTTTCCGATTGTTCAATACGTAAAAGAGCATTTTGGTTTGGACGCGCGTTTACAAAACGACGCCAATGCTTGCGGCGTGGCAGAATGGATGTTCGGCGCAGGCCGCGGTACGAAAAATATGGTATTCTTCACCTTTGGTACTGGGCTTGGCGCAGGGCTAATTTTGGACGGTAAATTGTATGCAGGCACCAACGACAATGCGGGAGAAGCAGGACATATCCGTCTTGCAAAAAACGGCCCGATCGGGTTTGGAAAACACGGTTCTTTTGAAGGTTTTTGCAGCGGCGGCGGGATTACCCGTTTGGCAAAAGAGATGGCGGCTCGTTGCAAAAAAATGCCCGCTTGCATAGAAAAGATGGGGGGCATGTCCGAGATTACGACCAAAAAATTGGCAGAGGCGGCGTTTGCGGGCGATCCGTTTGCAAAGCGTGTGTTTGCAAAATGCGGACAGATGCTTGGGCGGGGGCTTAGTATTGTCATCGACCTTTTGAACCCTGAAAAAATTGTACTTGGCGGCGTGTTTATGCGCTCGCATCAACTACTCGTTCCCACGATGAAAAAAGAGATTGAAAAGGAAGCACTTGGGCTCAGCGCGGCGGTGTGTGAAATCGTACCCGCACAGCTTAGTGAAAATATCGGAGATATCGCAGCGCTTGCGATTGCGAAAGGAGTATAAATTATGAAAATGACGACACAACAAATTTTGACGGAAACGATGGAAAGACATCCTGCCTTGGTGGGATGCAAAGAAGATATTTTGGCGGTCTATGAAACCTTGCGCGCTTGCTTTGCGGAGGGACATCGCTTGTACCTTTGCGGCAACGGCGGCAGCGCGGCGGATTGCGAGCATATCGCAGGGGAATTGTTAAAGAGTTTTAAAAAGTGTCGTCCCATTCAAGGCGAGTATGCAGAAGCATTAAAAATGCAAGGAGAGCGGGGGCAGGTATTGGTTGAACAGTTAGAAAGGGGCTTACCTGCGGTATCTTTATGCGGACATATTGCCTTTTCTACGGCCTTCCAAAACGACCGTGATCCTATGTTCGTGTTTGCGCAGCAGGTAAACGCTTGGGGAGAAGAGGGTGACGTATTATTGACCCTTTCTACTTCGGGAAACTCGAAAAATTGTTTGTATGCAACCACGGTGGCGAAAGCAAAAAAAATGAAGGTTACGGCGTTGTTGGGCGGTACAGGCGGCTTATTGAAGGAGGCGGCAGACTGTTCCGTGGTCGTACCTGAAAAAGAAACCTTTAAGGTGCAGGAATTGCATTTACCCGTATATCATTGCCTTTGCGCGATGCTGGAAGAAGAATTTTTCTAAGCAGTAAAAAACGTTTTCCCCGGAAGAAATTTTCTTTCGGGGTTGATTTTTTATACGGGATGTGTTATACTGTAGATAAGGAGAAGATTATGGTTGATTGTATCATCGTAGGCAGTGGCGTTGCAGGGATTTCTGCGGCGCTTACTTTACAGGCAAATAGAAAAACTTTTCTGATTTTCGGTTCAAAATCGTTGAGCGAAAAGATTGAGAAAGCGGAAAAAATTCACAATTATCCTGGGCTTTCCGACGTGTCGGGAAAAGAATTTATCGCGGCGTTGCAAACGCAATTGTCCGATGCAAAAATCGAGGTGAATGAGGAAAAGGTGGCAGGCGTGTACGCGTTGAAAGAGGGATTTACCCTTTTAACGCAGGGCGGCGAGCAATATCAAAGCCGCGCGGTAATCCTTGCCTGTGGCGTGGAAAGTGTGAAACAAATCGAGGGCGAGGAGAGCTTTGTGGGGCGTGGGGTCAGTTACTGCGCGACCTGCGACGGTTTCTTGTATAAGGACAAGACGATTGCGGTTGTTTGTACCACGAAACGTTTAGAACACGAAATCGGGTACCTTGCGGATTTTGCGGAAAAGGTATATTTAATTCCTATGTATAAAAACGTGGAAATCGAGCGTGAAAATATCACCGTAATACGAAAAATGCCTGCGAAAATAGAAGGGAATTTGCGTGTAGAGAATTTGGCGTTTGCCTCGGCTCCTGCGGAAAATATCCCTGAGAAGTTGCCCGTAAACGGCGTATTTATGTTGCGGGAAAGTGTCTCGCCCGCGATTTTAATGGGCGGCTTACAGACGGAAAACGGACACGTGATTGTGGGCAGGGATATGTCGACCAATATTACGGGTTGCTTTGCGGCTGGGGATTGTACGGGCAGACCGTATCAGTATGCAAAGGCAGTGGGCGAGGGGAACGTTGCGGCGCATAGCGTCAGTGAATTTTTGAAATAATTTGTCTACGGAGGCGAACTATGGAAGAACGCAAACGCGTGATTTTACATTCGGATTTGAATAATTTTTTCGCCTCGGTAGAGATTGTGCGCAATCCCGCTTTGGCGGGAAAGCCGTTGATTGTTTGCGGGGATCCCAAGGAGCGGCACGGGATTGTGCTTGCCAAAAACGAAGAGGCAAAAAAATACGGGATAAAAACGGCAGAGACGGTATATTCCGCTTTAAGGAAATGTCCCGACGTGCAAATGGTCGGGGCGCATATGCACGAATATAAAAAATATTCGCGCAAGGTGGTGGAAATTTACGCACGTTATACGGAGAAGATTGAAGAATGCAGCATTGACGAGTGCGCTTTGGATATGACAGAAAGCACCTTTCTATTTGGCAACGGTTATGAAATTGCCGAACGCATCCGCAAAGAGGTTAAAGAAGAATTGGGGTTGACTGTATCGATCGGGGTCAGCTTTAACAAGGTGTTTGCAAAACTCGCGTCCGAGATGAAAAAACCAGATGCGGTTACCGAAATCACGGAAGAAAATTATCGGGAGATCGTATGGAAATTGCCCGTCGGCGATTTGCTGTTCGTCGGGAAATCTACTGCGGAAACTTTGGGTAAAATCGGGGTGCGTACTATCGGCGATTTGGCAAGTGTGGACGAGTCAATTTTGAGCCGTTTTTTAGGGAAACGAGGTAGGCAGTTACGCGTTTACGCCCGCGGAGAGGATCAAGAACCTGTCAAATTTGAGAAGAAAAAAGAGGATCTGAAATCGGTTGGAAATTCGACCACGCTACCTCGTGATATTACTGATCGAGAGGAGGTAAAGCGTTGGTTTTACGTGTTGGCGGAAAGCGTATCAGGCCGCCTTCGCGCGGCAGACGTCGGACGCGCAAATACCGTGCATATCGTGGTGCGAAACGAACGATTGGAGGATACTACTTGTCAAACAAAGGTGCCGCCTACGATGCTTTGCGGAGATATTGCAAAGGCAGCGTACGAGTTGTTTTGTAAACATTTTCCTCTTGGCGCGCGCGTGCGAATGTTGGGGATTACGGTGTCGGGGTTTGATTATCACGTGGAACAAATGAGCTTGGATACCTTTTTGTCGGATGATCGGGCAAATTACGATAAGAAGGCTCGCGCGGAAAGCACGATCGCAAAGCTGCGTGAAAAATACGGCTATGCCAGCGTGCAGCGCGGTGTAATTTTGGAAGATGAGAGCTTAAACGGCTTGGATATCCGAGGGAGAAAAGAGGAAACATCTTCCAAGGAGAATGGAGAATAGAAAAGAATTTTCCGCAGATACTGATGGTATCGGCGGAAATCTAAATTTTCGCTTATATATAGAAAGGGCTATCGAAAAACCGTTGTTTCTCGATAGCCCTTTGTGATAACAAAAAACTGCGCGATCCTTTTTTGCCGAATTTTACCGAAGCGGAAACGCCGCAGGTGACTACTGTAAAGCTACCTTATGGCACACGCAAACTTCCGCTTAGTGCTGCTACATTCCTGTCCTGACACGGTTCACGGCATTACGTTGCATAAGACCTTACGATCAACGTTCCTTACGACGCGCAAACCTTCCATAAAATCCGTCGAGAAAGGCATTCGGCTCTGCTATAGCGGATTGCAGATACAGGGTGCCGCTAACTCCCCACCTACGCGCAGCCTAATTATTATACAACATTTTGAAAGGGAAAGCAACTAATTTTGCCTCCTTTTTCACGTCCTTTAATGAAAGGTGGGAGAAGATTTTGTCAAAATTGGACGTAATTATATATTTTGAGCGACAATACCTTGACAGTTTTTGTGAAAATGGGTATAATAATAAAGATAATAAAGGAGAAAAATTATGTCTGAGAATTGTACACACGATTGTTCCAGCTGCTCGTCTAATTGCGCTTCACGCAAAAAAGAGAGCTTTTTAAAAGAACCTCATAAAAACGCATCGATTAAAAAAGTGATTGCCGTTGTCAGCGGTAAAGGTGGGGTCGGGAAATCTCTCACCACGTCCCTGCTTGCCTCTTTTGCGCAGAAAAAGGGGATGTCGGTTGGGATTATGGACGCCGATATTACGGGTCCTTCCATCCCCAAAATGTTTGGGGTTACCGATCACGCAACCGGCAGCGAAGAGGGGATCGATACCGTGCTCTCTCCCTCGGGGATGCAGCTGATGTCTATGAATTTGCTTTTGGATGACGAAACTTCGCCTGTGATTTGGCGCGGAATGGTGATTTCCGGCACGGTAATGCAGTTTTGGACCGACGTGGTTTGGAAGGATTTGGATTTGCTGTTTATCGATATGCCCCCCGGAACGGGCGACGTCCCTTTGACTGTTTTCCAAAGTATTCCCATTGCGGGGATCGTCATTGTAACGACGCCGCAGGATTTGGTGAAAATGGTCGTGGAAAAAGCAGTCAATATGGCGAGAATCATGAATATTCCCGTGCTTGGCTTGGTTGAAAATATGAGTTATCTTTCCTGCCCTGATTGCGGCAAGAAAATAGAGGTATTCGGCGCAAGCAAAGCAAAGTCGATTGCGGCGGAATATGGCATTCCTGCGGTGGCGCGTATGCCTTTGGATCCTGCTATTTCAAGCTTGGCTGACGCGGGTCGGATTGAAGATTATGACGGCAGCGCGCTTGACGAAGTGTTTGCGCAGATTGAAAAGGCAGAAAGAAAATAAATAAATTTTTACAAAAGAAGTATGGGTTATCGCGCGGAAAAGAATAAAATTGAAAAGAAAATACGGATCATACGCATCATCGCGCTGTGCATAGCGTTTTTCGTGGTGGCGGGCTTATGCGTATTTTCGGCTTTCGTTCCGCCGAAGACATGGAAATATTACGTTGCGAAGCCAAAGCTTGACGAGAGGGGAGACGGCGAACTGCGTATCCATTTTATAGACGTAGGGCAAGGAGATGCAACGCTGATTGAATTGCCGGACGGAAAGGTGGCGCTCCTTGACGGTGGCGACACGTATGAGACCACGGCAACCGCCATTTTGCGTTATCTAAACGCCTTGGATATAGACGTGATCGATTATCTTTTTGTCAGTCATACCGACAGTGATCATTGCGGTTCTTTGGCGACTGTTTTACAGCATAAAACGATACTCAACGCATACCTGCCTGCCGCAAATTTGAAATATGTCTCCACTGCATACGCGGAATTTTATGAGACTATGCTTGAAGAAGAATGCCATTATGAATATGCGATGCGGGGGTTGACCCTAAAAGAAGAAACGGCGGCGTATGCCTTATCTTTTGTGTATCCTTACTCGGTTGACGCAGAAGCAAATATGCGATCGGATGGGACGGATTCTTCGGTTTTATGGTTAGATTATAAGGGCGTCAACGCTTTATTTATGGCAGACGCCGATATGGACGTAGAGGAAAAATTGATGCGAGACGATCGTTTGGGCGCCTTGCGCGATATTGATTTAACGGATACGGAAATTTTGAAGGTTGGACATCACGGCAGTAAATATTCGACCTCGTTACCATTTTTACAATATTGTGGAATCGAGTGGGGCGTTATCTCTTGTGGGAAGAACAATCCGTACGGACATCCGACTCAAGAGGTTTTATCCGCTTTATCGACGGCGGGGGTACAATATGCGCGCACAGATTTGGATGGGTCGGTCGTTTTTACGATTGACGCCAATGGCAAAATCCTGCGCTCTTTTGTTGAATAGCCATACCAGGTACGAGATGAAGTGTATTTTAAGAGGTTTTCTCGAAAAGAAAACCTCTTTAATTTATTGTTTTATAGAAAAGAAAATAACTTTTCTGCGGAATAACACACTTTTTCACCTTATTTTCATTGTAAAATGTAAAAAAATTTGCTATAATAGTAAAGAAATAACAGTATAGGGGAAGGAACATAGTTCCTTCAATTAGCAAATTATGAAAGCGATCGAGTTTGAAAACGTATATTTTTCCTATGATATGGAGGAGAATGAAAGCGGCGGAGATATTTTTTCTTCGGACGAAAATTTTGCGCTTCGCGGCGTTAATTTTTCCGTGGAAGAAGGAGAATTTGTCGCGGTTTTAGGGCATAACGGCAGCGGGAAATCAACGTTGGCGCGCCTTACCAATGGATTGCTTTCGCCTATATCGGGTAAAATCACCGTGTTCGGCTTGGATGTGTCTGATGATAAAGCCTTATTCGATATCCGCAAGCAAGTTGGGATTGTCTTTCAAAATCCAGACAATCAAACGATTGCCTCCATTGTAGAGGACGACATTGCATTTGGACCGGAAAACATCGGCGTGGAGCGTGAGGAAATCGGGCAACGCATTGATTTTGCGTTGAATGCAGTAGGGATGAGGGATTTTCGCTATGCGACACCCGCACGCCTTTCTGGGGGACAAAAGCAGCGTATTGCGATTGCGGGGGTTTTGGCTTTAAAGCCGCGCGTTATGATTTTGGACGAAGCGACGGCAATGTTGGACCCTCGTGGCAGGAAAGAAGTTATGGACGTGGTCTTGCGTTTGAATCGCGAAGAAAATATCACGGTGATTTTAATAACGCATTTTCCCGAAGAGGCGTTGCTTGCTGACCGCGCGGTGGTAATGCAGCACGGACAGATCGTTATGCAGGGCAAGCCTGAAGAGGTGTTTCAAAAGGAAAACGATTTAAAAAAATATTCGCTGTTGTTGCCCCATTCGATTGATATCTGCCATCGTTTGTCTTTGGCAGGGCTTCCCGTTATGGACAGTATGGACGCGGAAACGGTCGCGGAAAATATCGTACAAGCCGTAAAAGGTGTGGACCAATCCGCCTTAAATATCCCCAAAATACAGGGGGCAGGTACGCGTTTATTTAATTCTAATGTGGATGAAAACACGGACGTTGGACGGGTTTATTGCGAAAACCTTACGTACGTTTACAATGCAAAATCTCCCTTTGCGACGTATGCGTTGCAAGGGGTCGATTTAGAAATAAAATCAGGAGAATTTTTTGGAATTATAGGCCATACGGGCAGTGGAAAATCCACCTTCGTGCAGCATCTGAATGCTTTATTAAAGGTGCCTACGGCGGAGAAAAAATATAAGGCGAAAAAACCCAAAAAGGGGCAAATCCCAGTGCCCCAAACGCTGCTCTCGGTCAATGGATACGATTTGACGGATAAGAGAACGAACTTTTTAGAATTGCGCAGCAAGGTTGGGATGGTTTTTCAGTATCCCGAATATCAGCTGTTTGCAGAAACGGTATTTGAGGACGTTGCGTTCGGTTTGAAAAATTTCCGAAAAGACGTTCAAGACGCCGAGGTAAAACAAGCGGTGCGTGAGGCGTTGGAAACGGTGGGCTTAGATTATGAAGCGCTCAAAGACCGTTCGCCATTCGAATTGTCAGGCGGGCAAAAACGTCGTGTGGCGATTGCAGGCGTGATTGTAACGAAGCCTGAAATTTTGGTGTTGGACGAGCCTGCAGCCGGTTTAGATCCATTGGGGAAGGAAGAGATTATGACGCTGCTGCATAAAATCCACGCGGATTGGTGCAAGACGGTCATTATCGTTTCCCACGATATGGATGAGATTGCAGAAAATTGTACCCGCGCGGCAATTTTTTTGGACGGAAAAGTGCTTGCGGTATCACAACCCAAAACGCTGTTTGCGGATAGAAACGCTTTGGCGGAAAGAGGTTTAGACGTGCCGTTCGTGGCAAAAGTCACCGCTAGGCTGGCAGAGAAAAATATGGTAATTGAAAACGATTTTACCGTCCATGATTTTGTGCAGAAGCTATTAGAATATGTAAAAACGAAGGGGGCAGGTACGGATTTAACCTTCGAAGGAGGCAAGCATGCGTGAGGTTTCCTTTGGACAGTATTATCCCACGAAGTCGTTTGTGCATCGGTGTGATCCCCGTGCGAAAATCTTATTTTTAATCGTATACATCGTCGCGATTTTTTTAAGCAAAAATTTCTATGCGATTGGTGCGTGCGCGGCGTTGTTTGCCGTGGTGGCAATTTTTTCGGGTGTACCTTTTTCCTCGCTACTGCGTTCGGTAAAAGCCGTTTTGTTTTTACTGATATTTATGACCGTTTTAAATCTTTTCTTCTTCCAAGGAGAAACGGTTTGGTGGCAATGGAGGTTTATCGTCGTTACCAAAGAGGCGGTGTATTATACTATTTTCCTTGCCGCAAGATTATTTTTGTTGGTATTGAGTTCGTCTTTGTTGACCTTAACAACCACGCCCGTATCGTTGGCTGACGGTATCGAAAGTCTGTTATCGCCGCTAAAAGTCATTCGTTTCCCCGTACACGAATTGGCATTGATTATGTCGATTGCGTTGCGCTTTATCCCTATTTTAACGGATGAAACGGGACGAATTATGAATGCGCAATAGGCGCGCGGCGCCGACTTTGAAACGGGCAGCTTGACAAAGCGTGTAAAGGCGATTATTCCCATTTTAATTCCACTTTTGATCAGCGCGTTCCGCCGCGCGGACGAGTTAGGGGACGCTATGGAAGCACGTTGTTATTCAGGCAGTAAAGTGCGTACGAAATATAAAAAATTGACCTTTGGTTGGCGGGACGTGATTGCCTTTTTGGCGGTTGCGTTCTTATTGGCGGGCGTAATCTTATTGCGGATCTACACTGCGGCGTTAATTTAAGGAAACAAGGGGAGGACAATATGCGTTACGTGATGAAAATTGCATACGACGGAACTGCGTACGCAGGGTGGCAACGCCAGAAAAACGCTATGTCCGTGCAGGAATCGTTGGAAAACGCCATTTTACAAGCGTTTGGTATAGATGCGCGCGTGACGGCGAGCGGTCGTACAGATGCGGGTGTACACGCCTTGGGGCAGGTTTGTCATTTTGACAGCGACGTCCTTACGATTCCTCCTGAAAAGGTGCCCGACGCCGTCAATCGATTTCTTTCGTCGGACATTCGGATTGTGGAAGGATGGGGCGCGGATGTAAATTTTGACAGTAACCGCAGCGCAAAAAGAAAGACCTATTGCTACTCGTTATACGAAGCTGCTCGGGAAATGCCTTTAAAAGAACGCTTTGCCGTGCGCGTGGAAGAATTGCCTTCGTTAGAGGATTTACGCAAGGCAGCGAGGTGGTTTGAAGGGGAACACGATTTCAAGGCGTTTTGCGCGTCGGGCTCCTCGGTAAAGACAACCGTGCGTACCGTGTACGAGGTGAAAGTGACGGAAACGGAGACCTTTGGGTCGCGCGACGTGAAAATTTTCGTCACGGGTAACGGTTTTTTATACAATATGGTGCGTACGATGACGGGGGAATTGCTTGACCTCGCGGCAGGGAAAAGAACGAAGGAAAGCTTGCAAAAAGCCTTTGAAACGGGGGAACGCGCTTTGCTTGGCAAAACGATGCCGGCGAAGGGACTACTTCTTGTAGACGTACAATATCAATCGTAAAAAATGATACGGTAAACCGTATAAAGGAAGAAATATGGAAATTTATAATTTTTATCAAGCGGCAATGTTCACTGCAAGTTTGGTGGCGGATAAATACGTAAACGTGTTTATCATTAGCGATGCGATTGCCTTAGCGCTTTGGTCTGCGTTTTTTATCCTGCAAGGATTTGGCATCTATACAATGGCGAAAAGAGCAGGGTTAAAAAAGAGGGGATTGGCATTTGTACCCTTCGTCAATATTTGGTATATCGGTAAGCTTGCGGGGGAGTGTAATTTCTTTGGCCAACGTATGAAGAGGGCGAGCATGTACGCGATGATTGCACAAATCTTGGCAACGCTCTTGTGTATATTGAGCATTGCGTCCGAGCAATATTTATTTGCGATCCACAAGATGCGCGGACTTGATTTTGCGTTAACAGAACTGGGCTTTTCTTGGAGTGGATCTTTGGTGGGATTTGATCTTTTCGTATTGAAATTTTATGAAATAAGCGGGTATGTCTTGCCGATTTTCCAACTGTTCTTCGAGATTTTCATCGTGGTTTTGATGATGGCTTTGTGCAAGAAGTACGCACCGAAGAATTATATGATTTTGGGTATTCTGGTATTGTTTGTTCCCGTATCCCGTTTTATCATTATTTTTGTACTTCGCAACCGTCAGCCCATTGATTACGACGCTTATATGCGCGCTCGTCACGAGGCTTATATGCGCGCGCAGCAACAGTATTACAATCAACAAAATCCTTATGGAAACGGATACGGAGGACAGTATAATCCTTACGGACAAAATCCTTCTAACGCGCAAAATCCGGAGGATCCGTTTAAAGAATTTTCTTCTGAGGAAAGCTCGGCGTCGGAAGATCCTTTCTCGGATATGAACGGTGGATCGGATGATATTTTCAGTTAACAACCTACGATAAATGTAAAAAAGCCCCGCATCGTGATGCGGGGCTTTTTTTATATGCCGTTTTAATTCTTTTTCTCTTTGATGTGGTGGAACCAACCTCTCGCTTTCGCGTGCTCGTGGCGAGCGCTGACTGCGCCTTCCGGGTCGATATCGCCTGCTTTTGTCAATGCAATCTTGGTCAGCAAAGGTCCGATCAACTCGTAGATAAGTACTGCAAACAAAGTAATGTTGCGGATCAGTAAGCCGCTGCCGCTGGTGAGTGCCATTGCTTTCATTGCCATACCGAGGGCGACGCCTGCTTGAGGCAAAAGGGTAATGCCGAGGTATTTAACGATGTTATCGTCGCAACCGGACATTTTTGCACTGAGGAACGCACCGGAATATTTCCCTGCCGAACGGCTGAGGATATATACGACGCCAATCAGGACAACCATAAGGTCGGTAAACAGCGACAATTCTAATTCTGCACCGCTAAGCACGAAGAAGAGTACAAACAAAGGCGCCGTCCAACGATCGACACGATCCATCAATTCTTCCGAGAAATCGCACACGTTGCAGAATACGGTCCCGAGCATCATACAAACGAGCAAGGACGAGAAACCGATATGCACTTTGCCGATGGAGAATTTTAACATAGAAAGCGCAATCGTCATAAAGACAAACGCTACCGATACGGACAGACGCTTTGAACGAGAATGGAAGAAACGTTCGCAGAAGTGGAAAAGGAAACCCATAATGGCACCGAGTGCCAAAGAGAGGATTACTTCCAGCAAGGGTTCCACCAAAATGGAAAGAACGTCTACCGAGCCTGCGCCAAGCGCTTTTGCAATCCCGAAAGAAATGGCGAATAAGACCAAACCCACGGCGTCGTCCAAAGCAACGACGGGCAATAAGATATCGGTTACGGGACCTTTTGCCTTGTACTGTTTTACAACCATCAAGGTTGCGGCAGGGGCGGTCGCCGCAGCGATTGCGCCAAGGACGATTGCCGCATCCAAGGGGATTAAATCAAAGAGATACATAACGAGTAACGCTGCGTCAACCAACAGCGTGGTGACAACCGCTTGGAAAATGCCGACGATTGTGGCTTGCTTTCCGATTTTCTTCAGTTGCGATAAGCGAAATTCGTTCCCGATAGAGAAGGCGATAAAACCAAGCGCAACTTCACAAAGCAACGAGTATCCCTTTACGTCGTCCATAGAGATAAATCCCAAACCCTTGACCCCGAATGCGCCGAGGCAGTAGGGTCCGACCAGAATACCTGCAACCAGGTATGCGGTTACGGCGGGAAGTTTCACCAATTTGGCAAGACGTGACAACAGCAAGCCTGCCAATAAAGCGATGGAAAGACTGAGTAAGGCTTCCATAAATTTGCTCCTTCAAAGATAATTTTGTTAAATCGAAAGACATTATACTACTTCTAAACGGGAAAAGCAATCGAAACAATGCAAAAAATGAAATATTTTGTAAAAAAATATATCCATTAATACGGGTTTCAAAGATTGACAATTTTCGCGGAAATATATATAATGATAAGGAGATTGATTGGGAGAATTGAAAATATGTATCAAATTGTAAAAAAACAATCTTTAAATCCTACGGTCACAAAAATGGAAATAGCCGCTCCGTTCGTGGCGAAAAAGGCGTTACCCGGGCAGTTTATCATTTTGCGCGTGGATGAAGAGGGAGAGCGTATCCCTCTGACCATTGCCGATTACGATCGTGAAAGGGGCACCGTTACCATTATATTCCAAATCGTGGGGGCGGGGACCCAAATGTTGAACGCGAAAAACGAAGGGGATTGTATTCCCGATTTCGTCGGGCCTTTGGGGAAACCTACGCATACCGAAGGGTTGAAAAAGGTTTGCGTGGTAGGAGGCGGCGTCGGTTGCGCGATCGCGCTGCCCGTTGCTAAGGCCTTGCACGCGCAAGGCGCAGAGGTCACCTCAATCATCGGCTTCCGCAACCAGGATCTTGTGATTTTGGAAGAAGAATTTAAGGCGTGTTCGACCGATTTTCATATTATGACGGACGACGGTTCGTACGGGCGTCAAGGCAACGTTTGCGTGCCTTTGAAAGAGTTGTTGGAAAAAGGTGAACGCTTTGACGAAGTTATCACCATCGGACCTTTGATTATGATGAAATTTGTTTGCGCGACGACCAAAGAATACGGAGTGAAGACGATCGCCAGTATGAACCCGATTATGATCGACGGTACGGGTATGTGCGGCGGTTGCCGTTTAACGGTAGGCGGTGAAATGAAATTCGCTTGCGTGGACGGACCGGAATTTGATGGGCATTTGATCGATTTTGACGAGGCAATGAGCCGTTCTCGCGCGTATGTCGATTTTGAGACGAGAGAAAGAGAAACGAACTGTAACTTGTTTAAAAAGGAGGTTCAATAAGATGGCTAAATTCAATATGAACCCCTTAAAAAATCCTATGCCTACGCAGGATGCTGAGGTGAGAAACGGCAATTTTGACGAAGTGGCGTTGGGCTATACTGCCGAAATGGCAATCGACGAGGCGAAGCGTTGTATCGGTTGTAAAAATCGTCCTTGCGTAGCGGCTTGCCCCGTCAATATTAAAATTCCCGAATTCATCGCAAAAGTTGCAGAAGGCGATTTCGAAGCGGCGTATCAGATTATTGCGGAAGATTCGTCTTTGCCTGCGGTTTGCGGTCGAGTTTGTCCCCAGGAAACCCAATGTGAAGGCAAATGCACCCGCGGCATCAAGGCAGGGTGTGAAGCGGTCGGTATCGGCCGTTTGGAACGCTTTGTTGCCGATTGGCACAATGCAAATTGCAGCGTTCAACCCGTACCTGCCCCCTCCAATGGACATAAAGTAGCGGTTGTAGGCAGTGGCCCCGCTGGCTTGACCTGCGCGGGCGATTTGGCGAAAATGGGCTACGACGTGACGGTGTTTGAGGCGTTGCACGTGGCGGGTGGCGTACTCGTTTACGGTATCCCCGAATTCCGTTTGCCCAAGGCAATCGTGAAAAAGGAAGTGGACAATTTGAAAGCCCTCGGTGTGAAGGTGGAAACCAATATGGTTATCGGCCGTGTTATTACCATTGAAGAGCTTAAATCAGAATACGGCTTTGAGGCGGTATTTATCGGTTCGGGCGCAGGATTGCCCAAATTTATGAATATCCCCGGGGAAAGCCTTAAAGGGGTATATTCCGCTAACGAATTTTTAACCCGCTCTAATTTAATGAAAGCGTATAGAACGGACAGCCATACCCCCATTCAAAGAGGGAAATGCGTGGCGGTTGTAGGCGGCGGCAACGTAGCGATGGACGCAGCCCGTACGGCAAAGCGTTTGGGTGCGGAGGTGCATATTATTTACCGCCGAGGCGAAGAGGAATTGCCTGCGCGCCGTGAAGAAATCGAGCACGCGAAAGAGGAAGGCATTATCTTTGACCTGTTGACCAATCCTACGCAGATTTTGGCGACCCCCGTCAGCGATCCCCGCGATCCGAATTTTGGTTGGGTCAGCGGTATCGAATGTGTGCGAATGGAGCTTGGCGAGCCGGATGAAAGCGGCAGACGTTCGCCGAAGGTGGTAGAGGGCAGTCAGTTCGTTATCCCCGTAGATTGCGTCATTATGTCGTTGGGGACTTCGCCCAATCCCTTGTTGAAGGCAACGACCCCCGCTTTGCAGACCTTGCGTCGCGGTGAAATCGCGGTAGATGAAGTGGGCAAAACCTCGATAGAAGGGGTGTATTGCGGCGGAGATGCGGCAACGGGCGCGGCAACCGTTATCAAAGCGATGGGCGCAGGTAAAGTTGCTGCAAAAGCCATTGACGAATATATTCAAAGCAAATAACATGCAGACGGAGCGTTTTTTACGCTCCGTTTTTTCTGTAAATCATTGACTTCGTCAATGAAGTATGATAAAATAGTTCTATGGAAAAGACAAAACAAACAAAAACAGCAACTGTTAAACAAAAGATGGGCGCGTTTTTTGAACGGAACTACGCGCTGTTTTTTGCGCCTTTATTGGTGGCGACCTTATATATCGCCGCCTTGATTTTGTATAGGGTAGAACCGTTTGGCGGCGAGTATACGGCCGCAAGCTACGACTTATCGGCGCAAATTTGTCCGTTTATCGAACACCTCTTTGACGTTTTGCAGGGAAAATCCACGTTGACGTATTCGTACGCGATTGTTGGCGGCGCGGACGTGACGGGGACCTTTTTATATTTCTTCGTCAGCCCGTTCAGTTTTCTGTTTTTAATTTTCGGGGACGGTAAGGTTGCTTATGCAAGCAGTATCGTTATGATTTTTAAATTGGCGGCGATTGCGTTTGCGGGCGCGTGGTTTGCAAAGAAGCAATTTCAACACATCCCCGATTACGTTTGCATCGGCGTTGGTACGGTGTATGCGTATTGCGGGTATATGTTCGTGGCAAACACGTACATCAACTGGATGGATTTTCTCATTTATATGCCTTTCTGCGCTGCGGCGTTTCGGCATTTTGTCAAAACCGATAAATTTTTACCCTTCTCCATTTTGGTGGCGTGTTGCATTTATACTTGCTTTTCAATTGCCTGTTTTTCGCTGTTTACCGTCTTTCCCGCATTGATTGCGTATGCGTTGATTTGTGTGGAAAAGGAACGCAGAAACCATTTCATCGCATACCTGTGCCTGTCCTTTGTGGTGGCACTGCTGATTTCGTTGCCGATATTGTTGCCTGCGCTCGGTGCATTCACGCGAAGCGCGCGCGGCGGCGATTTGTTTGAAAACGTATGGTACGGATACAGCGTGTCGTCGGAAGGCGTGATTGGGGATTTTAATTCGTCCTCCTTTATAGATACTTACGCGCAATCGGTGTATAGAAAATGGTCGTACATCGTCGCGGATTCGATTTTCCTTTTATTGACACTCTGGTGGTTTATTCGCACGGGGTTGAAAGATAAGTTTGCCCGTTTTATGTTGGTGGCGGCGGGTTTGACACTGTTGCCCTTGGTGGTGGACGAGTCGATGAATTTGCTAAATATGGGCTCGTATATGTCCTATGCGTTGCGTTTCGGCTTTTTAAACGCGCTGTTTTTCCTTGGCGGAGCGTGCTTAGCGCTGGATGGGATTTTTAAAAAGGAATACGCTTACGACGGGACGTCGCTGTACGAGGACCGTTTGGCTACGATGCCGCTTGAAGGAGATTTAACGGCAGAAGCAGTATATCAAGAAGCGGAAGTCGTTCATATCGTTCAGCGTAACGTACCCGTAAAAAAATTAGAGAAGCCTCATAAAAACGTAGGTGTAGGTGCGTACGTCTGTATGAGTTTGTTGATTGTTTTGGCTGTGTTCGCGGCGGCGATTATTGCTTTTGTTTCGATTAAAGGCGGGGAAAAAGTATTTTGGAGCTGGTTTATTCAGGACGAAGAAACGTTAAAATCGATCAACGGTTTTTCTGCGCGCTTGGCGCATTCGCTCGGCGGGATCGAGGTCATCGTGATCCCTGCGGTGTTGGTTGCGTTGACGATGATGCTCGGCGGATTTATGTTGGCAAAACGCAAAATCAGCCTGCGCTTTTTATCTATAGTGTTGATGGCGGTGGTAGGGATGCAGGTGATATTTTACAACAGCCACCTTGTGGCAGGAAACTCCTCAACCCAACACGTAAACGTGGGGCATTATCAGGATATTTGCGCGGTATTGAACGAACGGGACGATTCGTATTTCCGTGTGAAAGACCACGATGATAAACTGACGGCGTGCGTACCGTTTTCAGGTGATGCCAATTCGTTCAGTGTCTTTTCCTCGGTCATTGATAAAGACAATTTTGCAACCTATCAGTTGTTTGGGTATCTCGGTAATGGTAAAAACAGCTTCAAGAGCGGGCATAACAGTAAAAAATACAACCGCAGTGACGAATTTGGCGATGCGTTTTTGGGGTATAAGTACTTTATCAAGTACGTCAATCCCAGCGATAAAAACCATACGGTTGAAGAACAGTTGGAAAGCTTTGAGAAGAAGAAAACTTACCTTAAAAGAGTGACGGAAACCAACGAAAAAGGGGAAAAGGTACAGCTTCACCGCGGCAATTTCTACGTATATGAAAATAAAATTGTTTTTCCGCTTGGCTATCGTGTCAAAGGCGGCGACGGATACGCTTTTGAGGTGGAGAGTATCTCCAACAGCACCAACCGTCGAATCAATCAGGCGGCGTTGTACAAATATTTACGCGGAGAAGATTTGAAATCGTTTACAGGTAGCCAATACGTGACCCCGACCTCTGCAACCGAGCTTAGCGAATACCTTTGGGATAAGGCGGCGGACGTCGAGGTGGGCGCAGGGCAAATCACGGCGCGCGTTACGGCGGATAAGGGCGAAAACTTGATGCTGAGCTTCGTTGCGTCGAAGGGATATACCGTGACGGTAAACGGGAAAAAGGTAACCCCCGTGGACAATGATTTAAAATTGCTGTTGATTCCTTTGGAGGCAGGGGAAAACGAGGTCGTCTGCACCTATTCTTCGCCGTACGTGAAATATACAGTGGTCGGGTGCGGTGGCGGAATTATGGCGCTGCTCCTCGTGTGGCTGATTTTGAAAAAGACAAAACTCATATCCGCTTGTTCGGGCGTGATCGCGTGGGCAGGGATATTGCTTGCGGTGGCGGTGGTAGCTTTCTTTATGCTGTACCCCACTTGCGTGTTCGCGGTAAAATTGTTAGAATTATTATTATAGCCGATATAGGGAGATAATGATTATGGATTACGCTGCAAAAGCAAAAGCATTGGTAAAGAAAATGACCCTCAACGAAAAGGTTGGGCAATTGGCGCAACGTCCTTGGGGTTTTACCGCCTACACGCGCGATGAAAACGGCGAAATTGTTTTAACGGAAGAATTTAAGCAATACGTTTTAAAATTCGGTGGCTTGGGTGTTCTTTATGGATATTTCCGCTCTGATCCTTGGAGTCAGCGTTATTATAAGACGGGCGGTATCGTGGCTGCTGAACGGGAAAAGGCGTACAATATTTTGCAGAAATTCGTTGTGGAAAATACGCGGTTGGGCATCCCGGTTTTGATGGCAGGCGACGCGCCCCACGGCAGGCAAGTCTTGGATGGGGTGATTTACCCTGTCAGTTTAAACGTGGGATGTTCGTTTAATCCCGAAGCGTACGCAAAGCAGACGGAGGAAATCGGCCGAGAATCAAAGCTTGGCGGGGTATACGTACCTTATCTTTCCGTGTTCGATATGGCGATAGACCCGCGCTGGGGGCGGTTTGAAGAATGTTTCTCTGAGGATCCTTATCTTGCCTCTAAGATGTGTGAAAGCGCGGTCGTCGGTATGCACAAAGCGGATAATATGGTCTGCTGTAAACATTACTTGGCGCAAGGCAGCGCGGTCGGTGCGCATAACGGCGGTATCAGCAATCTTGGCGAACGAGAGGTGCGCGAAATTCATTTACCGCCAGTACAAGCGGCTGTAAGCGCAGGGTGTGAATTTATTATGGCAACTTACAGTGAAATCGACGGCGAGCCTTGCCATGCAAGCTCGTATTATCTTAAGACGGTTCTGCGTGACGAGCTTGGTTTTTCAGGGGTTGTTTGCGCAGACGGTTGCGCGGTGGATCAGTTGATAGATTTTTGTGGAGAAGATATCGTAAAGACGGGTGCCGTTGCTGTGCGCGCAGGGGTAAACTGCGGTTTATGGGACGAAGGCATGACGCATTTGGAGGAAGCGGTGGAAAAGGGGTACGTCACTGAAGCAGAGATCGACGAAGCGGTGTGCCTTTTGTTAGAAAAGAAATTTCAATGCGGATTGATGGAAAATCCTTACCTGCCTGAAAACGGGCAATCGGTAAAATATTTGCAATCGGGTCAAGGGCAGTCGGTTGCCTACGATATGGCGTGCGAAAGCTTGGTGCTTTTGAAAAACCAAGGGGTTTTACCTTTGAAAAAACAACGCGTCTTGTTGATAGGGGGAAATCTTGACAACATATATTATATGTTGGGGGATTATACGCCTGAGAAAAAAGACGTACGGACAATCAGGGAGATTTTTGAGGAAAACGGCGCGACGTATTTGCAGGGTTGGACTTTTGAAGATGGCGTGACGGTTTCGGAGGAAGAGCTTGCCCTTGCGGTATCCAAAGCCGACGTGATCGTGTTCGGCGCAGGTGGCAGCAGCGTGCGCGATTTTGAAAGTATTTATAACGATGCAGGGGCAATTATTCAGGCAAAGGGCAAATATATGGATTGCGGCGAAGGCTGTGACCTTGCAGAATTAAAATTAAAATCCTGCCAGCTTGAACTCTTACAAAAATTATCTGCATACAACAAGCCGATCGTCAGCATTGTTTTGGCGGGTCGGGCGTACGTTTTAACAGAGCTTTCCGCATATTCGGACGCAGTCGTTTGGTGCGGATATCCCGGTCAGGAGGGGGCAAAAGCCGTTTATGACACCTTATTTGGCGCGCGCAACGCCTTTGGACGGTTGTCTTTCTCTATGCCTAAAAGTGTTGGGCAGCTGCCGATTTATTACAATTATAAACGCAGTACGTCTTACGTTGAGATGGATGATAAACCGTTGTATGCGTTTGGATATGGGTTGAGTTACTCTGCCTTTGCGTACAGCGATATCGCCGTGACGGAAAAGAGCTTGGCTGACCTGAAAGCGGGTGAAAAAATAGAGGTTTCTTTCACTGTGAAAAATGTTTCCGACTGCGCGGGAAAGGCTGTGCCGCAGTTGTACGTATACAGAAGCGGCGGTACGGTTTCGCACCGTTTAAAAGAGTTAAAGGGATTTGAAAAGGTAACCCTTGCGGCGGGGGAAAGCAAGCGCGTGACCTTCCGTTTGGGTTTTGATGAGCTGAAAGAATGGTCGATTTTGAAAAAGTACGAAATGTATCCGCATAGATTGAAATTGATGTTGGGAAACGCAAGCAACGACTTTGTTTGGCAGACGACGTTGGAGGTAAAATAATGACGACGTTTCCTAAAAATTTCATTGCGGCAACCGAGGCCTTTACTACGCAGACGGCGCACGTCAACGCGCCGTATTTCCGAAAAAAATTTGCGTTTACCTCAGGTAAAAAAGCAACGATCCGCATTTGCGGGTTGGGCTTTTACGAGTTATACATCAATGGCAGCAACGTGACCAAGGGGCGTTTGGCGCCCTATATCAGCAACCCCGATCAGGCGTTGTATTACGACGATTACGACGTGACGAAATATTTGGTTGACGGTGAGAATACGATCGGCGTATGGCTTGGCAACGGTATGCAAAACAGCCCCTACGGCGACGTGTGGGATTTTGATAAAGCAAGTTATAGAAGCGCGCCGAAATTTGCTATGGCGTTCTACGAAGACGGACGGTTGTTTTTTGAAAGCGATACGTCGTTTTTGTGGAAGCCTTCGCCCATTACCTTTGACGATTTAAGGGCGGGGGAGCATTATGATGCGCGTTTGGAAATCGAGGGGTGGAATTTGTCATCCTTAGACGATGCGGATTGGGAAAAGGCAATCCCTGCCGTGACCCCGAAGGGGGAAGCAAAATTGGTGGAAGCGGAGCCGATTTTGGTACACGACGTTTTGAAACCGATTGCGGTAACAAAGACCCCCAAGGGATTGTATTTGTACGATTTTGGGGTCAACTTCACGGGGGTTTGTCGATTGAAAATCCGTGGGGAACGTGGTCAGCAAATTCGTTTGAAACACGGGGAAATTGTTATCAACGGCGATTTGGATATGCGCAACGTAAGTTTTGAGAGGTTTTCCGACCGCGAAGCGTACACACAATGCGATTGGTACACGTTAAAAGGAGAAGGAGAGGAAACGTATACGCCTCGATTCACCTATCACGGCTTTCAGTACGTATCTGTCGAGGGGGTAACGGACGAGCAAGCGACCTTGGATTTGTTGACCTTTGAGGTAATGCACGCCGCGGTGAAAAAACGTGCGGATTTCGTATGCTCGGACGAGGTTGCCAACATTATTCAAGAAAGCACGCAACGTTCGGATTTGTCTAACTTTTTTTACGTTCCAACCGATTGTCCGCACCGTGAAAAGAACGGTTGGACGGGAGACGTTGCGCTCTCTGCAGAACAAATGCTGTTGAATTTTTCCGTGGAAAAAACTTTAGAGGATTGGCTGTTCAGCATCCGTAAAGTACAAAACGAGCGCGGTGCAATCCCCGGGATTGTTCCTACGGGCGGTTGGGGCTTTGCTTGGGGCGCAGGACCCAATTGGGATGACGCTCTGTTCGAGTGCGTCTATCAGATTTACCGTTATTCAGGAAATAGCAAGGTAATCGTCGATAACGTGGACGCAATGGAAAAATACCTTTGGTATATGTCGACGAAAACGAATGAGGACGGACTGTTTTGCTACGGTTTAGGGGATTGGTGCCAACCAAAGACTCATTTCCAATTTACAACCCCCGAAGAATTGACCGACTCTGTAAAATGTATCGATATTTGCGACAAGACGGCGAAAATGGCACGGCTCATCGAACGTGAGGATTTGGCGGTTTTGGCGGAAACGATGGCTAAAAAAATACGCTGCGCATTCAAGAAAAAATACATAAAAGACGGTCGGGTAACGGTTGCAGAGCAAACGGCGGTTGCTTACGTATTATATTATCACGTTGCGGACGAGGTGCGCGAAGCGTTAGGGCGGCAGCTGTTGGCTTTGGTGAAAAAAGACGGAGTGTTTACGACGGGCGTTTTGGGCGCAAGGGTATTGTTCAGGGTGCTTTCGGATCTGGACGAGGCGGATTTGGCGTACAGGTTAATCGTGCAACCGACTTTTCCTTCTTACGGATACCACGTTTTGCGCGGGGCAAGAACGTTGGCGGAAAGTTTCTTTGAAATGGACGGGAACGTTTGGCAGAAGGACGGAGAAAAATACGATTCGCTCAATCATCATTTCTGGGGGGACGTCAGCGCGTGGTTTATCTCCTACGTGGCGGGGCTTAAGGTAAATCCCACCTTTGATCAATTCGATTTTGTGGAAATTGCGCCGCAATTTATCTCCGCCTTGACCTTTGCGGAGGCTCGATATCATCATAAAAAAGGGGAGATTGTTTGCCGTTGGGAAAGGCAAGGGAACGAGGTATCGCTCTACGTGCGCTTGCCGAAAGGGATCCACGCAAAATTGTCTTTGCCGAACGGGTACCGTACGGAAGAAGGGTTGCTTTGCGCAGGCGAACAGACGCTCCGAATTTATAATGTATAAATAAAAAGCCTGAAAAATTTGATGTTTCGGGCTTTTTTGCTGTAAAAACGCCACCGTTTGGTTGACAGTGAAAAGTAGAATATGTTATAATTCATATAATCACAAAAATCGATTAAATAATACTGTTAAATCATAAAAATCAATGAGAGGTGTGAGGAATGTGGATTGATTATGTGATCTTGGCATTGTATGCGTTGGGGATGGTTGGCATCGCCTTTTATACCCGCCACCGCTCCAATTCTGTCAACGATTTCCTATTGGCGGGGAAAAAGGGCTTAAACGGTTGGATGAGCGCGTTTGCCTACGGTACGACCTATTTTTCAGCGGTTATCTTTATCGGTTACGCGGGGAAATTTGGAAGGCAGTACGGATTGGCGTCTATTTGGATTGGGATTGGCAATGCGATACTCGGTTCGTTGATTGCGTGGCTAGTGCTTGCGAAGCGCACCAAAAATATGACCAGACGTCTGTCGGCAAAAACGATGCCCGACTTTTTCCAAAAACGTTACGGCAGTCAGCGTTTGAAGGTGGTGTCTGCGGTAATCATCTTTTTGTTCTTGATCCCGTATTCGGCATCCGTTTACAACGGACTTAGTTCTTTGTTCGGTATCGTCTTTAATATTCCCGGTTGGGTGATTATGCTTGCGTTGGCGGCATTGACGGCGCTGTATTTGTTCTTTGGCGGTTATTTCGCTACCGCTTTGTCCGATTTTATTCAAGGGATTATTATGTTGATCGGCGTGGCGGCGATGGTGATTTGTTTTATGAATCACGGCAATATCAATTGGGATTTGAGCAGGCTCACAAGCAGTGACGAATTGGGTTGGTTCACTTTTTCCAGCAGTCATAAAGGCTTGTACGGCAATACCATGTCCTTGATCTCGCTGATTTTATTGACGTCTATGGGCGTTTGGGCGTTGCCGCAAACGGTACATAAATATTACGCGGTGCGCGATAATAAGGCCATTATGCAAGGGACGCTTGTCAGCACAGCGTTTGCCTTGATCATCGGGTTCGGCGCATACTTCACGGGCGCGCTTTCTGCATACTTTCCGCAGCTTGCTGGGGTTGGCGCGGACAATATTGTTCCGCATATGATGAAGTTGGTTATTCCTACGGGGCTGATCGGTTTGATTGCAGTATTGATCCTTTCCGCCAGTATGTCAACTCTTTCGTCTGTGTCCTTGGCGTCGGCATCCGTTATTGCAGTGGACCTTTACAAAGGTACGCTCAACCCGAATGCGTCGGATAAAAAGGTAAATTGGACGATGAAAATTCTTTGTCTGATTTTCATCGCGATTTCGGTGGGGCTTGCTGTATTAAACGAGCAGTTAAAGGTTTCGGCGATTGCTTATTTGATGGGGCTGAGCTGGGGTGTTTTGGCAGGTTGTTTTATGGGCCCGTTCGTGCTTGGCTTATTGTGGAAAAAGGTCAGCCGTCCTGCGGTTTGGACATCCATCGTCGGTTCGCTTGTCTTGACGGCGGTATTGTTGGTGGTGTTTGGGTACGACCAAAACGCTTGGGCTTGCAGTTTCAGCGTCGCCTTGAAGAGCGGTATGAACTGTTCGCCGATGATCGGTGTAATTTGTATGATTTATTCTGTCATCGTCACGGTGGCGGTCAGCTTATTTACAAAAGCGCCTGACGAAGAAACGGTAAATAGGGCGTTTGAAAACAAGGAAGAGGTACAGTCGGTATGATTTGGTCAAAAGAGGAAACTTTATCCCGTGCGGAGATGGAGGCGTTGCAGTTATCCCGCTTGCAGGAAACGGTGGCAAGAGTCTATGAAAAAGTGCCCTATTATCGGGCGAAAATGGATGAAAAAGGTGTAAAGCCGCAGGATATAAAGACGCTTGCGGATTTGGCAAAATTGCCGTTCACCACCAAACAGGATATGCGCGATACCTATCCGTTTGGCTTGTTTGCCGTTCCTAAGGACCAGTTGGTGCGTATCCACGCCAGCTCCGGTACGACGGGAAAACCCACGGTGGTAGGATATACCCGCGGGGATTTGGATACGTGGACGGACTGTGTTTCCCGTATCGCTTGTATGGGGGGAGCAACCTCGAAGGACGTGGCGCAGATTTGTTTTGGTTACGGTATGTTCACGGGGGCGTTGGGTTT
This sequence comes from Clostridia bacterium, assembly GCA_017507585.1. Lineage (GTDB taxonomy): Bacteria > Bacillota > Clostridia > Christensenellales > Borkfalkiaceae > Scatosoma. Next base: position 57,470 of record JAFWAN010000003.1, read on the forward strand.
GCATTACGGTTTGGAAAACATCGGCGCGGCGATCGTGCCTTCGTCGACGGGAAATTCGGAAAAGCAATTGATGTATATGAAGGATTTTAATACCTCTTTGCTTGTGGCGACCCCTTCGTATGCACTCCGTCTTGCAGAGGTTGCGCGTGAAACGGGCATAGATCCTAAGACCGATTTAGGGGTAAAAATCGCCTTGGTCGGCAGCGAGCTTTTGACGGATGCAATGCGCGAAGAAATGCACAATGCCTGGGGCAGGGACGTGTTGATTACCTCTAACTATGGTATGAGTGAACTGATGGGACCCGGCGTTTCGGGAGAATGCCTTGAACATTGCGGTATGCATATCAACGAGGATTACTTCCTTCCCGAAATCATTGACAGCGTAACGGGCGAGGTGTTGCCCGCGGGTGAAAAAGGGGAATTGGTTATTACTTGTATCAAGAAAGAGGGGTTGCCCTTGATCCGCTACCGCACGAAGGACGTTACGCGTCTTTTCTACGAGCCGTGCGCTTGCGGAAGAACGACCTGCCGTATGGAAAATCTGTCGGGTAGAAGCGACGATATGTTGAAGATCCGCGGGGTCAACGTATTCCCCGGTCAAATTGAAGAGGTTGTCTTGTCCGTACCCGAGCTTGGCCCTCATTACGAAATCATCGTAGAGAGAGAGGGATATACGGATAAATTGACGGTACGTGTGGAATTGGTCAAAGCAACCGACTCGTTTGCGGAATTGCAACGCATCGAGCAAACGACACGGAATAAATTGAAGGTGGTACTCGGCTTGGATGCGAAAATTCGCTTAGAATCTCCCAACACCTTGCAACGTTTTGAGGGGAAAGCGAAGCGTATCAAGGATTTGCGCAATCAGAAATAAGGAGAAAATTATGGCTTCGAAACAAATATCGGTATTTATTGAAAACAGAAAAGGTCGCTTGGGCGAAGTGTTGGACGTTTTAAAGGAAAACGCGGTAAACATTTTGTCTTTAAGCATTGCAGACACCTCCGAATACGGTTTGCTCCGCATTATTTCCGACGCTCCTCAAAAAGGGCAGGAAGCCTTATCTAAGGCAGGGTTTTCCGCAATGTTGACGGACGTGGTCATTTTACAGGTGCCCCATACGCCGGGCGCGTTACAAAACATTTTGCGGGTCATTTCCGATGAGGAACTTGGTATCGAGTATATGTACGGCTTGTCGGTGGCGGGGGAAGAAGCTTCCATCGTCGTCAAACCCTCCGATTTGGAAAAGGCAAACGCTGTGTTTGAAAAACATCAGGTCGATACGATTGATTTATAAACGACGTAAAAAAACTTGCTCGAAACGGGCAAGTTTTTTTGTTTCTGCACATACTGTCGATATGTGGGAAATGCAAGGTTTACAGACGGAATTGGTGGAGATCCGCCGTTATTTACACAAGCACGCGGAGGTGGGCTTTGATTTGGAATCGACCGCCGTGTATATTGAAAAAAAGCTGATTGAATACGGCTATGCCCCCGTTCGACTGGGCGGCGCAATCGTGGCAACGGTTGGGAAGAAAGGAAAAACGTTTTTACTTCGTGCGGATATGGACGCATTGCCGATTGAAGAACGGACGGAGCTTTCTTACGCTTGTACAAATGGCAATATGCACGCGTGTGGACACGATATGCACGCGGCGATGCTATTGGGCGCCGCAAAGCTTTTAAAGGCGCGGGAAAAGGAGTTAAACGGCAGGGTAAAGCTCTTATTTCAGCCGGCAGAAGAATGCTTGGAAGGGGCAAAAGACGCGATTGAGAAAGGGGTTTTGGAAAAGCCAAAGCCGCAGGCGGCGATGATGATCCACGTGATGACGGGTGTGCCGTTTCCCGCAGGTACGGCGGTGGTGGCAAAAGGCGTCAGCGCGCCTGCTGCTGATTTTTTCTCGATTTCCGTACAAGGCAAAGGCTGTCACGGCGCTGCGCCGTGGAACGGAGTGGACGCCTTATCGGTTGCTGCGCGGATATTGCTTGGGTTGGAGGAGATTTCCGCACGAGAGGTTTCCACGGTAAAATCCGTCGTTTTGACGGTGGGAAAATTGGAAACGGAGGGCGCAGACAACGTGATTGCCGATCGCGCGGTTTTAAAGGGCACTTTGCGCTCTTTTGACGAAGAAACGAGAAAACGAGTAAAAGAGCGCGTGGAAAATATTGCGCGTCATATTGCGACTGCTTTTCAGGCAAAGGCGCAGGTTTCCTATCACGGCGGTTGTCCGACGCTTGTCAATGATGACGCCTTATCTCAGCATACCGAAGAGGTGTTGAGAGAGTATTTTGGAAAAACGCGAGTATATAATTCTGAAAGCTTAGGCCGGGACGTGCGCGCGGGACAGGGCGGTTCGGAGGATTTTGCGTACTTTACCCATAAAATTCCTTGCGTTATGATGGCGGTTTCTGCGGGAGAAAGGGAGAAAGGATACGTGTATCCGTTGCATCACCCTAAGGTGGCCTTTGATGAGAAAGTCTTATCCATAGGCGCTACCATGTACGCGATGAATGCATATCAGTGGTTAAAAAAAGACGGCGGTTAAGCCGTCTTTTTAAGTGTTTAATCAAACTGTTTAATTGCCTTTACAACTTGTTCTGCATACGATTTTGCGCCCTCTTCGGTGGGGTGTATTTTGTCCTCGCAAAGGTACGTGTATAGATCGGTCATCGCCAAAGCGTGCAGGTCGTTGATAACGATCCCCATTTCCTGTAATTTGGGTACGATGATTTCGTTGAGGTGTTTAATTTTTTCGTTA
>JAFWAN010000036.1 GCA_017507585.1 Clostridia bacterium
ATTAACGGAAATTACCTTTCATTTGCTTGTTTGTCAAATAAAATCTCATTTCTTTCTTATTCCATTTTTAATCTTCTGATACCGAACTACAGTTCGGGCTGACCACTTCCGCGGCGACAGCTTGTATATAATACCACAATCTATTTCGCCTTGTCAACTATTTTTTCACACTTTTTAAAACTTTTTAAAAAAATTTTTAAGTTTTTATTTTTCGCCAAAATACGCAGTTAAAGGGAAGATTTTACCCACTTTTCTGTCTTGCATTACAAAATTATTTTACGCGCATTGAAGAAGATTTCTTGACATTTTACGCGCGCGCGTGTACAATATTATATATAATATAGTATCTACGAGGAAACACCATTATGTTTTTGAAATTGCGAGTGTTATGCACCATATTATCCGCCCTTTGCTTGGGGTTTGCTTTGACCGCGTGGGCAATTTGGGGACCAATTTGGTTGGTTATTTTAGGGGGAGGCGCGCTGCTGTTTTTTCTTTTGATGCGTATTTTTAAACAATGCCAAGAAAATCAAGAAGCTAAAAACAACCAGCCTTCTTTTTTAAACCCTGCCACTACCGACCAAGAAAGTGACGCAAATCAAACAAAAACTCAATCGCAAGACGAATAATTCTGTTGACAAAAATCATTTCATATTATATAATATAGAAAATAATAAAAAAGGAGGCTACTGAATTATGACGTTCGACAAATGGTTTAATCAGCAATCCACCCTTGTAAAAGCAATCCTTTTGCTTATCCCCTTCGTTGGTTGGGTATGTGAATGCCTTATCAGATTGTCCGTTATGTTAAGAACGAAAAACACCGTGCACATCGTTGTTTTCCTTGCGTTCTTGCTCATCGGTTGGGGTTGGTTCCTCGGTGCCATCGACTTCGTTTATATGTTGTTGAAGGGACACCTGATCCTCGCAGACTAAAAGCAAACGAAAAACCCGCTTCGCAGGAAGCGGGTTTTTTCTTTTCGTTTTAACGTTGTAAAATGTACACAATGTCCCTTAATCCCGATCAAAGCTTTCGATCATATCTAAAAATTCTTCAAAACGGTACAAATCTTCGGGGGTGTAATAATCAATGTAAATCCTACCCTTTTTATCGTTGCCAATTAGGGAAACTTTCGTGCGAAAGACACCGCGCATACGCTCCACAAAAGCTTTTAATTCTGCGCTTTTCGCCGCCGCCAAAGCATCTTTTTCTTGCTGTAAAACCTCGGGTGGAGTTAAAAAGGCTTTCACGGCGCGCTCCATTTCGCGGACGGAATACCCACGCTTAATTGCTTCTTCCGCAAACGCATATTGCTGACTTTGCGGCACGCGCACCAAGGTACGCGCATGACCTGCGGACAATCTGCCGCTTTCCACCAATCCCACCACTTCGGGGGCGAGAGTCAAAAGACGCAACGTGTTTGCCACAGCAGGGCGAGAACAACCAATCAACGCCGCCACATCGTCCTGTGTAAAACGGTAATCTTGTACCAGTTGTTTCATTAAATACGCTTCTTCCATCGCGCCGAGGCTTCCCTCTTTTAACCGTTCGATAATTGAAAAGGTTTCTGCATTTTTATCACTAAACGAATAAACGCGCACTTCCAAATCGGTCACACCCATAGATTTTGCCGCGTGAAAGTCCTTTTCCGCCGCCAACAGCGCATATCGCCCGTCTTCTGTGCAGTTCACGGAAAATTCTGGCACGCCGTTTAACAGAAAATACGCTGCGCGGGTACGGATGTCCTTTTTATCCCAATCTTCTGCGTTCGTCGCCGTATCGATTGCGGATATGCGCACAGTCTTTTTTTCATAATCAACGTTCATCGTTTTCTTGCGTTTTACTCGTTTCATTTTTCCCTCTATGGTAGGTTAAAACGGAGCTTTTAGGCTCCGTTTTTATTTATTCTTGCGTGTTATTTTCCGTGTTTTCAGTTTCCGTTTCTACGGATTTTTCTTCCACTTCTTCTACTTTTTCCGCGGTTTCTTCCTCAATAAGATGTTCTTTCGAGGGCTGCGTCACACTTGCGAAAGGATTTGCTTTGTGCAATTCTTCCTTGCCATCCATCGATTGAACCACCTCTTTCCAATCGGCACCTTTCATCAGCATTGCCACTTCTTCCGTATAAATGGTTTCCTTTTCCACCAATACGCGGGACATATTGTCCAAAATGGAACGGTTTTCCTTCAACAGCTTGGTCGCACGTTCGTGCGCCTCGGAAATCAAACGGCGCACCTCCGAATCGATTGCCGCCGCCGTTTCCTGCGAATAGCCGCCACGGCTCTGGTTGCCGTATTCCATACCCATAAAGACGGGTTGATCGCTGTCGTATGCTACCAAACCGAGCTTGTCGCTCATACCCCATTGCGTTACCATACGGCGAGCAATATCGGATACGTGTTGAAGATCGGCGCTTGCACCCGTCGTAACGTCTTGAATAACCAGTTCTTCCGCGACACGTCCGCCGAGCGACATACAAATATTATCCACCAATTTATTGTACGAAACGTCGTTATCATCCGTTTCCGGTCTGGTCATCGTGTACCCTGCCGCTCTGCCACGAGGGATAATCGATACTTCGTGTACAGGATCGCAATGCTTGCAAAGACAAGCCAACACAGCGTGCCCCGCTTCGTGATATGCCGTACAGCGCTTATCCGATTCGGTAACGACGCGGCTCTTTTTCTGAGGCCCCATCAATACTTTATTGATACCGTCATAGAGTTCAAGATTGCCAATCACGCTCTTACCTGCGCGCGCCGCCAAAATAGCCGCTTCGTTCAAAAGGTTGGCAAGCTCTGCGCCCGAGAACCCCGCCGTGATACGTGCCACGGTCTTAAAATTAACGTCCGCTGCCATTGGTTTGTTGCGCGCGTGGACTTTCAAAATCTGTTCACGGCCTTTCACGTCGGGTAAATTCACGTTGATTTGTCTATCGAAACGGCCGGGACGAAGCAACGCGGGGTCCAAAATATCCGCACGGTTGGTCGCCGCCATCACGATAATCCCTTCGTTGCTTTCAAAACCATCCATTTGTACCAAGATTTGGTTGAGGGTTTGTTCGCGTTCGTCGTGACCGCCGCCAAGCCCTGCGCCGCGGCGTCTACCGACTGCGTCGATTTCATCCACGAAAATAATACAAGGCTGATTTTTCTTTGCCATATCGAAAAGGTCGCGCACACGCTTAGCGCCGACACCGACGTACATTTCCACGAAGTCCGAACCGGAAACCGAGAAGAAAGGTACGCCCGCCTCCCCTGCAACCGCTTTGGCAAACAACGTTTTACCAGTACCCGGAGGACCTACCAATAAAACGCCCGAGGGGATTCTTGCGCCGAGGGTAGAAAACTTTTTGGGGGATTTAAGGAATTCAACCACTTCACGCAGCTCTTCCTTTTCTTCTTCCGCGCCTGCAACGTCTGAGAAACGAACCTTGAGGTTGTTTTGCATTTGCGCTTTGGATTTACCAATGTTCATATTGGCGTTGCCTGCGCCCGATGCGCTGCGCATAATCAACCAGAACATCAATGCAACCAGGACAATCCCAAAGACGGGGATCAAGCTGGACCAAATACTACCCGCATTGGGGTCGGTAAAGTTCAACTCGAAAGGCAATACGCCCGTCACCAAACCATTGCTGGGGTCGATAATACCGAACTCAGCACAGAACGAATAGAACGAATCATAATTATAAATGCTAGGCGCAATGGTGGTATAGGTTTCCAAAACTTTTCCGTTCGCATCCACCAAATACCCCGTCCAATTGTACGCGTCAATGTGTAATTTATTGATTTGGCCCGCCTTTAACAACGCCAAAAATTCGTTGAAAGACTTCTCCTTTGCACCTGCGATGACGTCACTGAGCAAAAGACTGACCAAAAATACACCAACGATTGCCAACACAATCCATATAATTGTTTTTGTCTTTTTATTCAAAGTAATAACTCCCTTGTTTTTTCAAATTTCTGTACTATTTTAACATAAACGATTTGGGTTTTCAAGTGTTTCCACCCCCCAACGCCAAACATTTAACAAATATTCACATACTTAACACAATTAACATTTGTTTTTCGGCGGTTTTTGTCGTTTCAGTCCAATCACCCAAGCAGTATCTTCAATCCAATCGCAAGCAATACCACGCCGCCGAGAATTTCCGCTTTATCGGTCAGTTTTGTCCCGACCAATTTGCCGATATACACCGCCCCGACGGATAACGCAAAGGTCATCACACCAATCACGGCCGTAGTGCCCCAAACGCCGAGCGCCAAGCCCACCTTTATTTCCAACGTTTGCAAAGTAACGCCCACCGCCAAGGCGTCGATCGAGGTCGCAATCGCCTGTAAAAACAATTTTCCAATCGACAGCGTTTCTTCCGCCTTTTCATCGGTTAAACGCGTACCTGCCCCCACTGTTTCACAATTTTCACATCCATCGGTAGGGGGATTTTTCGATTCTATCCATTCTTTCAGCCCATCGTACAGCATTTTTCCGCCAAGAAATGCCAACAATCCAAAAGATACCCAAGAAGACGCCTTTTTAAACGCATCCACAAAGGCATTGGCAATAATCCCCGTGACAAAATATCCAATGACGGGCATTAAAAATTGGAAAAATCCGAAAAATAAACCGATCAAAAGAGTACGCTTTACAGGCATTTCGGTGTCCGACATTCCGTTTGTCATTGCCACGGCACAAGCGTCCATCGATAAACCGACGGCATATATCAACGTTGCAAAAATACCCATTATAAACAGCCTTTTTTCTGTAAAATTTTCACCACGTCCGCAAAGATCTCATCAGGGGTTTGCATACCGTCTACACACATAACGCGATCGGGTTCCGCCGCTGCAACAGCTTTGTAACCATCGTATACGCGTTTATGGAACTCCATACCCGCCTTTTCCAAACGGTCGTTTTCATCCGCGCCGTGTTTACGCTTGAATGCATCCTCGGGGGTTAAATCAATAAAAATCGTCACGTCGGGCCGATAATTTTTTAACGCAAAGGCGTTGATTTTGCTTACAAAATCCAAACCCAACCCGCGCGCATACGCTTGATATGCCAAAGAAGAATCCACGTAGCGGTCGCAAATCACCAATTTTCCTTCGCTTAAAGCAGGCTCTACGCGGTCGCTTAAATGCTGTACACGCGACGCCGCATAAAGAAGCGCCTCGCATTCGTCCGTCATTTCCATATTTTTGCCGTTTAACAAAATTTCACGGATCGCCTCGGAAATTTTTCCGCCGCCCGGTTCACGGGTGAAAATATGCGGAATTGAATTTTCCGTCAGGTATTTGCTCAAAAGACGCAGCTGCGTACTCTTACCGCAGCCGTCACAGCCTTCAAACGTGATAAATTTTCCTCTTACCATACCTTATTCCTCTTTATATACTGATATTTTTCCGTCTTTCAAACCGAACACGTTGCTCGCGTTTTGCAGCGTTCGTATCTTTTCTTCTGTGATTTTTTCCCCGGTGTGAAAAAGTGGAGTGCAAGGGGGAAACAATCCGCAAAGTCCTGCGCAAGTCCGCCCACTTGCCATGCCCAACGGTACCCATTCCGTTTCCGTTTTGGCAATATCCATCTGAGGTATTTTCTCTGCTTCTTCTTGTAAAGGATATTGTATAAATAGGTCGGTCAGCATACTTTGCAAACGCTCAAAATCCTGCATTTTTGTGGCAGGGGAGAGATAAAACGTCAATAGGCTTCCATCGCAAAATTCCGCATAAACGCCTTTTCTCTCCAACCATTTTTCCACTTCAAACGCATATTTTCCAAAGCGTACGCAAAGCTTTGTCCAATCTTCATTTTTATACACGCGCGGGTGCTGTTGAAAGGCAATCGCCGCCTTTTCCAACACCTCGTTTCGAGGATATTTCACCGCATATTCCACCGACGCCATAATCGGGTAGGAAGGACTGGTGGTACGGAAAACGTCCACCGCCGCCGACAAGGCATCCGCCGTTCGGCCGTCACACGCGGAAACCACCGCGCCTTGTGTGAGGGCTGGCAAGCTCTTATGTACGCCGTCCACCCAAAGATCCGCATATCCGCCTGCGTGTTTTGTCTTGTCAAAATGCAAATGTCCGCCATGCGCCCCGTCCACAAGCAGCAACTTGCCCGTTTCCGTGCAATATTGCCGAATTTCCTGCCAATCCGCCACGTTGCCGTAGTAATCGGGCGAGGTTAAAAACAGCGCGTCTGCTTGCCGTATAATATCCGTATATTTTTGTTTCAACGCGGACATGGTAGGCACTTGCGGTATTTTTTCACGGTATTCACACGGATAGACAAGCGGGGTAATCCCCAACATTGCACAACCGTTAAACACGCTTTTATGCGAATTTTCACAAACCGCCAAGGTCTTAACCCCTAACGTTTTTGCCGCATACAGCATAGATAAAACGCCTGCCGTACTGCCGTCCGTGAGGATAAAGCTCTTTTCTGCGCCGAGAATTTTCGCCATATCCTTCTCTGCTTCTGCAATACAACCACGGGGACAGGAAAGGTTGTCTGAAAAGGACAGCTCGGTAATATCCCACGCACCCACTTTATGTCCAGGGGTATGAAACGACAAATGCTCCTTTTGCGCGTGCGCCAAGAGCATTTGATATATTTTACAATCCGCCAGGACGTTTTTATCGGTTAAAAAGGTGTTCATACCGTTGCTTTGCCCATACGAATCACGTGGTTCACGTACAAAAGCCCCTCGTATTCGAAGGATTCTTCCATCCCGTCAAATTTCATAATCGCCACGTTCATATCCTTCGCAACGAATTTCGGCGCCTGCACTTCGCCCGCCTCGTTTTTCACCTCTTGCGCATAGGCTACGATTTTGTTTAAATTGGGCATTTTCTCAGGATCTGGACAGATGTTGATCGAATACACGCCTTCCATGACCGTTTCGCCCTTTTCCATATTCGCAATGACGGTATGGGTCAATTCCACCAAACCACTTTCCAGGTATCCGTCAAACTCGATTAACGCGTCACGATATTTTTTCACACGCGCAATCTCATCCTGTATACCCTTTTGAATTTGTTCGTCCTTTTTAAATCGTTTGTCCTTATTTTCTTGGATGCGGGTCAGAAAATCCTGTTTGATTTTTTCTTCATTGAGGGTTTCGTTTTCGTATCCGTTCGTATAATATCGATTGAGGAAATTTTCCAACTTTCCAAAATACCCGTCTTGCGACGCACGGTCAAGGTCGTGTAACGCCCAACGGTAACCACGGATCAAGCCTTGCAAATAGGTATCCCTATATTTTTTCCCATTGATTACGTATTCACTGTCCGCATTTTCAATATTGGGAACAAAAACAACGTCGCCTTCCTCGGTCGCAACGCGGGTGTCCATCAAGGTAGCCCCCATTTCCGCATTGCCACCAACGTCTATTGGGTCTGAAATTTCTATAACCTCATAAGAAAACGTGCCGTCCTGGAACGCCTTGTTAACGTCGGTAGAAAGGGTAGTATGCAACGTTGACACGTTGCCGAAATAATTGATCACGGTAAATTGTTGCGCCGGCGTAATGCGCGTCGCGCTGGTGGTAAACACCAACGTCCAAACGATGATCGCCACCACCGCAAGCCCCACGATTTTCAACCAATCGTAAGACAAAATTCGGTTTAAACGCTCTTTGGTAATCTTTGCATCCATAGGCTACTCCCTTGCGCCAAGCGGCGCGAAGTTCACAAAGACAAATCCCGAAACTGCGGGTTTGATTTTATCTTTATCAACTGAAAAAAATGAAAAGAGAAAGAAACGCCGTTTCGGCTTGGTTGCCCAGGTCGAACAGCGGCGTTTTGTCGTTATTTTTTCGGCTTCATTGTGGGGAAGAGGATAACGTCTCGAATGGTCGAGCTATCCGTCAACAACATAACGAAACGGTCAAGCCCCATCCCAAGACCACCTGTGGGAGGCATACCGTATTCGAGCGCGTTGATGAAATCTTCATCCACCTGCGCGTCGTTATTACCCTTCGCGCGCTTTGCTTCTACCTGCTTCACCATACGCTGCTTTTGATCGATGGGATCGTTCAATTCGGAGAAAGCATTACCGTATTCGTGACCGCAGATGAAATATTCGAAACGTTCGGTAAACGCAGGGTTGCTGGGTTTACGCTTCGCCAAAGGCGAATTTTCCACGGGATAATCGTAAATGATCGTGGGTTGGATCAGCTTGTCTTCTACAAATGCGTCGAAAAGTTCGATCAACACCCAACCCTTGGTTGCGTTTTCGTGTTCTAATTCTACGCCAAGACCCTTTGCCGCCGCGCGCGCATCTTCGTCCGTTGCCCAATCGTTGTAATCCACACCTGCGTACTTTTTCACAGCCTCCGCCATCGTCATACGCGTCCAATCGCCCATATGAATTTCCATACCCTGATAGGTAACGTCCAACGTGCCGCAAACCTTTTGCGTAACCGTTTTGTACAGCTCTTCGATCATATCCATCATATCAAAGTAATCGCTGTACGCTTCGTACATTTCAATCGTGGTAAATTCGGGGTTGTGGTAAGCGTCCATACCTTCGTTACGGAAAATGCGGCCAACCTCGTAAACCCTATCCATACCGCCGACAATTAAACGCTTTAAGAAAAGTTCGGTTTCGATACGCATATACATATCCAAATCCAACGCGTTGTGGTGCGTTTTGAAAGGTCTTGCGTCAGCGCCGATTTCCAAAGGCAATAAGGTGGGGGTATCCACTTCCAAATATCCGCGATTGTCCAAGAAATTGCGAATTTCTTTCAAAATCTGCGAACGAACACGGAAAGTATCGCGCACGTCTTTGTTCATAATCAAATCCAAATGACGCAAACGGTACTTCAAGTCCTTATCCTGCAAACCGTTGTGCTTTTCAGGAAGGGGAAGAAGGGATTTTGTCAAAAGGGTCAATTCGGTAACGTGGATGGAAATTTCACCCGTCTGCGTTTTGAAAACAAAGCCTTTCAAACCGAAAATATCACCGATGTCATAATCCTTTTTGTACGCCGTATAATTCTCTTCGCCAATATCCTGACGGGTTACGTAAATTTGGATCAAACCGCTCTTATCTGCGATATGCGAGAAAGACGCTTTACCCATAATACGACGGGACATCATACGCCCTGCAATCGCAACCGTTTTTCCTTCGTACGCCTCGTAATTGTTTTTGATCGTTTCCGAATCCGCGTCAACGGGATATTTAACCTGCTCGTAGGGGTTTTCGCCTCTTTCAACCAATCTTTCCAATTTTTCACGACGGATGCGGGCTTGTTCAATCAACTGCTCTTCTTCCGTTGCCTCTACGGGCGCTTTTGCATTGTTATTTTCTTGCATTTGTGAACCTCATATTTTTCTTTTAATCCATTTCAACGCATACCTGGTATGCCCATTTTAGGAAATTTTCTTAATAATCAGCTTATATTCGCCATCGGGGGCATTGATTTTTACAACGTCGCCAACCTTATGTTTTAACAACGCCGCGCCTACGGGAGAATCGTTGGAAATTTTATTTTCCATAGGGTTTGCTTCCGTTGTACCGGTGATTTCATAGGTGTCTTCTTCATCCATATCTTCATCGTAAACCGTTACCTTGGAACCAATATGCACGAAAGAAGTATCCGTGCTAACCTCTAAAATGACCGCATTTTTGATTTTGTAGTCCAAATCAACGATTTCACCTTCGTTTGCAGCCTGTTCGTTACGCGCTGCGTCGTATTCTGCATTTTCGGAAAGATCGCCGTGGCTTCTTGCTTCCGCAATGCGTTCCACGATCTCCTGACGTTTTACCGTCTGCAAATACTTCAAACGTTCTACCGCTTCGTCGTAACCTTTTTGGGTCATAATAAATTGCTGTTCTGCCATTTTATTCCTCCTGTTCCGCTTTATATTTTTAGACTTTATCGCGATTTTGCAACCTGCAAACGAACCCCAAATTTCCAAAATAACACGAAAAAAACCGCCCGCTTGCGGAACGTTAAAAATACAACCGTGTCTTTTGGAGGTCCAAAAGCCACGGCATAATTCCTTTATTGTCGTTATTATATCCTATTTTATGCGTTTTGTCAATGGTTTTTGCAGGTTTTTACAATAATTTCACCTGTTTTAACCATTCTTTACGCATTTTTTGTCACTTTTACAGTAATTAACGCAAGCTGTTCAAATACGCCGCCATACGGTCAAATGCCTCGGACAGCGCGTTCATACTGGTTGCATACGAAATACGCACGTTATTTTCGCCAAATTTACCAAACGCGTTACCGGGAACAACCGCTACTTTTTGCTGTGCAAGCAGTTCTCCTGCGAACTGTTCCGCGGGCAACCCCGACGCCTTTACAGAGGGGAAGGCATAAAACGCGCCGCGTGGCTCAAAGCAAGACAACCCGATTTCTTGTAAGGAGTGCAAGACGAATTTTCTGCGTTTATCGTAAGAATCACGCATCTCTTCCACAGTTGCAAACCCATCCGAAAGCCCGTCTTTCAACGCCTCAATCGCTGCGTGCTGTGACATAATCGGCGCACACATAATGCCGTATTGGTGAATTTTAAACATAGCCTCGTCAATCGCAGACGGGGCGCACACGTACCCCAAACGCCACCCGGTCATTGCAAATGCCTTAGAAAAACCACTGATATATACCGTGCGTTCTTTCATACCGGGCAACGACGCAATGGAAACGTGTTTTTTACCGTAGGTCAGCTCGGCGTAAATTTCGTCCGTAATTACCAATAAATCGTGACGGATAATGACCTCTGCGATCGCTCTCAACTCCTCCTCCGTCATAATCGCGCCCGTAGGGTTGTTGGGATAGGTCAAGATAATCGCCTTCGTTTTATCGGTGATGGCTTTTTCCAAATATTCAGGTTTGATGACAAAATTATCCTCTTCGTGACATTCTACGTGTACGGGGACGCCGTCCGACATTGTCACCAAAGGGGAATAGGAAACGTATGCAGGGTCGGGGATCAGCACTTCGTCGCCGTGCTCCACACAAGCGCGCAAAGCAAGGTCGATCGCCTCACTGCCGCCGACCGTTACCAAGATATGCTTCGGGTCATATTCCAACCCAAAACGCTCGTTTAAATATCGGGAAATTAATTGTAAAAGGGCGGGCAACCCACGATTGCCCGTATACTGCGTATAACCGCGCTGTAACGACGTAATCGCAGCCGAACGCACCTTCCAAGGCGTGACAAAATCAGGTTCGCCCACACCCAAGGAAATCGCCCCTTCCGTTACCGTTACGATATCGAAAAATTTACGAATACCGCTCGGTTGAAGATTTTTTGATTTTTGATTGATAAAATCACGCATATTTTTACTCACATTTTATAAATGACATACCCATGTATGCGATGAAATTGTATTTTTTGGTTATGCCTGAATGGACAAACGGTAATCCGCGTCTTCTTTTTCCGTCAACGCGCCCTCAATTTTATATTTTTTCAAGATGAAGTGGGTTGCCGTACTAATGACGCCGTCAAAGGTGGAAATACGTTCGGAAACAAAACGAGAAACCTGCTGCAACGTCTTATCTTCGATAAATACGGCAAGATCGTAAGCGCCGCTCATCAAATAAACTGCTTTCACCTCAGGGAACGCCGCAATTTGTTTTGCGATACCGTCAAAGCCTTCTTTCTTTTTCGGGGTAACCTTAACCTCGATCAAGGCTTCCACCAAAGAGTCGTCTGCTTTTTCACTGTTCACAATCGCGGTGTATTTTACCAGCAATCCGCTTTTTTCCATATCCGCAATACACGCTTTGATTTTTGTTACGTCCTCCGAAAGCATCGCCGCGATTTTTTCCGCCGAGATACGCGCGTCTTCTGTCAAAATCCCCAAAATATCTTTTTCAAGAACCGTCATATTTTACGCTCCTTTTTTATTTTTAAAATAAATTTTC
>JAFWAN010000037.1 GCA_017507585.1 Clostridia bacterium
ATTAACGGAAATTACCTTTCATTTGCTTGTTTGTCAAATAAAATCTCATTTCTTTCTTATTCCATTTTTAATCTTCTGATACCGAACTACAGTTCGGGCTGACCACTTCCGCGGCGACAGCTTGTATATAATACCACAATCCGTTTCGCCTTGTCAAGCATTTTTTCAAACTTTTTAAAAATATTTTTTATTTTTTAAGTTTTTTCATTTTTGCCTGGCGCGGTTGCGTTAGCTTGTATATATTACCACTTGTTTTTTTCTTTGTCAACTATTTTTTTGCAATTTTTTAAAATTTTTCCAAAAAAAGTTGAAAAGTTCGTTATTTCGACATTTTCACCAAAGACAAGGTAACCTTTTCACCATTTACGTCTACTTCTTTGGTGATATTTGCATTCTCCACACTGCCTTCCGCAACGGAAACAGCCAATACGTCGTCCTTGAATGCTGCCGTGGACAAAACTTCTTTCGCTTTTCCTTCCGCAATATAATAGATAGCGATTCGGTCGGTGATCAAGAAATCCGCCTCTTTACGCATTGCCTGCACCTTCGATACAAGCTCACGTTCGATCCCCTCGACGATCAATTCTTCCGTCAATGCGGTATTCAATGCAACCGTCACGCCCTTATCGCTTGCGGAAATGAAGCCGGACTTGCTTTCGGTAAAGATCTGCAAATCTTCTTCCGACAAAACGACTTCCGCATCATTTTCAAAAACGTACTGACCGCCGTCTTTTACCGCATCTACCACAGCCTTCGCCGCTTTTGCATCACAACCCTCCAAGAAAGATTTAATCATACCGAGCTTTTTACCGTACTTAGGACCGATCGTCTTTAATTGCGGTTTTAACTTGTACGAAATAAATTCGTTGGCGTCTTCTGCGGATTTATAGGCTTTGATGTTGAGTTCGTCCAACGCGATCGCTTTCAAACCGTCGTCCAAATCCTCTGCCTTTGCCGTGACAACGTACATTTCGGAAAGCGGTTGACGGTTTTTCACGTTACCTGCGTTACGCGCGGCTCTGCCGAGGTTTACAACGTCAAGCACCGTATCCATACCCTTTTCCAAACGTTCGTCTACCATAGACGCGTCGTATACGGGGAAATCGCAAAGATGCACGGATTCGGGCGCATCCTTGAAGAATGCGGGAACGAGATTCAGGTACATTTGCTCTGCAATAAACGGCGTGTAAGGCGCGGTCAATTTTGCAAACGTCGTCAACACGTACCAAAGAGTCGTATATGCCGCCGCCTTGTCTTCCGTCATTTCACTGCCCCAATATCTATCGCGGCCGCGGCGTACGTACCAGTTGGAAAGAATATCCGAGAAATCCTGCAACGCGCGCGCGCTGTCCGTAATATTATATACGGCAAGGTTTTTATCCACGGTATCGATGAGCGTGTTCAGCTTGGACAAAATCCATTTGTCCATCAAGGACAATTTACACATCTTCAAATCGTAATCTGCGGGGTTGTAATTATCAATATCCGCATACAGACAGAAGAATGCGTAAGTATTCCACAGCGTACCCATATATTTTCTCTGCGCTTCGCTGACTGCTTCGGGATAGAAACGGGAAGGCAGCCAAGGCGCGGACGAGGTGTAGAAATACCAACGTACGGCGTCTGCACCCTGCTTATCCAAAACGGACCAAGGGTCTACGACGTTGCCTTTATGTTTCGACATCTTGATACCGTTTTTGTCGTTGACGTGACCAAGCACGATACAGTTTTTAAACGGCGCCTTGTCAAACAGCAGCGTGGAGATAACGAGCAGGGTATAGAACCAACCGCGCGTCTGGTCCACCGCTTCGGAAATGAAATCCGCAGGGAACGTCTGTTCGAACAAATCCTTGTTTTCAAACGGATAATGATATTGTGCAAAAGGCATAGAACCAGAGTCGAACCAACAGTCGATAACCTCCGGCGTACGGCGCATTTTACCGCCGCACTTGCCGCACTTACAGGTCAAATCGTCCAAATAAGGACGGTGCAGTTCGATATCCTTCGGCGCACCGCATTTTTCAGCCAATTCCGCGCGGGAACCGATGACGTCGATTTCACCGCAATCGTCACAAACCCAAACGGGCAAAGGCGTACCCCAATAACGGTCACGGGACAAGCCCCAATCGATGACGTTTTCAAGGAAGTTCCCCATACGGCCTTCCTTGATGGTATCAGGCATCCAATTGACCGAACGGTTGGTTTCGATCAATCTGTCCTTGATTGCCGTAACCTTGATAAACCAGCTGGAACGCGCATAATAGATTAACGGAGTATCACAACGCCAACAGAAAGGATAGTTGTGCATAAATTCCATCGTCTTCAAAAGCAAGCCGCGGTTTTTCAAATCTTTTACAACCAACGGATCCGCCGCCTGTGCGCCAACCCCCGTAAAGTCACCGCAGCCTGCGGGGAATTTACCCTCTTCCGTGATCAACTGCACCACGGGCAGGTTGTAACGTTTGCCGACCTTGTAGTCGTCTTCACCGAACGCGGGCGCAATGTGTACGACGCCCGTACCGTCCGACAGCGTTACGTAATTGTCGCAGGTCACGTAATGGGATTTTTCGCGGTAGTTGAACTTTTCTTTGCCGAAAGGATACAACGCCTCGTATTCGGTATATTCAAAATCACTGCCCTTCTTCGTGGAAAGTACGGTATACCCCTCTTCGTCAAGCACGTTTTTCAGCAAGCCTTCGGCAAGGATATATTTTTCACCGCTTTCTTCCATCTGAACGGTAACGTAGTCAAATGCAGGGTTCATACACAAAGCCACGTTGGAGGGCAACGTCCAAGGGGTCGTTGTCCAGGCGAGAATGTAGGTGTTTTCCGCATTCTTCACCTTGAATTTTACAAACGCGGTCAGTTGTTTTACGTCCTTATAGCCTTGCGCCACTTCGTGCGAGGAAAGCGCCGTCCCGCAACGGGGGCAATAAGGCACGATTTTGTGCCCCTTATAGAGCAAACCCTTTTTGTGGATTTCTTTCAATGCCCACCATTCCGATTCGATATAATCGTCGTGATAGGTAACGTAAGGGTTGTCCATATCGCACCAGTACCCAACGCGGTCGGACATTTTTTTCCATTCGTTAGAATACTGCCAAACGGATTCTTTACACTTCATAATGAAGGGCTCGATACCGTAGCTTTCAATCTCGGATTTGTTTTCCATACCGAGTTTTTTCTCAACCTCAAGCTCTACGGGCAAGCCGTGCGTATCCCAACCCGCTTTTCTCAAAACGTGTTTGCCTTTCATCGTTTGGTAACGGGGTACGATATCTTTCATAACGCGGGTCAAAATATGCCCGATATGCGGTTTTCCGTTTGCCGTAGGCGGACCGTCGTAGAAGGAAAATTCTGCATTCCCCTCCGTCGCCTGCATACTCTTTTCAAATACCTTCTTTTCGTTCCAGTATTCGACAACCTCTTTCTCTCTTTCGACAAAATTCAAAGACGTGTCGACTTTCTTGTACATAGACATATATTTTTCTCCTCGAATGAGTTTTTCTTTTCTAAACAAAAAAACCGTTGTGCTTTGGAAAAAACACTACGGCTTTTATCAACCACCAAAACAAACCATCATTTGTTGCACCTGATCACGGAATGCAAACCCGTATCCGATTACTCTCCTCTTATATATATAATAATGTAGAGAATTTGGTCGAATCAGCTGGCGAGGGGATATCTTCTACACGCCCCTTGTTCCTCTCAGCAAAACGGAATTTCTCTGTGCGGGGTTTACGTAAAAGCGTTGTCCTCGATAAACGCTTTTAAATTCAATTTTTAGTTATTATATCGTATTTACTCGTTTTTGTAAAGCGATTTTTGGGTGTTAACCGAAAATCCCTTTTCTCTTTTCGATCGAGAGTACGTTCATCCCTGTTCCCTCGAATACCGCCTTGATTTGTTCGTCCGACACCATATCGCTGACTTCGACAAATATAAGGCCCTTTTTATAATTCCCCTTTGCCGCGCGCACCCCGTCGATGAGGGCAAGCTTTACCGCCATTTGATCGGCGCAGCGCTGACAACAAAGATCGTCTATTTTTATCGTCTTTTTCATAATAACACTTCACGGTTCGTGCCGTAGAATATATCCGCGCGATTTGCAATTTTTTGGCAGAATTTCTCAAAGCGATCCCAAGCATTGTGGGCATCCAATTCGTAGCTATGCCCCCAAATGTAAAAGAGCTGTTCCTTATCAGGATCCATCGCCAAAAATTCGTCGGCGATACGTTCTAAATCCTTGTCCAAAAAATGCGCCGTTGCGTTAAACTGCAATAGATTGTCTTTCTGCAAATCAAAGGTATGCGTCATTGTAATCGTCCGCGCGTATCGAATGGGTGTATTCGCTCCAATCAAAGCCGCTACGCGTTCGTCGTTGTTGACGCCGCCGCAGGGATATGCCATACCGACCACGGGATATCCAAATATCCGTTCGAGATTTTTTCTATCTTCGTCCACTTGGCGAAGGACTTCCTCGTCTGTTTGTTGGGTTAAGTTTTTATGCGTAAGCGTATGCACCGCCGCTTCTTGTCCCGCATAAACCGCTTTGACCTCCGTTTCTTTCAAACGGTCGCGGCAGATCTTTTTCCCAAATGCTTCGTACGTGTCAAGGGACCCAAACGAACCGCTGTTCAAATTAAACGTGCCTTTCAAACCGTAGCGATTAAGAATGGCAACCAATGGCTCGTCTTGCCAAACGCCGTCGTCAAAACTGAACGTAATTGCTTTTTTCTTACCGTTCCACATAATAATTCCCTTCAAAACCTTTTTAGTGAATGCACGAAGCCAACCACAGAAACGCACGAAAAGACACATTACTGCGTCCAACGTCAGGTTGGCGTGACCGAGAAAAGCGCATCTGCGACGAAGAAATGCGACGCATATATGCGTTTTTAAGGAGTAACGCGGTTGATATCACGAGGGAACATAGTCGCCTCACGCACGTTCTTCGCACCCAAAAGATGCATCGTCAAACGTTCTAAGCCCAAACCAAGCCCGCCATGGGGGGGCGCACCGTACTTATGCAGCATAAGATAGGTAGCAAATTCTTCAGGGTTCATACCCAATTTTTCCATCTTTGCAACCTGCGCGTTGTAATCGTGTACACGCTGACCGCCAGAGGTAATTTCCAACCCTCTGAACAAAAGGTCGAAAGACAACGTATATTCGGGATCTTCAGGATCGTCCATCGTGTAGAAAGGACGCTTTTTGGAAGGATAATGCGTGATGAAAATGAAATCGGAATTGAACTGCTTTTTCGCATATTTACCCAAAATCTGTTCTTCTTCAGGGTCAAAGTCCTTCATATCCGTAGGCTGATATTTGAACTTCTTCATAATGACTTCTTTCGCTTCCATGAATTTCAGCACGGGAATTTCCTTGATTTCGGGGATTTCGATGTGGAGAAGTTCCACTTCGTTTTTATATTCCGTCTTCAAAAGGTTCATAATGTATTTCAACACGCCCGTTTCCATTTGCATAATGTCTTCGAAACTGTCGATAAAGCCCATTTCAAAGTCCATAGAAATGTATTCGTTCAAATGTCTGCTGGTATCGTGATGCTCCGCGCGGAAAACGGGCGCGATTTCGAACACCCTTTCATACACCGCAACCATTGCCTGCTTGTAAAGCTGAGGCGATTGCGCAAGATATACCTGCTTGCCAAAGTAGTCCAACTTGAACACGTTGGTGCCGCCCTCTGCGCCTGCAAAATTGATCTTGGGCGAGTGGATTTCGGTGAAGCCTTCCTGCGTCAAATATTCGCGGAAGCCGCGCTGAATCCCTTCCTGCAATTTAAAAATCGCGCGTTCCTTGGGGTTACGCAAGGTAACGGGACGGTAGTCAAGTTTGGTCGAAAGATCGCAGTTGACCTGCTTTTTCGTGATAACCACGGGAGGAATATCCGCAGGGTGGGACAAAAGCTCGATGTTGTGGATTTGCAGCTCAAAACGTTTAGAACCGTCCTTCGTTTCACCCGCAACGACCTTACCCGTGATTTTCGCCGCGCATTCCTCTTTTACGTCTTCGCCCATACGATAATCGGAAAAACTCTCCGCATATACGCACTGAATCGTTTCGCGCGCCGTACGTACGATGACAAATGCAAAATCGGACATCATACGGATATTGTGGATCGTACCCTTGATGGTTACGATTTGATTTTCGTACTTTTCAAAATCTGCAAACGATACTACGTTAGATTTCGTTTCGCCTGTAATGACCATATTCTACCTCTTCTTTGTGAAAATTTCACTTTTTTATTACGATACTATTTTACTCTGCTTGACAAAAAAAAGCAAGAGTTTTATAATTAAATTATAAATTTTTCTTGAAAAGGAGGCAAAAAGATGCGAATACTTGCCATTAACGACGTGTCTTGCGTTGGAAAATGTTCTTTGACCGCTACTTTGCCTATCATTTCCGCCTGCGGTGTAGAATGCAATATTCTACCCACAGCGCTGCTCTCCACCCACACGGGCGGGTTTGACGGCTACACTTTCCGCGACCTCACCGAGGATATTTCGGGCATTTTGGCGCATTGGAAAACGCTGGGGTTAGAGTTTGATTATATTTACAGCGGATACTTAGGCTCTATCGAGCAAATCGATAAGGTATCCCAAATCAAAAAGGAATTTTTGAAAGAGGGCGGTAAATTGATCGTCGATCCCGTCATGGGCGACAGCGGAGATTTGTACGCAGGTTTTACCCCCGAATACGTTGCAAAAATGCGAGAACTGTGCCGTGAGGCGGAGTATATTTTGCCCAACGCCACGGAGGCGTGTCTTCTTGCCGATCTTCCCTATCCTCTTACGAAAAAGAACGTCGGCGAGGCATTGGATCGTTTGCGTGCTTTGGGGACGATCCCCATCATCACGGGGATTATGGACGGCAGCGACATCAGCGTATATTTCACGGGAAAGAACGGGGGCATGTACTCGTTTACCCATGAAAACGTGGAAGGATTTTTCTGCGGTGCAGGCGACGTATTCGCCTCGGCGTTCGTAGGCTGTCTTGCCCGCGGTAAGCACGTGTCCGAGGCCATTTACCTTGCTTCTGATTTCGTAACGAGGAGCATTCGCCGTTCCGCCAAAGAAGTACCCGACAAACGCTTTGGCCTGAGTTTTGAACCGGAGATTTTTCTTTTCCTGGAAAAATTAAACGGCGTCGTACCTTTATAACAAAAACAATATACGCCTTTCAATCTGTTGACAAAGCCCAAGCCGATATTGTATAATATAGATGATCTGCGGTGTTCGGAGTTCGACGTTTATGCGGAATCCACATTATATATTCGGGAGCGGTTATTCGGGACGATAGACAAGGTCTGTTTTACGGAAAGTTCGAGGCGTTCAGATGCGGCACCCACCTGCGAAACGCGGGTTCACCCTTCGTCGAGGTGCGGCACAGGCGGATTTTTTTGAATATTCTCCCCTTTGGGGTTAAAAAAAGCAAGCGTACAAACGCTTGCTTTTTTCGTTATTTCATATTCAAATACGCCATAGCGTTGCGGTAGCAAACGTCTTTTACGACTTCGCCCACAAACGCTTCGTCCGCAGTCATCTCACCATTTTCCATCATCGTACCAAAGTAGTTGCACAAGATACGGCGGAAGTAATGATGACGAGGATAGGAAAGGAGCGAACGGCTGTCCGTCAGCATCCCGACAAACGCGCCGATATGCCCCGTTGCCGTCAAATCCTGCAAGTGCTTTTCCATACCGACTTTGTTATCCAAGAACCACCATGCAGGGCCGTATTGCATTTTGCCTTTCGCCTCCGCGCTTTGGAAACAGCCGATCAGGGTCATAATTTCCGTGTTCATCTTGGGGTTGAGGTTGAATACAATCGTCTTAGGCAACGCATTTTCCATATCCAATCTGTCAAACAGGCGGGACATATACTTAATCGAGTTATCCTCCGCGATGCTGTCATAGCCCGTATCCAAGCCCAATTTGCCCAACATTTGCGTGTTGTTGTTACGCATTGCGCCTACGTGCAATTCCGTCGCGATATTGTATTTTGCATACAGTTTGAAAAGGAAATAGGTCAAATAGCCTTTGAAAATTTCACTTTCCGCATCCGTTACGTTTTCGCCCTTTCTGCGTTTGTCAAACACGCGTGCCGCGTCCGCTTTGTCCGCGATGGGATATACGCTTTGAAGCGCAACGTCCGCCGCCGTCGTTCCCACTTCGATAAACGCCTGCAAGCGCTGTTCAATCTTTGCTTCCAACGCGTCCAAATCTGCAACTTCGCCAAGCTTTGCAATAAAATCGTTGTATTGCGCCGCTTCGATGTTCATGATTTTATCTGCGCGGAACGCAGGAATTACCTTAAATTTGTAACCCTTTTGCGCAATCTTGGGGAAAGTCGACAAATCGTCGAAAATTTCGTTGGTCGTAAAAAGATGGGTCACGTTCGACTGTTCAATCAGTTTCTGAGGCGTAATCTTGTTCAGCGCGATATAATCGTTGCACCACGTCCAAATAAGTTCCGCATTCTGTTCATTGATTTCAATTTCGCAGTTGAAAAATTCTTTCAATTCCACCTGCGACCAATGATACAATGGGTTGCCGAACGCCGTGCCAAGGGTCTTACAGTACGCAAGGAATTTTTCCTTGTGCGATTTATCCCCCGTGATGTACGCCTCGTCCACGCCGTAGTTACGCATCAAACGCCATTTGTAGTGATCCCCCGCCAACCAAATTTCGTACACGTCGTTAAAGGTCTCGTTTGCCAAAATCTGTTTTTCGGGCAAATGACAATGATAATCGAAAATGGGCATATCCTTGGCGTAGCCAAAATACAGCTTTTCCGCAGTTTTATTCGTCAGTAAAAAATTGTCTTTAATGTAGCTCATAACGTTACTCCTGTCTTATAAAATGCAATTTCTCGCACGTCTTCGCTCTTACAAATATATTCGCCGTTTACCGTCTGCAATAAGAGGTTGAACAAACCGTCCTCGTCCATTCCGTAGGCGTTGAAATCGATCCAACCTCGTTTCACGCCTGCCAAGCGGTCGTTGGTGGAAATTTTCATCGTAGGAACAAACGTGGAGAACGGCGTGCCTCTGCCCGTAGTAAACAACACGATTTGCGCGCCGCTTGCCGCCAATGCCGTTGCCGCGATCAAATCGTTGCCGGGCGCGTTCAATGCGTACACGCCCCCTTTGCTTTCACTGCTGTCCAACGTCTCGCCGTACGCCAAAACGTCCACAATTTCGCTGGAGCCCGCCTTTTCGATACAACCAAGGGATTTTTCTTCCAAAGTCGTGATCCCGCCCTTTTTGTTACCGGGGCTGGGGTTTTCGTAAACGGGGAAGCCTTGCGTGGTATAATACGCCTTAAAGTCCTCGATCATCTTTTTATATTTCTCGAACACCTGCACGTTTCTACACTTGTTCATAAGCAGCTGTTCTGCGCCGAACATTTCAGGGACTTCCGTCAAAATCGCGCTGCCGCCCGCCCCAACGATGCGGTCGGAAATTCTACCGACCAAAGGGTTTGCGGTCAAGCCCGAATATCCGTCGCTGCCGCCGCATTTCAACCCGATACAAAGCTGCGACAAATCCACCGCTTCGCGTTTTAAATCCTTTGCTTTGTCAATAAACTTTTTCAAAATCTCCATACCGTACGCGTGTTCGTCCGATACGTCTTGGCAGTTGAAATATTCGATATTCTCTCTGCCGTAAGGCGCAAGGCTTTCTTTGATACCGTCCAAACCGTTATTTTCACAACCCAACCCCACGAACAAAACAAACGTCGCGTTGGGATTGAGGGCAATCGCGCACAGCAGTTTTTTGATATTTTCATTGTCCGCGCCAAGCTGCGAACAGCCAAACTGATGGGTCAATGCATAGATGCCGTCGATACTGCCTTGCACGAGAGCCTGCGCCTCTTTGGCAAGCCGAATACATACGTTGTTGACGCACCCGACCGTGGGGATGATATAGATTTCGTTGCGGATCCCCGCACGGCCTTTTGCGCGTTTATACCCCTGAAAGGTCAACTGCGTTTTTTGGGGAACGTTGGCGTGAAAATCGTAGCTGTACGCTACGTTTTCATCCAAGTGCGATTTTACGTTGTGGGTATGTACCCATTCCCCCTTGGCGATATTTTGGGTCGCTCTTCCGATGATTTCGCCGTATTTGACGACGTATTCCCCTTGCGCAATATCCTTCAGGGCAAATTTATGTCCCGCAGGGATCCCCTCTTTACCGTCCAAGGAGATCCCGACGTTGTCTTTCTCGTTGATGATTACGTCTTTCGTCATATCAAGCATTCACCCTTGTAGATTTTTTCCATGCCGCTTTCTACCGCTTCTGCAAAGCCTGCGTAAGCGGTCAAGTCCTCGCCCCAAACGTCCGTTTTCTGCATAAAGCCGCGGACGGAATTTTTACCTGCGAAATAATCCAAGTACGGCTGATCATCCTGCAAGGTAATCTTGCGGGTGGGAAGCTGTACTTCGTACCCTGCGTCCGTCTTTTCAAGCAAGGCGTACATTGCCATAAGGTAGGTAAAGCCTACCGTAAGGTTGGGGGCGATTTTGCCGTACTTTTCGTAATAATCGCGGAAGCTGGGCAAAACGCGCGCACGCCATTTGGATATACTGTTCAAAGAAATGCTGGTCAATAAATGGTTGAGGTAAGGGTTACGGAAACGCTCTTTTACGCTTTCCGCAAACGCCGTCGTTGCCGCTATGTCGTTGGATACGAAAGGAATAATTTCCTCTTTCAACGCACGGTCGATAAACGCCGACAATTTATCATCCTGCATACAATCATACACCGTCACCGCGCCAAGCATCAATGCCGTAGGCACAAGGTTGGTGTGACTGCCGTTCAAAACGCGTACCTTGCGTTTTTTATAATACCCGATATCGTTGGTCAATACCACCTCGATATTGTGGATCCCCTCTTTAATATAATCGGAAATATTCCCCTTGTTTTCTACCGCCCACAAACCGAACGGTTCGCCAATCGACATCAAATCGTCCTGCTTACCGATGAGCGATAACAAATGCGCTTTTGTTTCTTCGTCGCGGGGATACCCCGATACGATACGATCAACCAGGGTATTGCAGTAGAAATTCTTCTCCTCGTTCCACGCCTTGAAGTCCGCAGGCAAATCCCACAGCTCGATATATTTATCCACGCATTTTTTCAGCTCGTCTGCATTGTTGTCGATCAATTCGACGGGCATAAGGTATACGCCGTCCAAACCCGCTTGGAAACGAGTGTAAAGGAATTTGGTCAATTTTGCAGGATAGGTAACCGTTTCAAAGCCGTCCACGCTGTCGTTGCCGTTAAAGTAAATCCCTGCTTCCGTGGTGTTGGAAACGATGATTTTTAAATCGGGATCTTTCGCCAATGCATAATACGCATCGGGATCCGCAAACGGATCAATCACCTGCGCCAAAGAATCGATGGCAAAAACGTTTTCCACCGCCTCGCCGTTTTCCACACCGCGCAAAACGATATGATATTTATTGTTCTGCTTTTCAAAACGTTCCAAGGTTCCGAACGTGATGGGTTTGACAATGTTGACTTCGTATTGTCCTACTCCGCTTTTGTTCAATGCATCGAAATAGGCGTCCACAAACGTACGCAAAAAGTTCCCTTCGCCGTATTGTAAAATTTTAACCATAATATTTCTCCTATGATAGATTGATTATAAATTGTCAATTGCTTTGTTCAGGCGCGCAAGCGTCTTTTCTTTGCCTAAAATTTGCATAATCGTCCAAAGGTCAGGGGTATTGGAAAGCCCCGTGGTTGCGATACGCAGCATCTCCGCCACGTCCGAAACGTTGCCGGGGTACGCCGTAGGATCCGCCTTGTACGCTTTCATATCCGTCGCAAACCCGTTTGCCGCCGCCACCGTTTTCACCTTGTCAAACCAAGCGGAGCAATCGTCTGCGTAATCGTACGCCGCCGCAAAGCCTTTCAGTACCGTCTTGACCGTCGCTGCGTCAAAACGGTATTCACACGTGAACGAATCGTCGAAGAAATACGCGATCATTTCCATCGCCTGCTTTGCCGTGGTAAAGTCCTTTCTGCGCTTTTTGCCGCC
>JAFWAN010000038.1 GCA_017507585.1 Clostridia bacterium
GACGATAAAGTCACGTCGTTGGGCAAATCGGGGAACGCTTCTTTCAGCGCATTCGCCGCCGCCACGTAGGACGCCGCCAACGCCAAATCGGGCGCTAAGTTGCTTTCCTTCTCGCGTTTGTCTTTCAAGGAAATATATACGTCCGCGTGACCGCGGGTCAATTTCTTTCTGATCGTGTTTCTGACCACGTCTTCATACGCCGCAAAAATGCGAGGCGCCTTAATCGAAACGTCCAAATAACGGTTGTTCACCGTCTTGATTTCGCAGGTAAGCTCTAACCCGCCTTCTGCATATTCGCCTTTTCCGTAACCCGTCATACTGAGCATAGGTTTTCATCCTCTTTTACGTAGTGCCCAATCTCTGGGTCGTACCATTATAGCATACCTTTTTGAAAATTTCAAGCCCCCACCGCCACTTTTTTTACTTTTTTTATAATAAATTATAAAAGAGCCGATCTCTCGGCTCCTTTATGCGG
Source organism: Clostridia bacterium (assembly GCA_017507585.1). Lineage (GTDB taxonomy): Bacteria > Bacillota > Clostridia > Christensenellales > Borkfalkiaceae > Scatosoma. Next base: position 476 of record JAFWAN010000038.1, read on the forward strand.
TTCATTTTACTGCTGTAACATCTGTTGGAAGGTTGCTTCATCGATGATACGAATCCCTAATTTCTGCGCTTTGGCAAGCTTGCTGCCTGCCTCTTCACCCGCCAACACCAAGGTGGTTTTTGCCGTGACGGACGATTGACATACGCCGCCGCGTTCCTCAATCAGCTTTTGCGCTTCGCTCCGTTTAAAGTTTGTCAGCGTACCCGTCAGCACCACGGATTCGCCTGAGAATATCCCCTCTTTCTTTTCATTGGACCATACGGGCGTAACGCCTACCTCGGTCAACGCCGTAAGCTCCGCAAGGTTTTCCTCATCTTGGAAATATGCCAAAATTGCGTTCGCCGTGATCTCTCCCACGTTTTCAAGGGCGATCAAATCGTCTAAGGTCGCCGCTTTTAAATTTTCCATATTTTGGAAGCGCGCGGCAAGGTCTTTCGCCGCCACTCTGCCCACGCCGCCGATGCCGATTGCATAAATGAACGCGTCCATGGTAGGGGTCTTGCTCTTTTCAATCGCTGTCAAAAGGTTGTTGATTTTTTTATCCTTAAAGCCTTCCAGCTCTGCCAAATCTTCCACCGTTAAACGGTACAAATCGGAAAATTTGACTGCCTTTTCCCGTTCCACCAACAGCAAAGCGGTGCTCTCGGAAAAACCGTCTATATTCATCGCGTTTTTGCTTGCATAATGGTCCAGCATCGCCACGATACGCGGCGTACAGTGCTTATTCGGGCAGAACAAATGCGCGCCCACCTCCGTCAAGGCTTGACCGCAAGCAGGACACATCTTGGGCTTTTCTACCTCGCGGCTGTCTGCGTTATGCTCGGTCGCGCCCAAAATTTCAGGGATGACTTCGTTGGATCGGCGCACCAACACACGAGAACCGATTTTTACGTCCTTTCTCAAAATGTCGCCGTAATTGTTTAAGGTTGCGCGCGACACAGTCGCGCCGCCCAATTCGACAGGGTCAAGCAAGGCAAGCGGCGTCAATTTTCCCGTTCTGCCAACTTGCCAAATCACCTCTTTCAAAAGCGTGGTTACTTCTTCTGCCTCGAACTTGTACGCCAACGCCCAACGAGGGAATTTATCGGTAAAGCCAAGCTCTTCGCGAAGCTCCGCATCGTTCAGCTTGATTACCGCGCCATCCGTCAAAACGTCCAAATTTTTACGCTCGATTTCTACCTCGGCAATCGCCGCAAAAACCTCTTCCTGCGTTTTGCACACACGGAAGTAAGGAAACACCTTAAAGCCTTGTTTTATGAGAAAATCGTGCGCGTTCGTTTGGGACATGGGTACCCCGTCCGAGGTATAATTGACGTCGTAGAAGTAAATATCAGGCTTGCGCGTTTCGGTCACTTTCGGGTCCAAATTACGGATCGCGCCCGCCACCGCGTTACGCGCGTTTTTCAAAGGCTCTGCCGCCGTTTGGTTGTACGCGTCCAACACGGACAAACGGATCACCGCTTCCCCTCTTACCTCCAAAGTACCTTGATAATCGATCTTCAAAGGGAAAGAACGAATGGTCAAAACCTGCGCCGTAACGTCCTCGCCCACCGTACCGTTGCCGCGCGTGGTCGCACGGATAAAC
>JAFWAN010000039.1 GCA_017507585.1 Clostridia bacterium
ACACATATATACGGCGTATTTCTGCGTTGCGGCTCCGTGTGCCTTGGTCACGTACGCCTATGTACGCTCCCATCGGCATACTCGCCGCGCCTTGAACTACTTGTATCTATGCGTTTACGAGGTTGCGGCGCACTGCATCTATGTGATACGCGGAACGGCATAAAGAAAGTGTGAAAACACTCTTTACAAGGTCCAGCGAAACGCTGGCCAACCTGACGTTGGACGCAGTAAGGTGTCTTTTCGTACGTTTTTGTAGATGACCTCGCGCATTCACTGTGATAGGCGTTTACGAGGGGGTAGCGCATTGTATCTATGCGTTTACGAGGGGGCAGCGCATTGTATCTATGCGTTTAAACGAGGCTTCGTGTTTCACTACCTCACAACAAAAAGGAAAAATCAGATATGGAAAGAAAAGATATTGCCCAAGCATTAAAGTGGAATTTAACGGATATTTTCCTGTCGGATAAGGCTTGGAAAGAAGAATTTAAACAAATTGAAAGAGAATGCGAAGCGTTCGATTTTACGATATACAAAGGCAAACTTGGCGATAAGCAAATGTTGCTGGAATGCTTACGGGTGATTGATGCTATTTCGCGTAACATCGAAAAAGTATACCTCTATGCGCATTTGCGCCACGATGAGGATATGCGAATTTCCAAATACACCTCCGCGCACGCGCAGGTCGGCGCAATGATCTCGAAAATTTTTGCAGAATTTTCTTTTGTCGAACCCGAACTGACGGCGTTGGACGATGGGGTGTTACAACAATTCATCGCCGATCCCGATTTTGCCGAATACGATTATAAGCTCCGCAAAATCGCAGGCGCAAAGGCGCACGTATTAAGCGAGGCGGAAGAAAAAATCCTGATGCTCGGCGGAGACGTTATGGGGGATTTCCAAAGCGTTTTCAATATGCTCAACAACGCCAACCTCAACCTGCCCAAGGCAACGTTGAACGGGGAAGAAGTACAGATGAGCCACGGCTTGTACGGCGTAGCGCTTCGCGACCGTGATCCTGCGGTGCGTAAAGAATGGTTTGAAAAATACTACGGCGCATACGAAAAGGTCATTGATACTTTGGCGCAGACCTATTACAGCAACGTCAAGAAAAACGTCTTTTATAAGACGGTACGTCGTTATGACAGCTGTATGGCGATGGCGATGGACGGCGAGGATGTAGATCCTATCGTGTATGAGAACTTGATCAAAGCCGTACACGAAGCCTTGCCCAGCGTACACGAATATATTTCTTTGCGTAAACAAGTGCTGAACATCGAAGAACAGCATATGTACGACGTATATCTGCCCTTGGTAGCCAACGCGGATATCAAATTGCCTTTTGAAGAAGCGTATCAGTTGGTCATCGATGGGCTTGCGCCCCTCGGTGAAGAATATCAAAACCTTTTAAGAAGAGGCAGAAACGAGGGTTGGATCGACGTTTGCGAAAGCGAAGGGAAACGCTGTGGGGCGTACTCTGCAGGGATCTACGACGTGCATCCTTACGTTTTGTTGAATTATCAGGAAACGACCAATGACATTTTCACCATTGCGCACGAAATGGGACACGCGTTGCATACGTATAAATCTCAAGAGACGCAACCCTATTCTAAGGCGGATTATACCATTTTCCTTGCGGAAATTGCCAGCACGGTAAACGAAGTGTTGCTGTTGAAACACCTTTACAAGAACACGGAAGATAAAAACCTGAAAAAATACCTGCTTAATTACTATATGGATACCATCCGTGCGACCTTATTCCGTCAGGCGCAATTTGCCGAATTTGAGCAGATTGCCCACGCAAAAGCGGAAGCGGGCGAGGCGTTGACCAAGGAAAGTCTGAACGAGGTATATTATCAGTTAAACAAGGATTATTTTGGGGACGGTATGGTTCAAGACGAACAAATCGCCTACGAATGGGCAAGGATCCCGCATTTTTACAGTGCGTTTTACGTTTATAAATACGCGACGGGGATCATCTCTGCCATTTCCATTGTAAAGCGTATTTTAACGGAAGGAAAACCTGCGGTGGATGATTATTTTAACTTCCTTTCCTCGGGCGGCTGTACGGATCCCGTATCCATTTTGAAGCAGGCTGGGGTGGATTTGACCACCGACGCACCCTTCAAGGCGGCAATGGAAGAATTTAAAAATACGTTAGAAGAATTTAAAGCACTTTTATAAAGCAATAGGGGCAGGTATGCTTTGAAATACCGCCTATGGAGAAATACTATGGCAAACGAAATCAATACAATGCCTTACAACCGTGATGCAGAAATGGCGCTTTTGGGTTGCCTTCTCATCGACAACGAAATCGCGAGCGAGTTGGTGGAAAAGCTGACGGAAGACGATTTTTATCAAGAATCGCACAAGTATATTCTGCGCGCTATGCACAGGGTATTCAATCAGCGCAAGCCCATCGACCTGGTCACCGTTTCAGACGAGTTGGAAGGGGAAAACACCTTAGAAAAAGCAGGCGGCATCGTCTATTTGACCGAATTGACGCAAATTACGCCGTCGGCGGCGAATTATAAATCGTACTACGAGATTATTTCCCGCGACAGCATCAATCGTAAGCTCATCCGCGCGTCGAGAAAGATCATCGAAACCTCGATGAAGGGTACGGACGAGCAGGCTGCGCTTGCTTTTGCGGAAAAGAGCATCTACGATATTTCCAAGCAATCGGAAAGATCCGAGCTGTTGCGTATGGACGAAGGGGACATCATTGGGGAAGTTCTGCACAAATTTGAAATGTTGCAGGCGGATCCCGATTCCTTCCGCGGTGTACCGACGGGTTACAAGCGCTTGGACAAGCTGACGCACGGCTTAAAAGCGGGTGCGTTGATCGTCATTGCAGCTCGTCCCGGTATGGGTAAAACGTCGCTTGCGATGAACTTGGTGGAAAATGCGTCCTTGCGCGCGGGAAAGACCTGCGCCGTATTCTCCCTCGAAATGCCGCGTACGGAAATTGTCGAACGTTTGATTTGCTCGTATGCCAACGTCAGTATGCAAAAGGCGCAGGACGGTACTTTGGGCGCGAAAGAATGGAAAAAGCTGATGCTTGCAGGGGATCAGTTGAAGAAGAGTAAGATCCATATCGACGATTCGCCGAGAATTACGCCTGCGGAAATTTTGTCCAAATGCCGCCGTTTAAAATCCTCTGCGGACGGTTTGGATTTGGTTATGATCGACTATATCCAGCTTATGTCGGGCGGGGATTCCGTGATGGCAGGCAGTGAAAACAGACAGCAGGAAAT
>JAFWAN010000040.1 GCA_017507585.1 Clostridia bacterium
AGAACAGCTTTTTGTCAGCAATGATATGAGCCTTGATTATTTTGCGACGAGTTGGAGCATGAAGCACGAAGTTACCTTTAACGGAGCAAACGGCGTATTGGTAAACAGCGGCGAATGTGTGGAATATCCCGCGCATTTGAGTGAAACGAAGGAAGAAGACGAAAATTACTACTATATTTATAATTGGTACTTAAACGGTGATTTATACGATTTCTCCACCCCTGTCACGGCAAACATCAATTTGACCTCCGACGGTACGTTTTCTCCCATTGAAAAACCGAAATATTACACGGTAACGTTCAATGCAAACAACGGCTCGTCCGCGAAGTCCACCACCGTGCTTGGCGGCACAACGGTTGCCCGTCCTGATGACCCTACCAAGTCGCTTAATTCTTATAGATACGATTTCGTCGGTTGGTATAACGGGGAAACTGCGTACGATTTTGAAACTCCCGTAACGGAAGATTTGACCTTGACGGCAAAATACAGCACGACCAAATTGTTGGTTTTGTCCGATTTGTATAACGAAACGTACAGTGACCGTATCTTCAAAACGGGCGAAATTCAGGTTGGAAATGCTGCGGCAACAAGTTCCGCACCGATTGGGTATTACGCAGAATATGCAACTACGCCCAATTTTGAGCTTTCATTTGACCTCAAATATACGGCGGCATCCGATTACTCTACCTTTACCATTCAGATGAAATCTGGCGATGAAATCAACAGTCAAGCCCCCTTCTACGTAGGGTGGAAACTTTGGTTCTATCGTCCAGAAGCTCCTATTTATTTCCAATATTTGCAATATGACGGAAGCCTTGCAGATACAAGAGTCGCGTTTGAAAATGCAGAGAGCAGCCTTACGCTTGTAAAAGATACCATTTACACAGCGAAGCTTTCTTATAAGGTAATCGACGCAAGCACTGGTACGGTGGAAATGTCTTTTGCCATTGGCGATTGGAGCAATACCACTACGTACACGCTTGGAGCGGACTACTTCAACGCAAACGCAGCAAACAGCAATAAGCTTCTCTTCACGGTAGAATCGGCAAATGGTACCGCCTCCAATATCGTTGCAGGCGACCCTGGTTTAATCGGTAAAGCCCGTCAAGACGTCACGCTGATGAATGGCAACGAAGTGTTTGCAGCGGATAGCGCCAACCAAATCACGTTGCCCTCTGTTCCCGCCATCAAGAACGAAAATGGTTTAGACCAAGTGTTTGTCGGCTGGACAACGGATCCTAACTTTGGCGAAGGCTTCAAATTGTATTCTGCAGGGTACAAGTTGCAGCTGAATGAAGCCACCACGCTCTACGCAGTATGGCTCGGCTTTGAAATGCAGGACGGCGCAGGCGTACGTTTGGCAGCAGATAGCAGCGGTATTCGTTTCCTGACGGATATCGACCGCGCAGGGTATCAGATGGGTGTGAATAACGGCTTGATCCTTTCCGTCGGTACTATTGCCGCGCCTACCACCTATCTTTCCAAGGTAACCCTTGAGCACGGCAGCTTCCCTTCTTCAAGTTACTACGTAGAGAAGGAAACCGAAATATGGCGAGTAGAAGGCAATGAAAACGCAACGTGGACGTACGCAGCGGCATTTGTCAACATCAGCGAAGGACAATATTCGCGCGCAATGTCTGCAAGAGGTTTTATCAAGATCAACTTCACCAACGGCGTCGGCTATATCTATACGCCGTACACGGAAGAAAATAACTCGAGAAGTATCTATGCCGTAGCAACGGACGCTTACAATGATCCAGAGTATGATTATCAAGAGCATCCGACCATTTTGAAGTATATCAACAGCGTTGCAGACATCGTTTTGGACGCGGAAAACGGATTGACCAAAATTGGTGTCGGCTCTTACGAATTGAACTCTAACGTAAACCAAGAAACGTACACCTTTACCGTGAACGTAAACGGTAATACGCCCATCAAGACCGCATTGATCAACGGCACGCGTATGACCGTCGGCTACGAGAGAAATATCACCATCGGCAACTTTGTATACAGCATCAGTGATTATGCGCTGGACGAAGCGAATGGTACGATTACCTTTGTCTTGAAGGCGGCGGAAAAGCTTGAGGATAAATACAGCGACGGTTTGGTATATTTCCAAAGCTCGGATGCAGATTTAGATTTCTTCTTGAACGACTATTTTAAACGCCACGCAGGTAACGTCTTTGAAAACGGCGTTGACCAAAAGGTAACCAGCGTTTCGGCAGGCTTCACCTCCCAAGAATTTTTCTGGCAAGAATGGTTCTCTTTGGCGTATTACCCCATCAGCAGTATGC
>JAFWAN010000004.1 GCA_017507585.1 Clostridia bacterium
GAACGTAACGACGGCGGCGGTATCGTCGGTATCGATGGGGAATTCTTAGAATCGATTTTGCCCATTGCGTCGGTGCCTTACGGTTTCTTCGGGATTGATTCGTTGGACGGCAAAACCTTGCAAATTCAGCCTCAATTGCCTACGTCGTTGGAATATTGGTGCGTAGAAAACCTTGCGTTTAACGGCGTGAAATACGACCTTACCATCTTTGACAAGTGCGCGATGATCAACTCCGTTCGCGGGGATTGCGCAGGGTTGAATATTCAGGTGGTTTTGGACGCGCCCGCAAGCGGTGAAAAGGTATATGTGAACGGTAAAGAAACCAGCCGTTATACCGAAAAAGACGGTAAAGTTTACGTAACAATTCCTTTCGCTGCGGCAACCGTGCAGGTGCAATAATGGAAAAGACGGCCGCCCTCCAAGGGGGGGCGGTCGTGAAAAATAAAAAAGGAGAAAATGTATGACAAGGATCAGAAAATCGAGATTTGCTATTGCATTGATGACGCTTGTATTGGCTTTGTCCGTTTTATTTGGCGTGATGGTTTTGCGCGATAAAAAATCGATAGAAGCGAATGCTGCGGAAACGGTCAGCGTAACGCAAGTACAATTCCGTACGAATGATCAAGGGGCTTGGTTCTTCTTGCGTATGGCGGGGCAAACGGATTATACCATCACTAATCAATCGCATGACGCAAACGAACTTACGGGCAACGTCTTGGATAACGTAACCGTTTATTTCTTAAATGGTACCTATTCTCTTCGTGACGTTTGGCGTGGAGATATATTTGGTACGTATTTTTGGGGGGATAACGATACGCTTGTTTTCCCGATGAAAGCAGGTTTTTATGCAAACCAAGGTATCGGCGCAAGGATTGATGCAGGTACGGAAATCTATATGAATAGCGGTGAAAACAAAGTAACCGCAACGTCGAGATCTTTCTGGAACACCGGTACGAGTGATAATTTCGTCATCGAGAATTATACGGATGGCTTTAACACCATCCCGACGACGTTGTCGAAGATCCATTTGCGTGGAGAGAATGCAAATGATATCCATTTGATGATCGGGCTTGGCGAAGGCAACGACTGGGATGGTAAAGGCGAAGCCATCAGTACGCAGGCGCAGGCAGCCGACGGTACGCAAACGCATGCAAACGCACATTGGATGAAGCTGTATTTGGCAAACTTTACGTCCAAGATCAAATTGCACGTTAAAGAAACGAATACGTGGGTTACCTACGGGTCGATTATTAGAAGACCTGCAGACGGCGCTCAATGGTTCTTGGTGTACAATGGTTGGGCCGAATCGGGCGGTATTGTCCGTTTGAAGATCGACAATGACTACAACGGCACCACGATTGATAAAGTTTTGTTTGAAGAAGGCTGTGAGCTTCCTTCCTACGCCTTTAACGGCGGCAATATTGCACACACCGTACACGTTTTGGATAAGGCATATCTTTGTGAAAACTTGAATATGGGCACTGCACATTGGGCAGTGGATTGGGCGTTTAACACGCCTTGTAAAGTTACCTTCAACGGTGCAAACGATACGTATGTGAAACAAGGCGAAAAAGTGCCTTTCCCTTCGGCAATCAGTGAAACGAAACCCGATGACGAACACGGCAGCTACAGCTATAACTGGTTCTTGAACGGTGAAGTTTATGACTTCAAGACCCCCGTTACGGAAAACATCAACTTGACCTCGGATGGTTCGTTTACGTTGATTCCTAAGATGGATTCGGTCATTTATTTAAATGAAGACGGCAGCGTATTTGAAACGGAGCAATATCCCAAGGATGCAGATATTTCCTTAATCGCCACCCCGAGAAAGGTAGGTTTTAAAGGTGTTTGGAAGACTTTAGACGGCGAAAAAGCTCCTCTTGTTATGCCTGACGGCGACGTAAACTTGCAGGTTGTATACACGAAGGACTTTTACGCGTGGCAGGTGGAGTTTAGAACGTCTGGCGAAGATGCGTATTTCTTCTTGCGTTTTAACGATACCGACTACTCTGCGGGCAGTAAACAGCAAGATCCCACCTTTGTAACGCAGACCAATTTGTTGGATAAAGTAAGCGTTTATTTCGACAGCGGCGTTTACAGCTTGCGCGATATTTGGGACGGAACGACGTTGTTTACCTATTTGTGGGGGGATGATAACACCCTTGCATTTAAGTTGGTGCCTGGGTTTGCTGCGATTGAAGGCTATGGCGCGCGCATTGAAGAAGGCGCGGAAATTCCTTTAGAATCTGGTGTATTGACTTTGGATACGACCAGAACCTTCTGGCAATGGATCGATCGTACCACCGATTTTGGTATCGTACAATACATTGACGGTTATAAGGAAATTGAAACGACCGTTGACGGCGTATACTTTGACGAACGCTTTATCATCGATTTGGGCGAAGGCAACGACTGGGCTGGCCACGGAGAAGGCTTGCCTACGCAGGCGGAAGACGCAAACGGCTCTATGGCGTGGGCTAACAATCATTGGAGCGTTATGAATTTGGCAAACTTCCCTGAAAAGATTAAATTGCACCTTCAAGAAACGGATACTTGGGTAACGCTTGGCGATGCGATGGCATTGATGGGTGATCAGGTAGGGCATCCGCAGTGGATGTATATCTACAATGGTTGGAACAACGTTGATGGTGCTTTGCGTATTTCCGTGGATTACAACGTATACAACGGTATGACGGTTGACCGCGTAACCTTTGAAAAGGGTTGCGAATTGCCTTCCTACGATGCAACGGCAGGTATAGGTTATGCGGTACACGTTTTGACGGAAGAAGTATCTTTCTGCAACAACAATACGGAGAACACTACGGCACTTGAATGGACCAAACAGTATATGGTTACCTTCAACGGCGAAAACGGGATTTACGTGGACGCAAACTCGACGGTTGAATATCCTACCGATCTTAGCGTGATGAAACCCGCTACGGCAGAATATACCTATGTATATAATTGGTTTGTAAACGGTGAAATTTATGATTTCTCGACGCCGATTACGAAGTGTTTAGATTTGACGTCGGATGGCACGTATACTGAAATTCCTAACGAATATAAGGTAGTTTATTATGCAGTAGACGGTTCGACCGTGCTGTATGAAGATATCTTTGCGTACGGGAAAGAATTGACGGTGCGTACGGCGGCTTCGATCGAAGGGTACGTGGATTGTTCGTGGAGCTATAACGGCGAGGGCGAAATTCCTACCACGATGCCTGCAATGGATATTTCCTTTACGGTAGTTGGTACGCCCAAGACCTATACACTGACCTTTGGTGAAGAAGCGATTACCGTGACTTACGCGCAAGCACTCGGACAGTTGCCTGCAGTTCCCGAAAAAGCGGGTTACAGCGGTGTTTGGACGGTGGACGGAGAAACGTTGACGGCGGATTATATTTGGCGTTTTGACGCGGATAAGACGGCGGAAGTTTCCTACACGGCAAACAGCTACGTTTTGACGTTTGGCGAAAACGAAACGATGAGCGTAACCTATGACGAGAAGATCGGACAGTTGCCTGCAGTACCTGAAAAAGAACATTACGTTGGCGTTTGGGCGGTGGACGGAAATGAACTCAACGCAGACACGGTATGGACGTATGCATCCGATATGACGGCGGAAGTCGTATACACGCCCGTGAATTATACCGTAACGTTTGACGGTGAAAACGACGTGATTTACGCGTATGGCAGCAAGATTGAAAAACCCGCAGACCCCGTGAAAGAATCTACGGTAGAATACAATTACGTATTCGACGCTTGGTATAACGGCGACGTGAAGTGGGATTTTGACAACGACGTTGTAGACGGCGATTTGGATTTGGTTCCCAAATATAACGCAGAGAAGAGAACGTATACCGTAACCTTTGCAATTAAAGGGCATACGGTTACGTTGGAGCCCGTGAAGGTTGCTTACGGCGACAGCTTGGATTTGTCCAACTTGTTTACGGAAGATCAGACGGCAGGCTACACCTATTCAGTTACGGTAAACGGTGTAGAAAAAGCGTCGATTAAGGTTGTTGCTGACGTGACGGTAAACGTAACGTTTACGGAAAAAGCAGACGAACCTGCAACGGATTCGGATGTAGATTCGGATGTAGATTCGGCTACAGATAGCTCGGCACAAAGTGGCGTCAAGGGCTTGTTGTCGAAGCTCGGTTGTTCGGGTGTTGTCGGCGGCTTGTCGGCTGGCTTGGTAATTTTGACGGTAGCGGGCGCGGCGCTCGTTTGCAAGAGAAAAGAAGACTAAGCGATGAAGTTAAAAGAAAAGCGGAGGAATTTTCCTCCGCTTTTTTCATTATAAAAACCGTCTGGCTTCGATATAAAAGGACCAACGCTTTGCTGAAATTTTTTCAATACAGGCGTAATCGGACGCCGTATGCAGAATATAGTTATCCCCCAAATACAACGCAACGTGTCCAACCCGTTCGATGCCGCTGTTGTACTGTCTATCTTCGTTGGTAAAAAAGATACAATCGCCTCGCTGTAAATCGTTTGGATGGACGTATTTGCCTTGCTTGACTTGTGTACGAGTGTTGACGTTGAGCAACTTGTTTGCGCCTTTATAAAAGACGTATTGGATCAAGGACGAGCAATCGAATTTTTGCGCGGAAAAGCCTGCAAGCAGTTTTCCTTTTCCGTCGTGTACCCGGATTGCACCGTATACGTAAGGGGTTCCTAACAGCTTGTAGCCTTCTTCAATGACCTGTTCTACTGCTTCATTTTTACCCTTTTCCAAGGTGAATACGGCGGCGTACGAGGTATGCACGTAAACGGCTTGTCCACGGTAAAAAGTCTTGTACCAATTGCCGTTTTTCTCGGTCAATGCGTACACGGTACCCTGATTAGCACTGGTAATCACCGTATAATTTGTCCCTGCGCCATTTCTTAGATTGACGCGGTCGCCCGTCAAACGTATGTATTGCGCTTTTTTAGGTGTGCTGGGTTGCACGGGGGGCATGGGCTTTTGGGTAGGTGTTTCGGGTGAGCTTGGCTTTTCCGAAGGGGGATTTTCCTCATTTGGTTTGTCAGTCGCGGAGGAATCCTCTTTGCTGGAAGAATCAAGCTCGGGTAAGGTCGCGTCTTCGCTTTCTTCTGTGTGTGAAAAATCGGGCAGAGAGGCGGTTTCTTCTCCTTTGCACGAAATAAGGGCGGGTAGTATGGCGCAAGATAAAATAAATGCGGTTAAACTTTTTACTCTTTTCATAACATTCTCCATTGATAAATAGCGGTAAGCCGTGCAGGGGCTTACCAATGACGGTATTATAACGGCAACTGTGGGCGATGTCAATAGGAGGTTGCAGGTAAAACAACCGATATTTTCCAAAATAAAAAAGAAGGCTGTACACGCTTGCGAAATGGTGGTGAATGTGCTATAATGAAGCTAAGAGATTGAGAGAGAGTAGATTATGCATAAATTTTTGACGGATTTACATACCCATACGGCATTTTCCTACGACGGCCGAGATACGGCTGTGGAAATGTTGGCACACGCGCAAAAGCAGGGGATTGCCTTTTTTGGTGTGAGTGAACATTTTGATTACGATTGTGATAAAACATTGATGCATAAGGCTGGGTGTACGGATTGGTTGGATATCGACGCGGAGGAATATTTTCATAAGTTGCGTCATTTGCAGGAGGATTATGCGGGGGTTATGAACGTGCTCGTGGGAGCGGAGTTCGGCTACTCGAAAAACGCAGATGCGCAGGGCAGGTATGTGTTGACCTATGAAAAATACCGTCCTGACTACGTCATCAACAGCGTGCATTGTGACGGGGGCTTGGATTTTGCATTTACCCGTTTTACCGAGGACAAAGCGACGGTTTACGGCAGATATTTGCGCTTGGTCCGCGACAGCTTGGACGCGGCTTATCCTTATGATATCGTGGGACATATCGGGTATATTGCACGCTACGTTCCTTTTGAGAATAAGGATTTTTCCTTGGAAGAATTCGCTGCGGAAATCGATGATATTTTAAAAACAATCATTCAAAAGGATAAAATTTTGGAGGTCAATTCTTCCAATAAGCAATTAAGCAATCGAACGTTGCCCGCGGAGCCGATTTTGGAGAGGTATTATCAGTTGGGTGGGCGCAAAATTTCGTATGGTTCCGACGCACATTTTAAGGCTCGGATTGGCGACAAACGAGAAGAGGTTGTGGCGATGTTAAAGCGCATCGGCTTTACCTATTTAACCGTGCCTTGCCGCGGAGAACATATCAAGGTGGAATTGTAAGTATGTCAGAATTGGATTTATTGAAATTGATGCAGGCCTACGGCGAAGAAACGGAGCTTGGAGATTTTACCCCGGAAGAACTGCAGGAAATTTTGGAGGAAATGCGAAACAGCGGCGAGACGATGCCTCTTACCCCTGCACAATTTAAGGAAAAGTATTTTGCTTATTACGATGACGTAAAGGATAAATCGTTGAAAAAACAAGATTGGTAAAGATTTATGACGAAAAAAGAAAAATCGGTGGAGATCGACTGAAAAAAGTTTCGATTTTCACCGATTTTTTTCGCAAATAGTATAGCATTCTTGATTAAAATATGCTATAATGGATAAAATGAGCGATTTCGGGCAAAAATTAGGTACAAAAACTATGTTTTTGCGCGGCGGGTCGTCAGCATCAAGGAGGATAAAATCACTTATGCAGCCAAAATACAAAAGAGTATTGCTCAAATTGTCGGGCGAAGCCCTGGCGGGGGATCAAAAATTTGGGTTAAATCACGAAGTGATCGCGCCTGTGGTGGAACAGATTGTACAAATCCACAATATGGGCGTAGAGGTTGGTTTGGTTATCGGCGGAGGTAACTTTTGGCGTGGACGTCAAGGGACGAAGATGGACCGTACGACGGCGGACCAAATGGGTATGTTGGCAACGGTGATGAATTCGCTTGCCATGATGGACGCCATCGAACAGCACGGTGTTCCCGTGCGCGTACAGACGGCGTTGAATATGATTTCCTTGGCGGAACCTTTGATTTTGAGAAAGGCGCTTCGTCATTTTGAAATGGGCAGAGTGGTGATTTTTGCGTGTGGTACGGGGCATCCTTACTGCTCGACGGATACGGCGGCTGCGCTTCGCGCCTGCGAGATTGACGCAGATATTTTGTTGATGGCGAAAAACGTGGATGGGATTTACGATTCTGATCCTAAAACCAATCCCGAAGCGCGCAAATATGACATTTTGAAATATTCTGACATTATCAACCGCAATTTGAAGGTTATCGACTTTACTGCGGCGACGATGTGTATGGAAAACAACGTGCCGACGTTGGCGTTTGGGTTAAATGAGGAAAACTCGTTGGTGCGTGCCGTTTGCGGCGAACGCTTGGGGACTTTGATTGAAGTATAACCGTAAAAATTTGACAAAAACATAGAATAAGGAGATAAACCATGATTGAAAACGAAAAGATTGAAGAGATGATGTTCGAGTTGGAAGAAAAATCGGAAAACACGCTGAACGCATTGGATAGAGAATACGGTGCCATCCGTACGGGTAGAGCTAACCCCCGTATTTTGGACCGTTTGGAAGTAGAAGCCTACGGCGGTATGAGTAAGCTGGTTGAACTGGGCAACGTGTCGGCGTTGGACGCAAAATGCTTGCAGATTAACCTTTGGGATAAATCCCTCTTAAAAGCGGTTGAAAAGGCGATTTTGCAATCGAATATCGGCTTGAACCCCACCAACGACGGTAACGTGATCCGTCTGGTTTTCCCTGATATGACCGAAGAACGCAGACGTGAATTAGTTAAGCAGGCAAAGAAGATGGGAGAAGAGTCCAAGGTCGCCGTTCGTAACCATCGTCGCGACGCAATGGACGTAATTAAGAAAATGAAGACCGCAAAAGAATTGTCCGAAGACGAGGCGGCAGGCTGCGAAGCGGACGTGGAAAAGACGGTTTCCGGTTATATGACGAAATTGGAAGCAATTATTTCTGCAAAAGAAAAAGAATTGATGACTATTTAAGCCATGGTTCGGAATAAACTGTTACAAGGGGTAACGATACCCCGACATATTGCCATTATTATGGACGGCAACGGGCGTTGGGCGAAAAAGCGTATGCTGCCCCGTTCGGTCGGACATAAACACGGCATGGATCGTATGATCGGCTTGATGGAGCACGCTTTTGATTTAGGGGTGCAATACATCACCGTTTATGCGTTGTCGACGGAAAATTTGAAACGCCCGCAAGAAGAATTGGACGGCTTATTTGCTTTGTTCCGCAACAATTTCCGCGAAGGGTTGGGAAAAGTATGCGCCCGCGGCGTACGGTTGCGCGCGTTGGGGGACGTTTCCCTTTTGCCTGAGGATATCGTGGAAGAATTGCGTATGAGCGAAGCTGAAACGGCACAATACGAAGGGCGCGGGATCAATATTGCCGTTTGTTACGGTGCGCGCGACGAAATTGTACACGCAGTGAATAAGGCGATTGAAAAAGGGGAAAAGGTAACGGAGGACAGCTTTGCCGACTTGTTGTATACGCACGACTTGCCCGATCCCGATTTAATTATCCGTACGGGGAAAGAGGTGCGCTTGTCTAACTTCTTATTGTATCAGGCGGCGTATTCGGAGCTCTATTTTTCTCAAAAGATGTTCCCCGAATTTTCCGATAAGGATTTGGATAAAGCGATCGTTGATTTTTCAAAACGCACGCGTAGATTTGGAAAGACGGATGAACAGTTGTCATAATACATAAGATGAAACGATGGGGGCAGGTATGCGTTGAATAAAACGCAGGTGCCCCTTGCCTTTTTAAAGGGCAAAGGAGAACGTATGAAAATCAGGTTGATTTCAGGGACGTGTTATATCGCTCTCTTGGCTGGATTTTTCTGCTTAAAGATTTTTTTACCATACGGTGATTTTTATTTTGACGCGCTGATTTACGCGTTTGCGCTTTTGGGGACGTTTGAGATGCTCCGCGCGACCAAAGACAAAACGACCTCTGCGGAACGAGGGTTCGTGTATGCGTTTTCTGCATTATGTATCCCTGCGTGTGCTTTTGGCGAATATTTCAAAGGCTGGGGCTTTGCCGTGATCGGCGTGGGTGTTTTACTCTTGGCGGTAGCGTTGCTTGCTTTGTTGGTGGTACGCCACGAAGAAACGTCGTTGGAAGGGCTGGGGATATCCTTGCTGTCGGCGATTTATCCAACGGTTTTTCTTGCGTTGATGGTGATTGCTAACCACGCAACGGCACCCTTGGCGTTAAAAAAATTTGGATTTGATTCTCGTTTGTTGATCTTATTCGTATTCGTCGTTTCTCCTTGTGCAGATTCGATTGCGTACGTATTCGGCAAGTTTTTAAGAAAATATTTCCCGAAGAAAATGACCCCTGTCATCAGTCCCAATAAGACGGTGATCGGCGGTATCGGCGGTTTGGTGGGCGGAATGCTCGGCGCGGCGGCGTTGTATTTCATTTATAACGCGGCGGCGGGATCCTTTGACCAAATGCATATTTGGCTGCCCGTGTATCTTGCAGTCGGTTTGGCGGCGTCGGTCGCAACGGCGTTTGGCGATTTGGTGGAAAGCTGTATCAAACGCAAGCTCGGCTTAAAAGATATGGGCAACATTATGCCCGGCCACGGCGGGGCGTTGGATCGCTTAGATAGCGCGCTGTATTCTACGATTGTGGCGTATTTGGCGTTTGTGATTATCGTTTTGGTGGTATAAAATATGAAAACGATTGCATTGATCGGCTCAACGGGCTCTATCGGCAGGCAGGTCTGTTCGGTTGTGCGCCGTCACGCCGATAAATTCAAAATTAAAAGCATCGTGGCAAATTCTTCTGCGGAGTTATTTTTGGCGCAGGTAAAAGAATTTATGCCTGAATATGCGGCTTTGGCAGACGAAAAAGTCGGCAAAGAGATTGCGGCGCAGATTCCTTCGGGGGTAAAATTTTCCTACGGCGAAAAAGCGGCGGAGGAAGCGATTGCCTATGGGGACGTGGCGTTTGTTGCGGCGACGGGCTTTGCCGGTTTAAAATACAGTCTCAAAGCGGTCGAATTGAAAAAAGATATTGCCTTGGCAAATAAGGAAACCTTGGTTTGCGGCGGCGAATTGATGATGAAAAATGTTCAAGAGGCGGGGATTGATTTGATGCCTGTGGACAGTGAGCACTCCGCGCTTTGGCAGGCGTTAAATTTCCGCGCAGACGCGCCTTTTAGGCGTTTGATTATCACGGCGAGTGGCGGTCCGTTTTACGGATATACGGACGCGCAATTAAAAAATGTGACACCCATGTCCGCGTTGAAACATCCCACGTGGCAGATGGGGGCGAAGATTACCATTGACAGCGCAACCCTTTTAAATAAGGGTTTTGAGGTGATAGAAGCGCGTTGGCTGTACGATGCGCCGCTTGAAAAAATCCATACGGTGGTGCAACCGGAAAGCATCATCCATTCGATGGTAGAATTTGACGACGGCTGCGTGATGGCGCAGATGAGCTATCCTACGATGGAGCTGCCCATTCAGCTTGCGTTGACCTATCCCGATCGTTTTGATTGCGGATTGAAACCCTTGGATTTTGAAACGCTTGGCGCTATTCGTTTTTTACCGTTGGAGAGAAAATGCTTCCCTTGCTATGATTTGGCGTTAACAGCGCTTGAATTGGGGGATAATTATCCCTGCGCGTTAAACGGCGCGGGAGAAATTGCGGTGCATACTTTCTTGGAAGGGAAAATTCCGTTCCTTGCCATTGCCGACGTGATGCGTTTCGCATTAGAAAAGACGGAACGGATGAAAACAGATTCTTACGAAACGTTAAGGGCTACGGATGCGCGTGCGCGCGCGTTAGCGAGAGAATGGATTGGCGATTTATCGCGTAAGGTGTAAAAAGGAAGAGGTTTATGACAGTCAATTTATTATCGATTGCGGACGTGATGAAAAGCGTTGGCAGTGTGTTGGTGGCGGTGCTGATTTTGCTCGCTATGGTCACCGTGCACGAATTTGGCCATTACGTGGCGGGCAAAATTTTGCATTTTAAAATTACGGAATTTTCCGTTGGTTTCGGTCCTGCGATTTTCAAAAAGCGCAGTAAAAAGACGGGTGAAATTTTCGCCTTACGCGTTATCCCTTTGGGTGGGTACTGTGCGTTCGACGGAGAAGATTATCAAGAGGAAGACGAAGAGAAATCCGATAAAAAAGCAGAACCGTTTGAAGAAATGGAAACGGAAGAAACGCAAAACGACGGGGGCATGGTTGAGGTGAATGAAAAACCTGAGGAGGGTTACCCCGAACCCGTAGGCGAGCGTTTTGACAAGCAAGCCCCTTGGAAACGGATCATCGTGCTTGTTGCAGGCGCGACGATGAATTACCTGTTTGCGTTGATTTTGCTGTTTATTATGGCGGCATGTTTCGGCGTTCCGAAATGCATCGTGATGCCCACCGATTATAAAAACGATACCACTGTCGAGGTGCCGCACGCGGCGTGGGAAGAGGAAAGCCTTTCTCAACGCGACGTTCTATTGCGGATTGAGGGCGACAAAGTTTCTATGATGACGGATATTGTGGACGCTTTGCGGGGTAAAAAAGCAGGCGAAAATCTTTCTGCGGAAGTTTTAAGAAAGAAAGACGGGGAATGGCTGAAAAAAACCGTCTTTATTCACGTATATGCAGACGGTGTATTTGCAGACATGGGTAATGCGGATGCAGTAATGGCAGAGATTGAAAGCTGTATCGGTTACGACGTTTATACGACCACTATGCAAAGCGGTTTTTGGGATACGGTCGGGGGGACGTTTGCCTATTCGTGGGATATGGCGACTGCGGTATTGAAAACCCTTGGACAATTGCTGACGGGACAGCTTGGTTTGGAGGCGGTCGGCGGACCTGTCACGACCATCGGCGCAATTTCGCAGGCAACGGGCAGTTGGTTCAGCTTCTTATATATCGCGTCGTTTATCGGGGTCAACCTTGCCGTATTTAATCTGTTGCCCATTCCTGCCTTGGATGGTTGTAAAGTCATTTTCTGCCTGATTGAATGGATACGCAAAAAGCCCGTCAATCGCAAGGTGGAAACGCTGATCCACTTCATCGGGATTATTTTCTTGTTTGGGTTTGCGATTTTGGTGGATATTTTGCAACTTTTTTAAAAAAACTTATGCCTGTCAAGTAAAAATGCTTGACAGGCGTTTTTCTTTTGTGTATAATACCACTTGGACATTGGGTAGGAGGACGAGAAAATGAAAGACGATTTGCATTTTCTTCGGTTGTGGGATATGTATTCTCCCTTACTGACCGCCACCCAAAAGGAGATCACCGATCTCTATTTCAATTATGACCTTTCGTTGGGCGAAATTGCCGAACAGAAAGGGGTATCCCGTCAAAGCGTATCCGATTGTTTGCAAAAATGCAGAAAGCAGTTGGAAAAGTACGAAGAAAAACTCTGTTTTCTTCAAGCTTTGGACGATCTTTCCCACGAGTATTCGGCGTATATGACGGAAGTAGAACGCTTTATCGAACGGGAAAAACAGAACTTCCTTCCGCTGACGGCGTTGAAAGAAACGTTGGACGGTGTGCAGAAAGGTTTCGGTGCGGAAACGACCGAGACGGAGGACGGCACGATCATTGGAAAGGCCTTCCGTGAAGAGGTGTGAATTATGGCTTTATTCGGTTCATTATCGGAAAGATTGAATCATATATTTTCCAAATTGACCAAAAGGGGTAAGCTGACGGAGCTGGAAATCCGCACGGCGATGCGCGAAGTGCGCGTTGCGTTGTTGGAAGCAGACGTAAACCTGCGTGTGGCGAAACAATTTATCGCGGACGTTTCGGAAAAGGCGGTCGGGCAGGAAATTTTGTCCTCGCTGAACCCTGCGCAGCAGGTCATCAAGATCGTCAATGAAGAATTGGTCGCCTTGATGGGCTCGAAAAATGCGAAATTGGAGGTTTCTCCAAAGCTGCCGACCGTGATTATGATGTGCGGTTTGCAGGGCGCGGGTAAAACGACCCTTTGCGGCAAGCTGGCTTTGCACCTAAAAAAGCAGGGCAAGCGTCCGTTGTTGGTGGCAGGGGATATTTACCGCCCTGCGGCAATTACGCAACTGCAGGTCGTTGGAAAAAACGCGCAGGTAGAGGTATTTGAAAAGGGAACGCAAAACCCCGTCAAAACCGCGAAACAAGCGATTGAATACGCGCGTTCGATGAATTATGATACCGTGATCTTGGATACGGCGGGCCGTCTGCAAATCGACGACACGCTGATGCAGGAATTGGAAAATATTAAAAAAGAAGTCGAGGTAACGGAAACGTTGCTGGTGGTAGACTCGATGACCGGTCAGGAAGCGGTCAACGTAGCGGATACCTTCAATACGAGGTTGGACGTGACGGGCGTAATCCTGACGAAGTTGGACGGCGACACCCGTGGCGGCGCTTGCCTTTCGATTAAAGCGGTAACGGGTAAACCCATCAAGTTCATCGGTGTGGGGGAAAAGTTGGGGGATCTCGAACCCTTCTATCCAGACCGTATGGCGTCGCGTATCCTTGGTATGGGGGACGTGCTGTCCTTGATTGAAAAGGCGCAGCAGGCGATTACGGAAGACGAAGCGAAAAAGATGCAGCAAAAAATGCTGGCAAATACCTTTACTTTGACCGATTATCTGGAACAGTTCGCTATGATGAAAAAGATGGGCGGCGCATCGGCAATGCTTTCTATGTTGCCCGGTATGGGTAAATTAAAGGTAAACGAAGGCGACATCGATGAAAAGAAGATCGAGCGTACGAAGGCGATTATTCTTTCTATGACCAAGCAAGAACGTGACAACCCTTCCATCATCGACAGTAAACGCAAACGCCGCATCGCGGCAGGTTCGGGTACGACCGTACAAGAAGTCAATCAACTTTTGAAACAATTTGAACAAACGAAGATGTTGATGAAGCAGTTGAAGGGGGGGCGCGGAAAATTCCGCTTACCGTTTTAAGAAACCAAGAATCTACTTCGCGTTTCAGCGTTGTCGCTCGGTTACGTACTACCTGTACGCGCCCTCGCTCCGCCTTAAACCGCTTGCAGCTTGCTTGGCTTTGAACCCCTCTATATAAAGGCAAAATTATAAATATAGCGTACCAGGTACGCGTTGAACACACTTTACAACCGATAAATACGGTGCAAACCGTAAATATAGAAAGAAAAAATTTTAAGATACTTTGGAGGTATTTATTATGGTAAAAATGAGACTTTTCAGAATGGGCGACAAGAAGAACCCTATCTATCGTGTAGTTGTTGTTGACGGCAGAAAGGCTGCAACGGGCGAATACATCGACTGTGTTGGTCATTACAGACCCACCTGCGACCCCGTAGAACTCGACATCGACGTTGCAAAGGCAAAAGATTGGCTTGCAAAAGGCGTTCAGCCCACCGAAACGGTTAAAAACTTGCTTGTTAAGACCGGCGCAATGGAAAAGAGCGAAAAACTCAGCGCACCTAAGACCAAAACGAAGAAGAGCAAATAATCTCGCAGGTTACGTCGCAATATAAAGGTAGAGGTATACTATGCTGGATTTAATTAAATACATTGTCGGTCAGTTTGCGGAAGACAAGGAGAACGTCGAATACGTGGTCAATGAAAAGGACCGCGTGATTGAGGTTACTGTAATTCTTTCGCCGTCCGATATGGGTAAAGTAATCGGCAAGCAGGGTAAAATTGCCAAGGCGATGCGTACCATCGTTCGCTCGGCGACCCCTGCAAGCAGTAAGCGTTACGTGATTGAAATTTGCGAACGCGGCGGTGAAACTGTCAACGCAGAATAAGCGGAAACGACGAGGTAAAAAGGGCTTTTTCACGAAAGCCTTTTTTTGCCTATCTTAGAAAAAAAATAATTGCCTAAAAAGGAGACGGTATGGATCGTTTAATTATAGGTGAAGTATTAAAACCGCAAGGGATTCGCGGAGAGTTAAAGGTAAAAACGTTTACCGATTTTCCCGAGGACGTAAAAGAATTTGGTACGGTGTATATCGACGACGTGCCTTATAAAATTCTTTCTTTCCGCGTAGGGCCTGACGGCGCGGCTTATATGGGCTTGCGTGGAATCCCCGACCGCAACGCGGCGGAGCTTTTCCGCGGTAAAAAATTAGAGGGCGACCGTGAAGACGCGCCCCCTTTGGAAGAGGGGAGACACTACATCGTGGATATCCTCGGTTTGGCTTGCGAAACGGAAGAGGGAGAATTCCTTGGAACGGTAAAACATATTGCCAACCTTTCTTCCGACGTATATACCTTGGAAAAGGACGGCAAGCAAATTCTGTTCCCATCCGTAAACGGCGTCATCGTAAAATTTGACATTGAAAACGGTAAGATCGTGGTCAATAAGACAAAATTTGACCAAATTGCCGTATATTAAAACTCCCTCGCCTTATGGCGAAGGAGCTTTTGCGATCCAATTTTTATGCTTCCTGTTTTAAAGGAGTGTGAAATTTTCTTGTCTCCTTGACAAAAGCTTTCGAGGAAAACAGAACGACACCGACCGCAACGGCGATGGCAAGGTCGGGCAATACGTAGCCTGCTTGATAGAGAAAACTGTACAAAGCGGCAGGGGTGCCTTCGGGGGCGAATACCCCAAATGCGAACGTACCCGATAAGAAATGCATAAAGAACCGACCCAACCCTGCAAGGATACCGCCGATCGCAAATTGCGCTTGAGGGGCTTTGCGTAAGGATTCCGTTTTTGCGAACAAACCCGCCAAACCAACCCAGGCGAACGCTACGGGGTAATCGAGTAAAAATTGCGCGGGGTGCAGAACGGTCGGATCCTGAAATGCTTGCAACAGACCATAGATGAAGCCTGCAAAAATCCCTTTTCTCACGCCGAACATATAGGCGTAAATCATCAAAGGGAGCAAGGATGCGGGGGTGATAGAACCGCCTTGGGGTAAGCGTACGATACGCATAAACGAGAGTGCGAAGCTCATTGCGATGCAAATGGCGGCGTACGTAATGCTCTTCGCGTCGAAATTCTTTTTGCCTTTTCGATCTCCGAAGATGGCAAGAAGAGCCAAAGCGGCAACAGACAATCCGCTGACGAGATATAAAGCAAAAGATTGGACGTCCTCGTTGGTCAGCCAATTGTTTTCAGCGGCTTTCCCGGAGGAAAAATGTATTCCTATGCAAACGAGTGTGGAAAGGAATGCGGCACCGACTGCGGAGCTGAGGCAAACGTAAAGCAATTTTGTGTGACGCCACGCAAGGACTAGCGCGCTGACGCTGATCGCGCAGAGCAGGATAAGAAGGGGAATAAACAAAATCGGTTCGATTCCGTCTTCTAAAAAACTGAGGATTAAAAACAGTCCGCACAATGCGCATGCGTATGCGATTAAAATTGGTGAAAGGGTGCGGCGAAAGCGTTTCCGAGCGTCCGCTTTCAGAGTAAACGAGCATACCAGGTATGCGATGAGAAATGCAAAGGTCAGCCAGATGGCGACGGACCGCACGGCGTTTAGAGGGGTGTCAAACAGGGTGGGATACCAGGTCCAACCCTCTAATAGGGAATATAGAAACATAAAGACCTCCTTTTCCGCCGTATAAAAAACACCCGACACAAACGTGTGGGTGTACCATCCTTTTTCTTGCACCGCAAAAGCGGTGGACGAAAACGGTTGCCTGTTCTCTCGCTCAAGTATTACCTTGCCGATTCAAATGGTATAATCTCAGCCCATAAGGGCACCCACGACGGAATATATATTTTTGTATACTCATTATATCTTATGCTTGACGGCTTGTCAAGTGTTTGAAAGAAAAAATACAGTAGAGGAAAAAAGATGCGTTACGATTTTTATGCTTATATGGACCGAATGAAATACATCAAGCGTTGGCAGTTGATGCGTTCGACCAGAAAAGAAAACATTATGGAACATTCGCAATCGGTTGCGGTACTTGCACACGCGTTGGTTACGATCCACAACGAGGTATACGGTGGTAAGGCGGACGTGTTGAAAACGGTGCTTTACGCAATGTATCACGAGGTTAGCGAGGTTATGACGGGGGACCTTCCCACGCCCATTAAGTATTACAACCGCAGTATTCACGGTGCGTATAAAGAATTGGAAAAGAGCGCGTGCGAGAGGATTGTGGCGACACTGCCTGAGGAAATGAAAGGTGGAATTGAACCGTACGTGCTTGCCGACGAGGACTGTATTGAATATCAATTGGTGAAAGCGGCAGACCGTTTGGCGGCGTATATCAAATGTCTGGAAGAATTGCGTTCGGGGAACGGCGAATTTAAAAAGGCGAAAAAGAGCATTGAGAAGGATTTACACTCCAAAAATATGCCCGAGGTAGAATATTTCTTTGAAAAATTTATCCCCTCGCTCAACTTAACGTTGGACGATTTGGAATGCTTTTAATATCACATAATTTTCAAAAAACCTTTAAAAAATAAACAAAAAGAAAGCGTATACTATATTATAGAGTGAAAAATAATATAGTAAAATCCTGATTTTGGGAGCAGAATTAAGATGAAAAAAACGACGAAGACGATTTTTTCCGCATTGTGCGCCGCGGCCTTATTGTTTGGCACGACGGCTTGCGGGACCAGCGCGTATGAAATTGCCGTACAAAACGGCTATAAGGGGACGGAAAAGGAATGGCTTGCGACTTTGCAAGGTAAAGACGGCAAAGACGGGAAGGATTTGACCGCAAAAGACCTTTACGAAAAAGCCGTTGAAGAAGGCTTTACGGGCACCTATATTGATTTTTGTCGCGACGTGTTGGGTGTGAACGTCATTGAAAACAACGACGCGGATACGATCGCGAAAAACGTTACCTCGGTCGTCAGTATTTATTGTGGTTTTTCAAAAACCGTTACCACGGGCAGCGTAGGCGGTCTTATGGGCGGTTTAATCGGGGGCGGCGGAACGACCCAACAGCAGGTGCAATATTACAGCTCTGCGGGTGCAGGCGTGATTATCGACCTGGATAAAGAAACGGGCGACGCGTTGATTGTGACCAACTATCACGTTATTTACGATTCGGACAGCAACGCCCGCGGCGGTATTTCCCCCAACATTTATCTGTATACTTACGGCGCGTTGAACGGCTTTGATCCGCAATACGGCGATCAGGTAGGGGACGGTATGAAAGCCACCTATGTGGGCGGCGCGATGGAATACGACATCGCCGTACTCAGCGTTAAAGGGAGTGAATATTTAAAATCGTCGATTGCAACAGAGGCTACGTTTGGAGATTCGGACGTGGTACAGCCCGGCGAAAAAACATTTGCCATCGGTAACCCTGACGGCGCAGGGATTGCGGTAACGGAAGGGATTATTTCAGTCGAATCGGAATATATCGAGATGTTGTCCTCGGACGGCGAAAGCACGTTGCAGTACCGTGTTATGCGTACGGACGCCGCAATCAACAGCGGTAATTCCGGCGGGGCTTTGTTTAATGCCGACGGAGAATTGATTGGTATCACCAACGCCAAAAACGCATCTTCCGAGGTGGATAATATGGGCTATGCCTTACCGATGTCGCAGGTTAAAAATTTGGTGGAGAATATCAAAGCAAACCGCGCTTATTCCGGCGCGCGTGTCGCAACCTTGGGGATCGCCGTGCAGGTGGTAAAATCTCGCGCTTATTACGATGCACAAAACCGTTTGCGTATTGAAGAAGAATTTGAGGTCAAACAGGTCAATATGGGTGCGGCAGGTAACAAGTTAAAGATTGGCGACAGCATCAAGGGGATTTGTATCAACGAGGGCGAATGGGTAACCTTTACCAGACAGTATCAACTGATCGATCAGCTGTTGTCCATCCGTAAAGACGATACGGTGCAGTTGAAGGTGATAGATTCCAACGGGAACGAGCGTACGGAAACCATCGTGTTTAACAACGATACCTATTTTGTGACTTACGATTAAAAATAAAACGGCAAAAGAGTGTATTCAGGGGCTTGAATACACTCTTTTTTTCTGTCGCGCCCTTGACAAAAGGGGATTTTTATAGTATACTATAAAAAATGTCAAAAGGACGGTACGAGTATGCGCGCGGAAGAATTGATCAAAGCTATTTCGGAAGAAGCGAAGGACAACGATCGCTTTGAAGAATTGAAGTGGGGGATGCCGATGGGGGAGGATTTAGGCGGCAACCTTGTTTTGGCGCAGAAAAAGGTAAAACCCTTGACCGTTCGTAATACTTGCGTAACGGGGGCGGGGAAAACGCATTTTATCCGCCGTATGCTGATTACGCTTTCTTGCTTGTACGACCGTGACGACGCCTCTTTCTTCGTGCTGTCCAAAAATGAAGCCTACGGTGAACTGCTTCGCTTGGTTTCGGCGGATTTTACCGTACCCTATATTCGTGAAAAAACGGATTTGGCGCAGGCGGTGGAAACCTTGAAAGAATTGCTCCGTATGCGTGAAGACGGTAGGGGTTATCCCCATTTATTCGTGGTGTTGGATGGCTTGGACGAGCTGTCCGATTGCAACAAAAACGGCGACCTGGAAGAATATCGGGATATCTTCGACCTCTTGATGAGAAAATCCAACGTGGACGTGATTTGCGGCGTGGATTTGGGTAAGAGTATTTTTTCGGGGTACCCCGGGGCGTTTTTGGGGATTGGGAACTGCTTGGTGACCACCCGTGAAAGCGGTAAGGCGGACGTAACCTACGTCAATGAGGATTCTTCCTTGACCCTGCCTATGCCGATTACGTATCCCAACGAACCGTCCGTGATGGAGAGCATTATTTACCTCAATGCGTTGCCTGCGGATAGGGAATGATGAAAGAATTTGATTTTAAACGCATACCTGCCCCCTTGCTTTTATGGTATAACACGCACAAGCGTGATTTGCCTTGGCGGGAAAATCCGACCCCATATCGGGTGTGGGTATCGGAAATTATGTTGCAACAAACCCGCGTAGAGGCGGTAAAAGAATATTTTGCACGGTTCATAACGGAACTGCCCGACGTGTTCGCTCTCGCGGTTTGCGAGGAAGAAAAATTGCTGAAATTGTGGGAAGGGTTGGGCTATTACAGCCGTGTACGTAACCTGCAAAAAGCGGCGAAAGTATTGGTGAGCGTTTACGGGGGAGAATTTCCCCGTGATTTAGCGGCGTTGAAAGATTTGCCCGGGATTGGCAGTTATACGGCGGGGGCGATTGCCTCGATTGCGTTTGGCTTGCCCACCCCTGCAGTGGACGGAAACGTTTTTCGTGTGGCGGCGCGCTTGGAAGAAAATCCAACCTGCATCGCCGACCCAAAATACCGCCAATATTTGGAGGAACGGCTTTCGGCGGTGTATCCAAAATCGGGAGAGGCTTGCAGCGCGTTTACCCAAAGCCTATTTGAGCTGGGCGCATTGCTTTGTAAACCGCAAAATCCCGATTGTGCCCAATGCCCTTTGCAAGATTTGTGTAGGGCGAGGAGAAACGGTACGCAAGCGCTCTTTCCCGTGATGCCCGAAAAAAAGGCAAAGCGGCAGGAAAGGGTGGCGGTATTTTTGATAGAAACGCCCGAGGGATTTTGCATACGCAGACGGGAAGAAGGCGTTTTGCGGGGTATGAACGAGTTGCCTTCCGCACTTTTGCAAGACGGAGAAACGCCCGAAGAACTATTAAACGAATGGGGCATGTACGCGTTCAAAGAGGTTGCCCGTAAGAAATACGCGCATATTTTTACCCATATACGTTGGGATATTACCTGCGTGTGGGTACGCGCAGAAAGCGCGCCGTTTGATACCTATTCCTTAGAAGAAATCGAGGATAGCATTTCCCTGCCGACGGCGTTTAAACAGTGTTTGGGGATATTGAAAGAAGTATGAACTCCTATAAATTGACGTTTGAAATGGTACCTGAGGAATGTTGGTACAGCAATCTCAGGAGTGTATTAAAACCTGCGGATTGGGATATTGTACGCAAGGACGCCTATGCCCGTGCGGGCGGTCGGTGCAGTATTTGCGGACGCCCTGCAAGGTTAGAAGCGCACGAAAAATGGAGTTATGACGAGGAACGTGCCTTGCAAAAATTAGAGGGCGTGATTGCGTTGTGTCGAAGCTGTCACGAGGTAAAACACATCAGCCGTACGTACGCAATGGGACGAGGCGTGGACGCGATGGAGCATTTTATGCGGGTCAACAAATGCAGCCAAATGGATTTTCACGCAGCGCTTGAAAGGGCGAACGAGGAATATCTTCGCCGCAATCGGGTGGAAGGCTGGGTCACGGATATTTCGTGGTTGGAAACCAAATTCAATATAAAATTACGGTAAAAGGAGAATATATATGAAGGTATTACTTGTCAACGGCAGTCAGCACGAAAAGGGCTGCACCTACACGGCACTTGCAGAGGTCGCAAAGGCGTTGAACGCAAACGGTGTGGAAACGGAAATTTATTGGCTTGGACAGCATCAGGTCAGCGGTTGCAGAGGTTGTTGGGTTTGTAAGAAAACGAAAAAGTGTATCATCGAAGACGGCGTAAACGAATTTGTGGAAAAAGCGGCTGCGTTCGACGGTTACGTGTTCGGTTCGCCCGTGTATTATGCGTCGGCGGCGGGTGCGTTGGTCAGCTTTATGGACCGCGTATTTTACAGCGGCGGTAAAAACCTTGCCTATAAACCTGCGGCGGCGGTGGTCAGCTGCAGACGCGCAGGCGCAAGTACGACCTTTGACGTCATCAATAAATATTTTACCATCAACAATATGCAGATCGTAGGGTCGAATTATTGGAACGAAATCCACGGCAACACCGCGGAAGAAGCGGCGCAGGACGAGGAAGGCTTGCAAACGATGCGTGTATTGGGTAACAATATGGCTTGGCTGTTAAAGTGTATCGAGCTTGGCAAAGAAGCGGGCTTGGAACCTATTCGCGAACGTAAGGTTATGACCAATTTTATACGTTAAATGGTTTAAAAACGCTGCAATACCTCGTTACGCTTGGCTTAGAAACGGCACACGAGCGTTTGCGCGTTTTAACAATATAAAAAATTAAACAAAAGGAGAGAAATTATGATTTGTTTAAAGGATAAAGTAGTCATCATCACGGGTGGCGGCAGAGGTATCGGTTTTGGCCTTTCCACCGCATTTGCAAAGGCGGGGGCAAAGCTTGTTATCACGGGCAGAACAGAATCGACGTTGCTTTCCGCAAAAGAAAAATTGGAAGCGGCGCACGGTTGTGAGGTGTTGTGCGTGACGGCGGACGGCGCAGACGAAGCGGCGATCCAAAACGTTATCGACAAAACGGTGGAACGCTTTGGTAAAATCGACGCGGTGGTCAACAACGCGCAGGCATCGGCATCGGGTAAAATGATTATCGACCATACGAAAGAGGATTTGGATTTGGCAATTTATTCGGGGATTTACGCGACCTTCTTCTATATGCAAAAAGCATTTCCTTACCTGAAAGAAACCAAGGGCTGTGTGGTGAATTTCGCCAGCGGCGCAGGTTTGTTTGGGCGTATTGCGCAATCGTCGTATGCGGCGGCGAAAGAGGGTATCCGCGGGCTTTCGCGTGTAGCGGCGACCGAATGGGCGCCTTATGGTGTGCGCGTCAACGTGATTTGTCCCCTTGCCATGACCGAAGGTTTGCAAAAGTTCAAGGAAGAATACCCCGAACGTTACGAACAGACGATCAAGGGTGTACCCATGGGCAGATTTGCCGATCCTGAAAAGGACGTCGGCGGTATGTGTGTCTTCCTTTGCAGCGACGAGGCAAGCTACGTGACGGGTGAAACGATCACCTTGCAGGGCGGCAGCGGTTTAAGACCGTAACAGTAGAAATAAAAGACGACAAAAAATACGAGATCCTCTTGCCAAGAAAATAATAGAGGAACGGACATTTTATTTAATTTACAAGAAAAAGAAGAGAGAGCATGCAGAAGTGAAATTCTGTAAAGCTCTCTCTTTTTTGTTTTTTTATGATAAATTCAATATGTCGTCATAGCTTGTGCAGAGAATTTTTTTTAATAAAATGATTTCATCGGGATATAAATGCCGTTGTCCCACTTCAATTTTTGCCACCGCGCTGCGTGTAATATCGCAGCCGTTCAATTGTAGTTTGGTGGCTACGTATTCTTGTGTGAAACCTTTTTTTTCACGTATAATACGAAGATTGTTTCCAATTTTCTTTTCAATATCTGCGTTCATAAAAAATTCCTCATTTTTTGCTCTTATTTAAGTGCAAAACACTTGACAGGAGTATATCAAAATGTTAAAATAAGTTTGCACCTATATAGGAGCAAATAAACAAAAAAGGAGAAAAATATGTTTTGTTCACATTGTGGTAAAGAGGTTTCAGATGAGGCGTACGTTTGTACGTACTGTGGTTGTTTGGTTGGAAAGGGAAAGGCTCCGCAAAAGGATTCGGGAGAACAAGCGAACGTGATGGCTATTTTAGGTTTAATTTTTGCTTTATTCTGTCCGATATTGGGTATTGTTTTCGGCGCTATAGGTATGGTGAAAGCAAAAGAACTGAATGGTACTGGTGAAAGAATGGCAAGTTGGTCGATTGTACTGTCTATAATAGTAAGCATTTTATTTATTACTGCGGTCGTAGCGATTGCTTAAGCTTTTGGGGATTTTATTATAATGAGAAAAGAAAGCGGGCGTGAGAAGTCATGCCCGTTTTTATTATAATAAAGAAAAAATAAAAAAAATTCAACAAATTTGTTTAAGAGCCGTTTTGGCGGGTTACATATAATTGTAAATCAAAAAGCAGTGCCGAAAAACGGCAAAAGGAGTAAATTATTATGGCAGGAAAAGTTATTGGTATTGACCTTGGTACAACCAACTCTTGTGTGGCAGTTATGGAAGGCGGTGAACCCGTCGTAATCGCAAACGCAGAAGGTTCGCGTAC
>JAFWAN010000041.1 GCA_017507585.1 Clostridia bacterium
TGCCGTGAAGAATTATTGATCAACATTTTAAAATTCGCAAGACGTAATAAACTGGAAAGCGATTACGTTATGCAAGAAAAGAAAGCAAAATAATGATATATTTAGACAATGCGGCGACGACAAAGCCGTCGGTGAGTGCGTTTGAACGTGCTACCGAATACGTAACGGAAAAATTTCACAACCCGTCGGGAATGTATAACGAGGGGTTTGCATTACAGGGCGAGCTGAAAAAAGCGCGCTCCGTTTTGCTTTCTAAGCTCGCAGACGAATCTGCGTTTGAGCTCATTTTTACCTCGTGCGGTACAGAATCGGACAATCAAGCAATTTTCTCTTTTGCAAAACGAGGTAATGCGGTAACGACCGAAGGGGAGCATTCTGCCGTAACGGCGGCGGTTACAGAGCTGAAAAACCGCGGTATCATTGAGGCAAGATTTGCGCCTTTGCAAAAAGACGGTCGGGTAGACGTAAACGCTTTGCTTGCTATGGTAGACGAAAAGACCTCGTTTGTATCTGTTATGCACGTGAACAATGAAATTGGCGCGATCAATGACGTCAATGCGATTGCAAAATTGGTAAAGCAAAAAAATCCCCGCGTTATTTTCCACTGCGACGGAGTGCAGGCTTATGGTAAAATTCCTTATAAACTCAGTAAAGACGTGGATTTATACGCTGTCAGCGCGCATAAAATCGGCGGTTTAAAAGGCGTGGGCGCGTTGATTAAACGCAAATCTTTACAGCTGCCCCCTTATATTTACGGCGGCGGTCAGGAAGCGGGCAGAAGAAGCGGTACGGAAAACGTATTCGGTATTATGCAATTCCGTTATGCTGTGGAAGAAAAGTTCTCTACGTTGAAAACGGATTACGAGCGTCTGAAAGGGTATCGTGAACAGCTTTGGGGAGCGTTGGATAAAGAGGTGTATATCCGACTCTCTTCGGAAGAGGGAACGCCGTACATACTCAGCGTGTCTGCCCGCGGTTTGCGTGGGGAAATTCTACTGCATATGGCAAACGACAAAGGCTTGATTGTGGGGACGGGTTCGGCTTGTTCTTCCAACGCAAAGCACAGATACAGCAAAGTGATTTTGGCGTGCGGTTATGATGAAAAAACGGCGGACGGCGTGCTTCGCCTTAGCTTTTCACCGCAAACGACGGAAGAGGAAATTTTGCAGGCGGCGGCAATTTTAAACGAGATTGGACGTGATCTTGCAAAAAAAATGAAATAAGAGGAAAACAATGAAAAAGGTAATCATTATTCGATATTCGGAAATCTATTTAAAGGGGAAAAACAGAGGCTTTTTCGAACGTGCGTTTGAAACCAATCTGCGCCGCGCCATCGAAGACTTTGATGCAGAATTGATCAAAAACAGCGGCAGATACTTGGTGCAGAATTTCCCCGAAGATCAAACGGAAGAAATTATTGAAAAGCTGAAAAAAGTATTCGGATTACACACGTTAAGCTTGGCGTATGAAACTTCGTCGGATATGGATTCTATATTTGAAGCGGCCAAATTGCAAGCGCATCCAGCGGGCACGTTTAAGGTAGAATCCCACCGCGGGGACAAAAAATATCCTCTGACTTCGGTAGAAATCAGCAAAACGCTTGGCGGTTTATTGTTGGAATATGCCAAAGGCGCGTTAAAGGTGGACGTTCACAACCCTTCCTTTACCGTGCGCGTGGATATTCGTGAAAATGGTAAGGCACTTGTGTTCGGCGATTTTATCGAGGGCGCAAACGGTATGCCCGTCGGTACCGCAGGGAAAGGGCTTTTGTTGCTCTCTGGCGGTATTGACAGCCCTGTTGCAGGACATATGATGGCAAAACGAGGGATGAAAATCGATTGCTTGCATTTCCACAGTTATCCGTATACCAATATGCAAGCCAAGGAAAAAGTGGTGGATTTGGCGAAAATTTTGTCCGAATATACCTGCGGAACCAATTTATATACGGTAAAAGTGACCCATATTCAGGAAGCGATCCACGAAAAGTGCAAGCCGGACCTGATGATTACGTTGCTTCGCCGTTTTATGTACCGCATTGCGGAACGTCATGCGTTGCGCATCAGCGCGCAATGCCTGATTACAGGGGAAAGCTTGGGACAGGTTGCCAGCCAAACAATCGAAGGGATGACGTCCTCCAATTCTGTGGTGGAGCGTTTGCCCGTCCTTCGTCCGTTGGTGGGCTTTGATAAAAATGAAATTATCGACCGTTCGGTCAAAATGGGCGCATATGAAACTTCCATTTTACCGTTTGAGGATTGTTGTACGGTATTTTTACCCGATTTCCCTGCTATTCGTCCTAAATTAGACGAAATTGCACGTGAAGAGGCAAAATTGGACGTGGAGGGATTGATTGAAGAAGCGTTCCAATCGATTGAAAAAATAAAGATTTAAAGATGAAAACAGTAAAAATCCCGTGGATAGCCACGGGATTTTTTTAATATTTCCACCATTCCGTTTCCGCTATTTTTTCATCGTGAAAGCGGGTATCGGTGGAGATGGACGGTAGGGTAACGGCTACGCCTACGTTGCTGTTGTAGATGGGGGTAACGGTATAGACGTATTGCCGATTGGGTTTTATCCTGTCGTCGCAAAAAACTGTAAAGTGAGGACCGCTGTAAATGGTAGTATGTGTCGCATAATCATAACGGTCAATTCGATATTGATATACGTTTGGCGAAGTATCGTTTAGGGTAATAAATACCTTGCCGTCTTTCATATTTACAGTGGGGGGTAAAATGCTTGGATTGCTGAAAAAATCAGACTTTTTCGTGGGTATAAAACGTTTGTTGAATACCTCGGTTATCGATTGATTTATAGGCGCGCAATCATCTGCTAACATCATAGTATGCGTGTCATAATAACTCATCTTATCCAAGGCAACGTCTACCACGCCGCGCGGCCTTTGAAACGGGGGGATGCTCCCGTAGCGCTCGGATAAAAACTGATTGACTTGGTATAAAATTTGACAAGGCGTACCGCCCCCCGTTTCTCGGATAAGGCTGTTATCGGCATTTCCCAACCAAACGGAAACGACGTCCCGCGTCGTATAGGAGATGGCGTAAGCGTCGGTATTTCCTTTTTCCGTACCCACCGTACCCGTTTTTGCGGCAATTTCAAAGGGTAGCGAGCGTAATTTTTTCGCTGTTCCTTCCTGAACGGTAGTTTTCAGCATATCCGTCATCAAATACGTCGTTTCCTCTGAAAAGACAGACGTGGACTTGGGAGAAAAGTGATAGATGGGAAGCCCGTTGATTTTTATACTTTCGATAAATGCACACGTGCCAAATTTTCCATTGTTTTGCAAGGCCGAATAAGCCCTGGTTAAATCTTCCAAACGAAATCCGTTGCGCATACCGCCGAGGGCGAGTGCCAAAGATTGATCACTTTCTTCAATAGGCAGGGAAAGTCGCTGCATATATTCGCACGCCTTTTGCACGCCTATGGATTGTAAAATTTTAACGGCGGGGATATTTAAGCTGTTGGCAACACACGTGCGCGCACTGACATAGCCGTGGTATTTGCCGTTATAATTTTCAGGCGCGTATCCGCCGTAGTTGATTTTTGCATCCAAAATCGGTGTTGCCGGAGAAATAACGTTTTCTTCCAAAGCGGGCGCGTACACCAATAACGGCTTGATAAGGGAACCAGGTAACCGCCGCGCGTTTCCAATGGTAGAAACGGCGGCTTTAAACAGTTTGCTTTGTCCGTCTAAGACAAACGTGCTTTTGTCGCAGGAAATCTCTGACGTTGCGTTGATTAGCTCGTTTTGCAGTGCGGGGTCGTACTGTGTAAAAATTTCAATTTTTCCGCCTAATCGCACGCCGCGTGAGGCAGCAATTTCACTCAATTCATCAAATACAAAGTTAAAAAAAGCTTGATTTCCGCGCGCAGTCGTTTTCTCCTTGGGTAAGAGTTCGTTTAACGCAATTTCTTCTTCTCGAGCAGAAATATTTCCCTGTTGTTGCATAAGGGAAAGTACGTTTTTTTTGCGCGCTAAACAGCGCTCGGGATTTTTAAACGGAGAGTAATTGTTGGGAGATTTCACCAAGCCTGCCAAAATGGCGGATTCTGCAATGGTTAAGTCGCAAGGGCGTTTTGCAAAATAGAACTCAGCCGCCGCGCTAAGCCCAAAACAATTATGACCGAAATAGATCGTATTGAGGTAATTTTCTAAAATTTCGTCCTTCGTGTAATGCCGCTCTAAGGCGCGGGTCAATTTCCACTCGCACAGCTTTCGTTTGATTGTTTTTTCTTGGGAAAGATGCGTGTTTTTGATAAGCTGTTGCGAAATGGTAGACGCACCTTCTTTAAAGCCGCGCGCCTTTACGTTGTTGTAGACAGCCTTTGCAATTCTGCGTATATCAAAGCCGTTATGAGAATAGAAACGTTTGTCCTCTACACTGATAAACGCAAGCTTTGTGTGGCGTGGAATTTCCGCAATAGGGGTGATTTGTCTGTAAGACAAATTGCCTACGTTTTGGATAGGTTCGCCGTGGCAATCGTATACGAGAACGCACTGACTGTTGCGCTGCAATTTGTCCTGTTGCAAGGCGACGTCTTTGGTAACGGCGAAATAATATCCAACCGCCGTACATACCAAAATCATAAACAATAAAAAGAATATCCAAAGTATTTTTTTCAACCATCTCATTGAAAATAGTATCGTTATTTTTATTTTTTTTATCAGAAAGAAGGAAAAATTGTACGATTTATGCAGAAAGGCTTGCGAAAAAAGAAAAAAAAGAGTATAATATGAGAATATTATACTCGGGGATTATACCCGATGGAAGAAATGGAAAGAACATTATGCAGGAAAAATATCACATTATCACATACGGATGTCAAATGAACGTGCACGAATCGGAGAAGATTGCCGGGATACTGCGCGGTTTGGGGTATGAAGAAACCTCGGAAAAGGAGGACGCGGATATCATCGTGTTCAACACCTGTTGCATCCGTGAAAATGCAGAAAACCACGCCTTTGGCAATATTGGGGCGTTGAAAAAACTGAAAAAGCAGAAACCGAATTTATTGATTGCCGTCGGCGGTTGTATGACGCAAGAAAAGGGGAAAACGGACGTCTTAAAAAAGAAATTTCCCTTTATTGATATTATGTTCGGTACGCTGAATTTGGAAGAACTCGGCAACCTGATTTTGCGTAAAAAGGCACAAAAGAAAAAGGTAATCGAGATTAGAGAAAAGGAAGGCGAAATCGTAGAATTTACCGACGCATACCGCACCAGTTATCCCAATGCTTGGGTCAATATTATGTACGGTTGCAACAATTTTTGCTCCTATTGCATCGTTCCCTACGTGCGCGGGCGCGAGCGCTCTCGTAAGCCTGAAAATATCATCGAAGAAGTACGCGGTTTGATTGCTGAAGGCTATAAGGAAATCACTTTACTCGGTCAAAACGTAAACTCCTATGGTTCGGACGGAACCACGGGGATGACCTTTGCGCAGCTTTTGGACGCCGTGGCGTCGATTGAGGGGGACTTTCGTTTGCGCTTCATGACAAGCCATCCCAAGGATTTTAACGAGGACGTAGTCCTGGTTATGAAAAAGCATCGAAAGATATGCAGACTTGTGCATTTGCCCGTACAATCGGGGTCGAACGCCGTACTCAAAGCGATGAACCGCCGTTACACGCGGGAGAAATATTTGGATGAAATCAAGATGCTGAAAAAGCATCTGCCCGAAGCAGAGGTAACCACGGATATCATCGTAGGCTTCCCTGGGGAAACGGAAGAGGATTACTTACAGACCGAAGCACTTGTGAAAGAGGTGGACTTTGCATCCGCTTTTACCTTTGTTTATTCCAAACGCCAGGGCACGAAAGCGGCGGATATGGAAGGGCATATTCCTGAGGAGATTCAAAAGGATCGCATTATGCGCTTGGTCGAGTTGGTCAATTCGCTCACCCGAAAAAAATCGGAAAAATATCTTGGCAAGACGGTTGAAATTCTCTGTGAGGATTATGATGCGAAAAAGGGCTTGTATATGGGGCGTGACGAATTTGGCAGAATGGGTTATTTCGCAAGCGCCACGGACGTAATCGGGCAATTGGTACAGATCAAGATTACCAAAGCAAACGGCATTTCGCTGTTTGGTGAAATCGTATAAAGGAAGGTTGACGTATGGCACTTTCACAAATGATGGCACATTATCTTTCCGTCAAGGAAAAACATAAAGATTGTGTGGTTTTTTACCGTCTCGGCGATTTTTACGAGATGTTTTTTGACGATGCTGTTAAGGTATCGAAGCTGTTGGATTTGACCCTGACGGGTAGAGATTGCGGCTTGGCGGAGCGCGCGCCGATGTGCGGTATACCGTATCACGCGGCAGACGTATATATTGCAAAGCTGGTCGCGCTTGGAGAAAAAGTAGCGATCTGCGACCAAATTTCCGACCCGAAAGCAAGCAAAGGCTTGGTGGAACGCGACGTGGTTCGTATCGTTTCCGCAGGTACACTGACGGAAGAAACGATGCTGGACGAGAGTAGGAATAATTACATCGCTTGCGTGTTTAAATTTGAGGACGGCGTTGCCGTATCCTGGGCAGATATTACAACAGGGGAATTTCTTACCGAATAATTTTTAGGGGATACCGCCGTATATGAAGCGGTGGAGCATTTGGTAAAGCTGTCGGTTGCCGAAGTAATTTGCAACGACGAGATGTTACCGCTCACAAAAGAAATCAAGGAAATCAAGCATAATTTATTGCCGCCGTTTTCCTGTTATATGCCTTGGGCATTCAACGCAAAGCACGCAGAGAAGATGCTTTTGGATCAGCTTGGCGCAAAATCGCTTGCCGCTTATGGTATTGCAGGCAAGGAGAATTTGATTGCTGCGTCGGGCGCTTTGGTCGAATATTTACACGAAACGCAAAAGCACGCATTGGCGAATCTGAACGCGATCAAAGTGATCAATCGCGATCGTTTTATGACGTTGGACGGCAATGCAGTGCGCAATCTTGAACTGTTGCGGAATAACGCCGAAAATAAAAAATACGGCTCCTTGCTGTGGATTTTAGACAAAACAAAAACGGGTATGGGGGCGCGTATGCTGTCGCGTATGTTGCTTTCACCCTTGAAGGATTGCGCGGAAATCAATTACCGTTTGGATGGCGTAGAGGAATTGTACAATTCTTCCGTTGTCCGTGTTGGGCTTTGTGAAACGCTTTCTGGAATGCACGATATCGAACGTCTTGCGGGTAAAATCTCCAATGGGAATTTTAATCCCAAAGACTGTATTGCTTTGCGTAAATCCTTACAAGCGCTTCCTTCCTTAAAATTCCAATTGACGGGCTTTACTTCGCAAATTATACGTGACGTTGATCGAGATTTGTTGGATATGTCAGAGCTGTCTAATCTTTTGGATGCGGCCATTGACGAGGATGCGCCTGCGGTAATGAAAGACGGTGGATATATTCGCGACGGATTTTATCAAGAGCTGGACGAATTGCGCGCAATCAAACGCGATGCGGAACAGATTTTGCGTCAAATCGAGTACAACGAAAGGGAACGTACGGGGATTAAAACCTTAAAACTTGGCTTTAACAAAGTATTTGGATATTACATTGAGGTTTCCAATTCCTTTAAAAATCAAGTGCCGCCTGAATATATCCGTAAGCAGACCTTAACCACGGGTGAACGTTTCATTACGGACGAATTGAAGGTTTTTGAGGAAAAAGTTTTAACGAGCGGCGAGCGTGCGGTACAAATTGAAAACCGTTTGTATCAGCAGCTTTTAGACGTGCTTGCATCGCATATTGAGCAGTTGAAAACGATCTCGGCGGGGATTGCTTTACTTGATTGCTTGGTATCTTTCGCTACGGTTGCGAAAGAACGCAAATACGTTCGTCCGAACATTGTAGAAAGCGGTCAAAAACTGACGGTGACGGATGGTAGACATCCCGTTGTCGAGGCGATTTCCAAAGAACGTTTCGTACCGAACGACACGTTGCTTGATAACGAGGAAAACCGTTGTGCAATCATTACGGGACCGAATATGGCGGGTAAGAGCACCTATATGCGTCAAATTGCCTTGATTGTGATTATGGCGCACGTTGGCGCATTCGTACCTGCAAAAGCGGCGCAGATTCCTTTGACTGACCGCATTTTTACCCGCGTCGGGGCGAGTGACAATTTGATTTTTGACCAGAGTACCTTTATGGTGGAAATGACGGAGGTTGCAACAATCTTGTTACACGCCACGAAAGACAGTCTTTTGATTTTGGACGAAGTAGGGCGTGGGACAAGCACCTACGACGGTTTGTCGATTGCGTGGTCGGTGATCGAATTTTTGGCAAAGCA
Organism: Clostridia bacterium; assembly: GCA_017507585.1. Taxonomy (GTDB): domain Bacteria; phylum Bacillota; class Clostridia; order Christensenellales; family Borkfalkiaceae; genus Scatosoma. The sequence goes on from JAFWAN010000041.1 coordinate 8,315, forward strand.
CGTCCGTGCAAAGACGTTGTTCTCTACGCATTATCACGAATTGACCGAGCTTGAAAACAAGTTGGAAGGCGTGAAAAATTACAAGGTTACTGTAAAGGAATTTAACGGTGCCGTGGTTTTCCTTAGAAAGATTGCAAGGGGCGGAGCTAACCGCAGTTTTGGTATTGAAGTTGCTTCCTTGGCGGGCGTACCCAAGGAGGTTACAACGCGCGCGAAGGCGATTTTGAAAGCATTGGAGAAAAATGACATTGCACGTGGAAAACTGCAGGCGGAAGAGCTTGAAGAAGAACCGCAGGAAGAAAAGACCTTGACCGAGGTGGAAAGGATTATTTCTGAAATTGATCTCAATACGATGTCGCCTATGCAGGCGTTTATGCTGCTTGGCGATTTGAAAGATAAAATAGACGGAGATAGATAATGCCTAAAATCAATATATTGCCTGCAAAAGTATACAATCGAATTGCGGCGGGCGAAGTGGTCGATAGACCTTATTCCGTCGTCAAAGAATTGGTAGAAAATTCTATCGACGCAGGCGCAACGGAAATTGAAATTTATATCGAACAGGGCGGTAAGCAGCTGATCCGCGTGGTAGACAATGGTTGCGGTATAGATCGTGAAGATCTGCATTCGGCATTTTTACCGCACGCAACCAGTAAAATTGCGCAAGCGGAGGATTTGGAAAACATTATGACGCTCGGTTTCCGCGGGGAAGCCGTGGCGTCGATTGCCGCGGTTTCCAAGATGACCATTACCTCGAAAACGAAGGAAGGAAAATGCTACTCGTTGCATTCTGACGGCGGCGAATTGGGACAAATCACCGAGGCGGCAGGTGAAAACGGTACGGACGTTTGCGTGGAAATGCTATTTTTCAATACGCCCGTGCGTTTGGGGTTTTTAAAGAGTGATAAAGCGGAAGAAACGGATATTACCAACTTTGTATCCCGCTTTATTTTAAACCGCCCGCAGATTTCGTTTACCTATTACGTAAACGGTAAAAAGCAGTTGCAATCTTTTGGTGGCGGCGTGGAAGAGGCGCTTGTGGGCGTTTATGGCGCGGCTACCTTGTCACAATGCTTCCAAATTGACGCCAATAAACACGGTATCCATATCCGTGGTTATATTGGCAATCACAACTTTTTCAAGGCGAACAAAAGCTACCAAAGCGTATTTTTAAATGGTAGATACGTGCAAAACGTTACGATTTCTTCCGCAATTTCCAATGCGTATTCGGGATATATGATGAAAAGGCAATATCCCTTCTACGTGCTGTATATCGACGTGCCGACCGAGATTGTGGACGTGAACGTACATCCCAATAAAGCGGACGTTCGTTTTGCGGATAATAAAATTATATACGGCTGCATTTATTCGGTCATTTCCGCTGTATTAGACGGGCAGACGAAAGCGCTTGAATACGTGGTAAATAAGCCTGTCAATCCCATTTACGCGGATGAAACGCAGGAAAAGGCGCCTGAAATGAAGCCTGAAACAAAGCCTCAGCAACCAAAAATGGAATCAGGTATTGATTACGCTGCAATCCTTGCGCCAAAGCCTCAGGAAGAAAAGGTGGAAACGCAAGGCGAAAAGGTGTTTGGAATTACGACCATTTCGTATGAAGAGGCGCAAAAGGAAGTAGAAAAATGCTCGCCTGCCTTTATGGCGAAAAAATTAGGGCTTGATTTAGAGGCTCAAAAAGCAAAAGCACCCGAAAAGGGCTTTATTCCCATCGACGAAATTGACGATTACGTCCCTTCGGATAATGCGAAACCACACAGAAAAACAAAGAAAACGGTTGTGGATTTGCATAAACGCTTCCCCGATTTGTACTTCAACCCGAAGTTGTTAGAGGTGAACGATCCTGCTAAAAAAGAAGAAGATATCGATCCTTTCGAGGCGAATAAGAAGTTCTTGGAAGAGTTGGAAAAGAAGAGTAAACAAAATCGTATCGACGTTTCTTCGTGTGTGTATGCGGGTAAGCTGTTTAACACCTATTTGTTGTACGAATGCAAGGACGACGTGTATATTATTGATCAGCACGCCGCGCACGAACGCTTAATTTTTAACCGCTTAAAGGAACAAATGAACAATCGCGCGGTTGTACAACAGCCGATGCTATTCCCTTACGAAATTTCGGTAAACGTGTTTGAAAAAGAGTTCATTCACGAGCATATTGATGAGATTCGAGCGATTGGTTTTGACCTAGAAGAGAGCGGCGGCAAGATTTTGATAACCGCCATTCCTTTGGATTTGCAACATATAGATCTTGAAGCCTTTTTCTCGGAAATCCTTGGGGATATCGGCGGTTACCGTTCGATACGCCTGTCGGATATTTTAAAGGATAAATTGGCGTCTGCGGCTTGTAAAGCGGCGGTAAAAGGCGGTATGGACTTGACCAAAGAGGAAATTGACGCGTTGTTTGCATTGATGGACGGCGATATGGGGTTAAAATGTCCGCACGGCAGACCTGTCGTTGTAAAAATGAGCCGTACCGAGCTTGAAAAAATGTTTAAGAGGATTGTCTAATGTCGAAGGTGTTGGTGATATGCGGTGCGACAGCGTCGGGAAAAACTGCACTTTCCGTGGCTTGCGCGAAAGCTTTTGATGGTGAAATTATCTCTGCCGATTCCTTGTTGGTTTATAAAGGCTTGAATATCGGCACGGCAAAGCCTACCTTGGATGAACGGGCGGGGATCCCGCATTATATGATTGACGTGGTCGAACCGGAGCAAAATTTTTCCGTCAGCGATTACGAGGATATGGCGTTGCCGATTTTGGAAGATATTATGGCGCGCGGCAAAATGCCGATTGTATGCGGCGGTACGGGCTTTTACATCAATTCGTTGCTGTATAAAAGCCAATTCGGCAACGTAGGTGCCAATGCAGAACTTCGTGCGTATTATGAAAATATCGCAGAAATTGAGGGGAAAGAGCGCGTTTACAAGCTTTTATGCGAAAAGGATTTAGAAAGCGCGAAAAAGTTGCATCCAAACGACTTGAAGCGTGTCATTCGCGCCTTGGAAATCTATGATACCACGGGGAAGGCGAAATCCTTACAGCAGGACCAACCGATTCCGCGTTTCGATTTTACGGCGGTTTCCATTGATTATCCAAGGGATAAACTGTACAACCGTATCAATTTACGCGTAGAGGAAATGTTTGCGCAAGGCTTGGTGGAAGAGGTGCAAAGCCTTATAAATCGCGGAATTACCCAGGAAATGCAGTGTATGCAAGGGATTGGGTATAAGGAAATTGCAGAAGGGCTGAAAATTGGCGCCACGGCCATGGAAATGCAGGAAACGGTAAAAAATAATACCAGAAAATACGCAAAACGCCAACAAACCTTCTTTAAACGTATGCAAAATCATACCTATCTTGCCCCCGAAGAAGCCACGGCGGAAAGGGTTGCTAAGTTATTAAAATAGTATGTATTATGTTAGACATAATACCTATGTCTGACATAATAGGAGAATAGAAATGACAGTAGAAGAATTGATTAAAAAGAGTGAACAACAACTGACGGCGCAATTTGCTTTGGCGGATGAAATCAGCGAATTTAACCAAGAAAAGGTATTAAAAGCGTTCAATAACCATTCGATTGCGCTTCGCCATTTTAACCCTTCCACAGGGTATGGCTACGGCGACGAGGGCAGATTTGTCCTTGGGGACGTCTTTGCCGAGGCATTGGGGGCAGAGGCAGGCATTGTATCGCCTGCATTATTAAGCGGCACACACGCGCTTACGGTGGCGCTTTTCGGCGTTTTGCGTACGGGAGATGCAGTGTTGTCGGTGTCGGGGATGCCGTACGATACCATTCGTGGTGTGATTTACGGCGAGGGAAACGGTTCGTTAAAGGATTTTGGTATTTCCTTTGATTGTACTGATTTAACGGCGGACGGAAAGTTTGACAAAGACGCGATTAAAGCGGATATGCAGCGGCTCGGCGCCAAATTAAAGATGATTTATATTCAGCGTTCGCGCGGGTATGAATTGCGCGACGCGTTCACGGTTGCGGAAATCGGTGAAATCTGTGCATTCGTACGCGAACAAGGGTTTAAAGGTTGCATTTTTGTCGACAATTGTTATGGGGAATTCGTTGAAAAGCAAGAACCTTGCGACGTTGGCGCAGACATAGCGGTTGGCTCGCTGATTAAAAATCCCGGCGGTGGACTTACGCCTACGGGCGGATATATCGTAGGCGGTGAAAAGTACGTCGATTTGATCGGCAGACGCTTGACGGCACCGTCCATCGGTAACGAAGTCGGTTCCTACGCGTACGGTTGGAGATTGTTTTATCAGGGCTTGTTTATGGCGCCGCATACGGTAAATCAAGCAATCAAGGGCAGCCTGGTCATTGGAAAATGTATGGAAAACCTTGGGTATGAGAATTTTCCCAAAATCGACAAAACGCCTGCGGATATCACGCGCGCAATCCGTTTTGATACGGCGCAACAGCTTTGTGCGTTTATTCAGTCGGTACAAGAAGCGTCGCCCGTAGACAGCTTTGTAACCCTTGAACCTTGGGATATGCCAGGGTATGACAGCAAAGTTATTATGGCGGCAGGCTGCTTTGTGGAAGGGGCGTCGATCGAGCTTTCTGCCGATGCACCCGTAAAAGAGCCGTACACCGCGTATTTCCAAGGCGGTTTGACGTATGAACACTGCAAATATGCATTGAAAAAGATTTTGGCGAAATTGATGTAAGATTTTTCATATACGTTCATAGGTACTATGTCTTTCATAATACCTATGTCTGTCATAATGGTGACAAAGCAAATATCCCCTGAAAGCTTTTCTTTCAGGGGATATTTTTTATGCTATTGAATTTATTTTGTCAAATCCCAGTCGATGGGAGGCAATCCGTTTTCTTGAAGATATGTATTTGTTTTAGAAAAGTGCTTACACCCGAAAAAGCCGTTATACGCCGATAAAGGCGAGGGATGGGCACACTCTAAAATCAAATGCTTTGTGGTGTCAATTAGGGGCTTTTTACTGCGTGCGTTACCGCCCCAAAGGATAAACACAACGTGTTCTTTTTGGTCGGAAATCAAACGGATAACGCTGTCCGTAAACCAAGCCCAACCGCATTTGGAATGTGAATTTGCCTGATGTTCGCGTACGGAAAGGGAAGTATTCAAAAGCAAAACGCCTTCCTTTGCCCATTTGGTCAAATTGCCGCTTGTAGGCAACTCGCATCCGATATCCGCTTTCAATTCCTTGAAGATATTTTCCAAGGAAGGGGGCTTTTGTATTCCGTCTTGTACGGAAAAGCACAGCCCGTGCGCCTGACTGACGTTGTGGTAGGGATCTTGTCCCAAAATGACCACGCGCAAATCGGCAAACTGCGTATAACGGAAGCAGTTATACAAATCGTACATATCGGGATATACGACGTAATTACGGTATTCCTCAATCAAGAATTTCCTAATATTCAAATAACGTTCATCGGCAAACAGCGGGGCAAGCCGTTCGTTCCAATCGCCCAAATCAACCATAGATAAACCTCAAAGGATTACAATTCTTCAAAAATGATAGGTAATTTCGCCTGTAAATTTTGCAAAGCCTTGTCTTTATTGACA
>JAFWAN010000042.1 GCA_017507585.1 Clostridia bacterium
CTTATGAAATCGACGAAGAAAATTCGAAGCCTGCAACTTGTACAGAAAAAGGTTTGCAAATCGAAATCTGCAGCAAATGCAATGACGTAAGAGAAACCGAACAGCCCGCACTCGGTCACGTAGAGGTTCATACCATTATTTCCGAGGCGACCTGCAAAGTGGCAGGCAGCAAAACCATCACTTGTGAAAACTGTTCCGAATTAAACGAAACGGTTGAATTGCCCCTCCTCCCCCACGATTATCAAGGCGGTAAATGTAGCGTTTGCGGTGAAACATTGCCCGCGCAAGCGACCTTGACCTTTGACGATACGGCAAAACGTACCGAGCTCAGCAACGATAAACAAGTTTGGACGGAAAACAGCATTATCCTCACAAATGATAAAGCTGAAAGCACAAACAACGTTGCAGATTATGCCGCTCCCGCACGTTTTTACAAGAGCTCGACCATAACCATCGAATATCCTCAAATGTTTGTCATCGTGTTTACTTGTAACACGGCAGCCTACGCGGAAGAGCTTAAAACCTCTATTGGTGATACGGCAACAATCAATGGTAAAGAAGTTACGGTGAAGTTTGCAGAACCTCAAGACAGCTTTACCATTACCCTTTCGGGACAAGTACGTATGGACTCTTTGTTGGTCGCAACCGAACCCACCATCAACAGCGCAAGCGTTACGATCGGCGAAGACATTACGCTGAATTGCTACGTAACCATCGCTAACACGCTGTATGCCGATGCGACGCTTGTCTTCACGATGAACGGCAACAATCTTGACGTAAAAGGTGAGCTTACAGACGGCAGATATAAGTTCTCGTTAGAATTGCCCCCTCAATATATGACGAACACCGTACAAATTTTCCTTTACTACGGCAGTGACGAAATCGAGAAAATCGAAAACTACTCTATCCAAAACTACGCAAAGAACCAGCTTGATAAAGCAGGTGAAGATACCGAATTGAAACGTCTGATCTCGGATATGTTGCACTACGGTGCGGCGGCGCAAATCTACAAAAATTACAACGTAGAAAACCTCGCAAACAATGTAGACGATATTTTGGCTGAAACCGCAGATGTTCCCACGACGACCGATTTCACTCTTAGCGAGGTTGCAAACGACTGTCCCGCATATTTCACAGGCGCAGGGGTTCACTTTGACAACGTGAATAAGCTTTACGTAAAACTGAGTACGACAGAAAACGTTACGTTAACCATCAACGGCACCCAAGTGGAAAACTTGAGCACAAAGATTTACACGGACGGCATTTCGGTAACGAGTTTTGACGAAACGCACACGTTTGTTCTTTCCTATGACGATGGAAATGGACAAACCGCAACGCAAACGCTTACGTACAGCATCAATGCTTATGCGTATGCAAAGAAAGACGCTGAAAACGTGGCTATGAAAAACCTTGCACTTGCCCTCTATCGCTACGGTGTATCGGCAGAGGCTTACGCGGCATAACGAGAAAGGAGAAAACAATATGAAAGTACAATATGAAGAAATCCAATTAAATCTTGTTATGTTTGCTGCGCAGGACGTCGTCACCCTCAGCGGCTTCGACGGTGAAGATGACGACTTCGCCCCCTCTAAGGTCGCAAATAACCTCAATTTTGAATAATCGCTATGAAACTCACAATTAAAAAGATAGCGTTTGTGTTGTTGCTTAGCTGTTTGACGACAATGGTGGCGTGCTTTGGTTTCCCCAAAGATTCCTCTTCTAACGAAAGCAGCTCAACGGCGGAAAGCATTGAAGAAAGCTTGTTCTCCTCTTCTTCCGAAGAAAAGGGAAGCAGCTCTTCCTTGGCGGAGAGCTCGGTGGAAACCTCTTCCAAAGTTGAGGTCTCTTCCGAAGAAAACAGCTCTATCGAGGGTTCCTCCGAGGGAAATAGCTTGATTGAAAATTCTTCCGAGGGAAGCAGTTCTTCCGAGGAAAACAGCTCGGTAGAAGATTCTTCCGAAGAAAGTAACTCTTCCGAAGAAAACAGCTCGGTGGAAGATTCTTCCGAAGAAAGTAACTCATCCGAGGAAAGCAGTTCGGTAGAAGATTCTTCCGAAGAAAGCAGTTCTTCTAAAGATTACATCGACTTACCTGAAGACAATTTCCACTAAGAAAGGGGGAATGGTATGAAAAAATGGCTTATTTTTGCGTTAAGCGTCCTTTGTCTAATCGGCGGAGCGGCGTGTCAAGACAAAAACGACAGCAGTATCGAAAAATCCTCTTCACAATCCAAGCTTTTCGGCGACGATGAAATCGAATTGCCCGAAGATATGTTTGATTGATACAATCCCTAATCTACACAAAACAAGGTTGCGCCTTTGCAACCTTGTTTTCTCAAAGGAAAGAATTATGCAGACAAAATTAAAACAATTGGCTGAACATTTAGGCGCGGATTTGGTGGGCTTTTGCCAACTCCCCTCGCCGCCCGTCAAACAATTTCCAAACGGCGTCTACGCCGTTTCCGTGGCAGTAAAACTGTCCGACGCAATCCTCAACACCATCGAAAATCAGCCCTCTTTCGGGTATTTTCAACACTACCGTACGGCAAACACCTTGCTGGACCAAATCGCCTTTCGTTTGGCGCGTGAAATCGAGAAAAACGGCTACAACGCTTTACCCGTCGCCGCCAGCCAAAGCTTGGGCAAAAATAACCCTTACGCAGGGCTTATATCCCACAAAACCGCGGCGGTGCTGTCGGGGCTCGGCTTCGTTGGGAAAAGCGGTCTGTTCCTTTCCGAAAAATACGGCAGCAAAGTCCGCCTTGCGACCGTCATCACGGACATGCCCCTTGCGAACGAGCTTCCCATCATCGAAAACGGATGCGGAGAATGTCAGCTTTGCCAACGCGCTTGTCCTGCGGGTGCCATCTACGGCATCACCCCTACCACGGACGGAGAACGGAACTTTGACCCCGAAAAATGCTCTCGATATATGAAAGAACATTTTCAAGATATCGGCAGGGGCAGCGTTTGCGGAATCTGCATCAAGGTCTGCCCAAAAAATAAATTGTAATGCATATCAAAAACCCCGCCTGAACGGTATCCGTTCAGGCGGGGTTTTCATTTTTACTTTATAACACTTCTTTCAAGCGCAATTTTGTTGCCATATCTAAAGGCAAAGCCTCGATGGTCTGGGCAAATTCTTCTTCCGTATTCACCTGTGCCAACACCCTGAAAGAATATTCTTTATTGGCGTTAACACCTTGTGCCTCGGTCAGCACCTTTTTCGCGCGGTTTTGTAAATATTGAAGACGGGTCAAGGCAGGATAGCTTACCTCAATACGATAGGTCTTCGCTGCGTCAAACGGCAAAATTACCTCTACGCAGTCGCTCAAACGCTTGATTGCCTGCATTTCTTGACCGTCGATAAACAACCGAACTCGTCCGTCTTCTACGCTCTTAAAGCATACCTTCAAGGTGCGGTTTTGCGGAATAACGCTGGCGTCGCCGTGCGCAAAAACAATCAATGATTGCGTACCTGTCCCGTTGATTTCGGTATATTCCGACTTAAATTCGGTAAACAACACGGCGGTATTGATGTCGTCCAAACCATCCTCGTAAAGGCTGTATACCCCCGTACCCTCGTACGCCCAAACCTCCAATTTTTCAGGGTTGCGTACTTCGTTTTTCTGATCGGCGGAAAGGGGCAAAATGGCGCCCGCTTTCGCCAATACGGGGATTGATTTCAATCCGCGCAGTAACGTCAGTTCTTTACCGCCCTCGCCTGTTTCATAGACATCACCCGTGAAGATGTCCGTCCATTTCCCCTGCGGAAGCCACGCGCGCACACGCGAATATCCGTCAGGATAAGCCTTTTGCGTAACGGGCGCAACCAACAATTCACTGCCGAAACGGTATTCTTCTTTGTAATTATACGCTACGTAATCCTTCCATTCGTAGTACAACGGCTCGACAAGCGCAGTTCCGTCCACACAGTTCAAGTAGTTCGCATTGTACAAATACGGAACCAGCTTATGACGGAAACGCAAAAATTCTTCCGCAACGTAGCCTGCCCCATCGTAGATCCACGGCTCCTTGGTCATCGTATCGTCACAGGTACAATGCAAACGCGTGATCGGGCTAAATACCCCGTACTGTACGTGGCGAAGGAACAGTTCGTTCGACTTTTCCCCAAAGTTATGCCCGCCGATGTCGTGGCTCCACCAAGTATAACCGATATTGCTTGCAGTCGCCGTAAAGTAAGGCAAGTACGCAAGCGTTTTCCACGAAATCTCCGTATCTCCCGAAAAACCGACGGGATAGCGGTGCGAGCCAACGCCTGCATATCTCGACAAAATCATCGGCACGACGTGCTTGGTTGCATTGTCGTAAAAATGGTAATGATTGAGCGCCCATAAAGGATCATACTTATCCTTGATCGGATCCACTTCCTTTTGCCAATACGGGCGCGGATCGTGCCATTCGATGTCAGGTTGCTGCCAATCGATCCACCAGAAATCCACCCCCATTTCTTCGTGGGGTGTATGCGCCAAATCAAAATACGCGTTGATAAAACGGTCGTAAGAAAAATCGAAAGGCACCTGCAGATTGGTGTTGGGGTCCATACCCATCGCGCTTGCCATATTTTTGTACGCGTCCTCCCAGAAACGGAACCCGTCCGAAGGGTGCAAATTTAAGGTCACTTTCATCCCTCGCGCGTGCAATTCGTCCAAAAATCCTTGGGGATCGGGGAATAAATTCTTGTTCCACGTATAACCCGTCCACCCTACGTTTACCGCAGGCTTACCCACGTATTCGGCGCCCGCTTTCCCGCTTGCGCTGATCCCTACCTCAGTATCAACGTTGTTAGAATAATGCCAATCCATATCCACCGTTGCGACGCTGATAGGGATATTTTTATCTTCAAATTGGTTTAAAACGCGCAGATATTCGTCTGCCGTATATACGTGATAACGGCTCCACCAATTGCCAAGGGCAAACCTGGGCAACAGCGCCGCCCTGCCCGTCAACATATATAAGGCGCGTACCGCACCGCGGTAATCGTTTCCGTACACGAAAACATATTCGTCCGTGCCGTTTGCCTTTTCATTTTTTACTTGACCGTCCGCGCCTAAGGTAAGCGAATCGCTATCTTCCAAAATGGCGACGCCCGTTTTAGAGCAAACCCCTTTCCCAAGCTGAATTTGATAAGGCTCGTCGCCTTCGATCCACGGACGGGAATGCTGATCGCCGTTGCAATTGTCTAAGGTGCGATACGTACCAAGCAGATTGCCGTAATTGTTCAAGCTGCGGCGAATATCCCCAACCTCTACGTAACATTGTGCGCGATCCTTGTACAATACCAAACGGCATACGGGGGTTTCAATGATTGCGTGCCCTTGATCGCCGTTTAACGTAAATTGTTGGGCGGGCGTATTACGAAACCAAATGGCTTGCGTTGCTTGGTCTCGAAATTTCCGTTCGGGAGATTTTTCAATGCGGAAAAGACGGTCTGTCAAAACCGTCACACGATAATCCATCCAAAATACAAAATTCTTTTCATTTGCCAACGGCGCCGTCTGCGCAATCAACTGTTGCTTTAACATTCTTGTCCTCCAATATAGGTAAAACGCGCGAAAACTTTTCCATCGCGTTCGATACGTTCATTCCACATAGACGCAGGCCGTACCCAAACGCCCCCCTCGCCGTATAACGCGCGGTACACGACCATGCGTTCGCCCGTTTCCGAGTGTGTCGCCAGGGCAAGCACTTCGTATTCGTTTCCCTTAAAATGTCTATATTTCCCCAACTTAATTTCTTCCATACGCTTAGTGTACCACATTTTAGAAAAAAATGCAACGCTTCTGTGAAAAAATATCAAAAAGTACGGCAAAATCAATAGATTTTCGCACGGAAAAGTATTATAATAATCCTCGGTTTGATTTTAGGATGGTAAACGGTATGCAGATCGCAAAAAGGCACGTACAATTTCATATCCATTGGTCGGACGTCTTACGGTTTTTAAAAAAGAACGCCGTGCTTTGTGTGGCAATCCTTGCGGCGGCGCTCACGGCATTGATCGTTCCCCCCGATAAAGAATATCTCAGATATTTCGATTGGAAAACCTTGACCTGTCTTTTCTGCGTTTTGGCGGTCGTCTGCGCGCTGAAAAATATCTCCTTTTTCACCGTGTTGGCGGAAAAAATCGTGGCGCTTTTTAAAAATGCCCGCGCAAGCGTCCTTGCCCTTACGTACGTTACCTTTTTAGGGTCGATGCTGATTGCCAACGATATGGCGCTTTTGACCTTTTTACCTCTTGGGTATTTCGTTTTATCCTCTACAGGCAAAACGAAATATATGGCTTTTACCTTTATTATGCAAAATATCGCGGCGAACCTCGGCGGTATGCTGACCCCTTTTGGAAACCCGCAAAATCTGTACCTTTATACAAAATTTAATATCCCCACGGGAGAATTTGTCTTGACTATGCTGCCCCCGTTTTTAATTTCAGTAGCGCTAATTACTGCAAGCTGTTTCCTCTTTGTTAAAAAAGAGCCTCTGCAAATCGAGAGCAAAAAAATCACGTTACCAAAAGTCCGCACGGCGATTTACGCGGTTCTTTTCGCTTTGTCGATCGTGATCGTATTCCGCGTCATCCCCTTTTGGATCGGTTTAATCGTAATTCCCCTTGCCCTACTGTTTTTAGACAGAAAAGCCTTGAAGGACGTCGATTACGGCTTGCTATTGACCTTTGTGGCGTTTTTCATCTTCGCAGGCAATATGTCTCGCATCCCTTTTGTGCAAAAGGTATTTGAAAAGCTGTTGGCGAAAAACACGCTGTTGGTGACGATTTGTTCTTGTCAAATCATCAGCAACGTCCCCTCTGCCATTCTGCTGTCTCAATTCACGGGGAATTATACCCAACTCTTGTTGGGAGTAAACATCGGCGGCGTCGGTACGTTGATTTCCTCCCTGGCAAGCTTGATTACTTTTCGAGAATTTACGTCGCGCTACCCTGAAAACACCGCGCACTATATCTTACAATTCACCGCCTTCAATTTCGCTTTCTTGCTGATATTAACGGGCGCGCAAATGTTGATCTTATAATAACCCATCCCGCAATTAAAAAGACCTTTCTTAAGAAAGGTCTTTTTCTTTTTCGTTATTTTATTTCATACACTTGACCAATACGGCTTTTTGCGCGTGCAGACGGTTTTCCGCTTCATCGAAGATTTCGTGCGCGTGCGCTTCGAAAACTTCCGCCGTGATCTCTTCTTCACGGTGTGCAGGCAAACAATGCAAAACCATTGCCTTATTGTTTGCAACCTTCATCACGTCCGCATTGATTTGATAGGATTTGAAGATTTTCTTGCGTTCTTCCGCTTCGGCTTCCTGCCCCATAGACGCCCAAACGTCGGTATATAATACGTCTGCGCCTGCCGCCGCTTCTAAAACGTTGTCAGTGCAGGTGAACGTTCCGTTTTCCTTCGCCCACGCCATCAATTCTGCATCCGGTTCATATCCCTTCGGACAAGCCACCGCAACCTCCATACCCATCTTAATACCGCCGACGATGAGAGAGTTGGTCATATTGTTGCCGTCCCCAATATAGCAAAGCTTATTGCCTGCGATCGAGCCCTTGTGTTCACGGATCGTCATCAAATCCGCCAGCACTTGGCAGGGATGGCAGTAATCAGTCAAGCCGTTGATAATGGGGATACTGCCGTACGTCGCAAGGTCTTCCACCTCTTGTTGCGCGAAAGTACGGATCATAATACCGTCCAAATATCTCGACAATACGCGCGCCGTATCCTGCACGGGCTCTCCTCGCCCGATCTGCAGATCGCGAGAGCTTAAAAACAGTGCCTGACCGCCCAAATCGTACATACCCACTTCAAAGGAAACACGGGTACGCGTGGAAGATTTTGAAAAAATCATCCCCAGCGTTTTTCCTTTCAAATGATGATGCTCGATCCCGTTTTTCTTTTCAAATTTCAATTGGTCAGCAAGGTTCAAAACCTCTGCAATTTCCTTAGGCGACCAATCCATCAATTTTAATAAATGTTTCATTTCTCTATCACTTCCTTTAAGATATTGATTGCTTTTTCTAATTGCTCCATAGGGATATTGAGGGCGGGCAGTAAGCGCACCTTATGCTTGGCTTTGATCACCAAAACGCCCCTTTGACGGCACTGTTCAATCACTTCGCCTGCGTCTTTCTCGCATTCGATACCGATCATCAAGCCTTTGCCCGACACCGATTTAACGCCTTTTGCGCCTTGTAAGGTATTAAAAATATAGGCGCTTTTTTGTTTGACCTCTTGCAGAAGTCTTTCATCAATGCGCTGTAAGATACTCAACGCACCCGCGCACGCCACGGGATTTCCACCGAAGGTCGATCCGTTCATACCTGCGGTAAAAAGGTTTTCTACCCGTTCCCCAAGCATCGTCGCACCGATTGGCAAGCCGCCGCCCAAGCCCTTTGCCGTCGTAACGACGTCGGGGGTAATGCCGTAATCCATATATGCGTACAAGCTACCCGTTCTGCCGTTACCCGTCTGCACTTCGTCGACCACGAGTAGCATATCCTCTTCCTTTACGAGTTCCGCAAGTGCCGTCACGTAGCCTGGATCCAACGCCACAACGCCGCCCTCGCCTTGTACAAGCTCGATCATAACGGCGCAGCATTTATGCACTTTTATCAGTTCTTTTACGCTGTTTAAATCGTTGGGCTCTGCATACACAAACCCCTCGGTCATAGGCGTGAAATATTCGTGAAAAACATCCTGCCCCGTTGCGGAAAGTGTCGTGATCGTTCTGCCGTGAAAGCTTTGCTTTAAGGTGATGATCGTATAGCAATCCGCGCCCTTTTTTGTCTGTCCGTAATGACGGGCCGCCTTGATGGCGCACTCGTTTGCCTCCGCGCCGCTGTTGGAGAAAAATACCTTTTTCATCCCCGTACGCAAGCACAGCTCTTTGGCGAGCAAGGCGCAAGGTTCACTGTAATAGAGGTTGGAGGTATGCTGAATTTTGTTCAGCTGCGCAATCACGGCTTGTTTCCATTCGTCGTCGCCTATACCAAATCCATTGACGGCAATCCCCGTGCCAAGGTCGATATATTCCTTTCCGTCCGCGTCCTGTACCATCGAGCCCTTTCCTTCCACAAGCTGTAAAGGAAACCGCGCGTACGTACCTGCGATATATTGTTTGTCTATTTCGATAATATTCATAACGCACCCCAAGTAAACCGCAATCTATCCACCCTTAGATCTTATTGCCCGAACGAACCATCGTACCGATCCCTTCGTCCGTCAGCGTTTCGATGAGGATCGAGTGCGGAATGCGTCCGTCGATGATAAATACCTTTTTCACCCCACGGCGAATGGCGTCCGTGCAGCATTGCATTTTGGGGATCATACCGCCCACGATCACGCCGTCGCGCATCAGCTTAGGCACGTCGGAAACGTAAATTTTCGGGATCAACGTGGAAGGATCGTCCTTATCATAGCAAAGCCCTACCGTATCCGTCATAGAAATCAAGCTTTCCGCCTTCAACGCCCCTGCAATACGCGCCGCCGCCGTATCTGCGTTGATGTTGTAGGTATGCCCGTTCATATCAAAACCGACCGTAGAAATGACGGGGATGTACCCTTTTTCCAAAACGTCCACGATCGATGAAACGTCCACTTCGGTAATATTGCCTGC
>JAFWAN010000043.1 GCA_017507585.1 Clostridia bacterium
CGGCGGCGAGCATCCCCGAAGACGCTTTGGAAAAAGGCAACTTTGCCGATCCTCAAAATTATAAGGGCGTTTACAACGACAACTACCGTGTGTCCTTGCCCGTAGCAGGCGAAACGGATGCACAGAAAGAAGAAAAGCGCGCTTACAACCAATACGAATACGCAGGTCTTTTGAATAAAGAACACTACAAAGCGTTCGTGGAAGGTATGGGCGGCACCATCACCGATAAACAAGCTGAACAGGCTTGGACCCAAACTTTCGGCGATGCAACGCAACCCCTCGTGATCAGCAGTACGGCTATGACCGGCGGCGCAGGCTTGACGGATAGATCCTACGGTTTCATCGGCAACACGAAGACGTTCTCTGAAGAATATACGGCTGTTTCCCTCCGCGTTATGACGGCAGGCGGCGCAAAGGCTTCCGTATATCTTATGGATATGAGCGACACCTCCGGCCAGACCGTCCTCTCCGTAGCAGGCAGCTTGACCTACTGGTACGATGAAAACGGCAACATTTGCACGGGCGATCCTGCAAAGAACAGCTCCGCAATTGCATTCAACCTTGAAAAGAACGGCTTGTACAAAGCAAACAAGAATTGGGAAAAATACGATGCACTTGGTGATTTGAAGGATCAGTACTTTGCAAACCTTCAAGCTTACACCGAAAAGAACGGCATCCTCTATGCAAATGAAAACAGTGCGGAACACGATTATTATGATTATAAGTGGAACCGCGAAGTATTCTACAAGAGTGGCAACGCTTGGTACACCGAAAAGGACGGCAAGGGCGTTAAGGTAAACGACTTGTTCAGCATCACCAACGGCGCAAATGAAACCGACAAGCCTTTGACAGCGCGCTTCTTGGACGAAGCTAAGAGAGAATTGAAGGTTGAAGACATTTCGTCCGAAGGCAAGTGGACCACCGTTACCTTCTACGTTCGCAAGGGTGAAACCGCAAAGAGCTACCGTTTGGAGGTTTGGAGCGGCACGAGAGACGGCAAGACGGTAAACACGACCGGTATGGTTGCATTCGACAGCAACAACCCCGGCACCGCGTCCAGCAACTTCTCCTCTTTGATTGAAGAATATAAGGAAATCGAAGGCGTTGATACGTTTGAAAGCGTGTTCTCTTACTACGACACCGACAAGCACGTTAGATACGACGCAAACCTTGACGAAGATAAGAGCGGTAACGCTTATGCAGACAACATCAAGGCTACCCTTTCGGCAGAATCCAGCACGGCATACCTTCGTTACGAAGGCGACGGTTACAGCATCTTCGCAGATTACAGCTTGTCCGACAAGACGGTTGCCGCAAAGGAAGTTACCGAAGACGATACCGATGACAGCGAAGAAACAACCGATGATGAAGAAAACGAAGTAAACGTATGGCTTCTCGCAAGCTCGATCTCAATTGCAGGCGTTCTCGTATTGGCAGTGGTAAGTATCATCGTTCGTAAGATCATTGAAAAAGCTCGCAAAAAGAACGGCTCAAGAGTGCGCAAGGCAAAAGCGAAGAAAGCTCCTGCCGCTAAGAAAGTTGAAAAGACGGTTGACGACGACAGTCCTTACAACGACTAAGTTTAACAAGCAAAACCTCACCAATCGGTGAGGTTTTCTTTTTACAATTTGCATTTTATCCTTGCCTACGCGCGTTCCTTATATAATATAAGGCGGTCAGATTGACCGCCTTGTTTTAGTTTCTTAATCCTTTGGGATAATGGTTTTTCACTGTACCGTTGACCACCTTGCCAAGTCCAAGCCCATATCCGTTGACGCACAAGAGGCACCAACCGTTTTCTGCGTCCGCCTCCACCGTTTCACCGTGTAAATATCGATCTAGGCTTTCTCCTGACAATTCCACCGTGTTTTTGCACTCCGCTTTTTTAACGCACAGCGCAAGCGAATGCGAGGGCTCGAAGCGTCCGTTCTTCACTTCACCAAGCCGCACGCCCACACGCAAAACCTGCAAGCCCTTCCAATCGAATACGCCTTCGGGCAAATCGTACAAAATCCCATTTGCCTCATACAAACGATTTGCAAATTTGTCCTTGAAAAATTTCTTCTCAAAATCCCGATACGCCTTTTCCGCATCACGGGTACACCACGGCTTCATTTCTTTCAAGCGGGTATCCCATTCCCCCGTCTTTTTCGTCTTCTCAAACAGCGCGGCAAAATGCCCCTCGCCGTCCACCTTATGCGGGTATAATTTTTCCTGCGATATAAGACGCATTTCGGGGTGTTTTCCCAAATAATCGCGTACCTGCCCCTCGTCTTCCGCCGTTGCAAAGGTGCAGGTCGAATAGACCAACCGTCCGCCCTCGCGCAGCATTTTGGTGGCTTCGTCTAAAATCCGCGCTTGCCGTTCCGCGCACATCGCGACGTTTTCCTCGCTCCATTCTCCAAGCGCCTCCTCGGCGTTTTTACGGAACATTCCTTCGCCCGAACAAGGCGCGTCTACCAGAATTTTATCAAAGTAGCCCGCAAACTTTGTGGATAAGTTTTCAGGCATCTCGCTGATCACCACGGCATTTTTGACGCCCATACGCTCGACGTTTTGCGACAGAATTTTCGCACGCGAGCCCACGGGTTCATTTAATACGATCAAGCCTTGCCCATCCATTTTACAAGCAAGCTGCGTTCCCTTTCCGCCAGGCGCAGAGCAGAGGTCCAACACTTTTTCCCCAGGCTTTACCTCTAACAAAGGCGCGGCGCACATAGCGGACGGCTCTTGCGAGTAAAACAACCCTGCCGCGTGAAAAGGCGAACCTCCCACCTTTTCTTCTGTGGTATAATACCCGTTTTCTTCCCACGCCACACGTTCGCCCAAGAAGGGCAACAAGGGTTTCATCTCGTCCACGCCCCCCTTCAACGGGTTTAAACGTACCCCTTTAAAGGGTGATTTTTTATAGACGGCGAAAAAGGCTTCCCATTCGTTTTCGGGAAGCTGCTTTTTCATATTTTCTATAAATTGTTCGGGTAATTTCGTCATAAAATGCCCCCGCTTATTCTACCCCAAGATACGCGGAAAATTCTTCCGCGGTCAACACCTTGCCCGTCACCGATTTCAAGCGCGGTCCGCCCTCGCCCTCGAAGCAAACGTACAAATCGCAAGTTTCCGCGTGCGAAGTGAAAAACGCGCCTTGGGCGAACGCCGCCGACAGCAATTTTTTCGATAAAGGCAATTCCAGCTCCAACGGGTGCGAAAAACAAACCGTTTGGTTTTTCAAAAGACCTTGTTTTGCGCGCTTGCGTTTTTCTCTATCCGCGAAGCGGTAAAATTCCACCTTCGCCTTTTCTCTCGCCTCTTTGCGCTTTTCCTGTTCGATACGGTATAATTCTAACCCCTTCGAGGTGGTTAAGGTAATTTCGTAATTTTCAATGCGCCCGGGCTGAATCTCGTATTTTTTGATCAAATCAAAAAGCGTTACGTTCTCGCCCTCGCTACGGCACATTGCCTCGGCAATTCGCATCGTCGCATACGCGTCGTCCACGGCGCGGTGCGCCACAAATTCTACCCCAAGCTGCTGCGCAATCACACCCAAACCGAATTGACGGGAAAAATCCCCTATTCGGTTCATATATAAGAACTGCGTATCCGCAAAATCGAATTGGAAGGACGGCAGATGAAAACGCTTGCTTTCGAGATTGAGGTATTTGACGTCGTTCATGGTCGCGTGTCCCACCACCAAGGTATCTTGATCCTCCAACAACGCGTAAATTTTATCCGCGTGCTGTAAAAAGGTGGGATAACTTTTGAATTTTGCATATTCGTACGGCAAAACGAGCCCCTGTGTCCCCTTGCGGTCGGTCAGGTGAAAACCGCCCTGCGGGTTGATGAGGAGATCCTCTTTTTCTAAAATATGAAATTTTTCGTCCGTCAAGCAATATCCAAACGCGCAAATCTTCGCCGCGTTTTTGGATACAACCGAACATTCGATGTCGAAAAATAAATATTTCATCTTACTGCCGTCGGTATATATATAATAATGTAGGGGTTGCCTTGAACAGCCCACAGCGTTTATTATAACACACCTTATCAAAAAACGCAATGGTTTTCGCCGCTTTACAAGCGGCTTGAAAAAATTTTCAATTTTTTTCAATTTTTTTCAAAAAAAGTACCCCCCCCCCCCCATTGACAAGTTGTAATAAAGCGTGTATAATGGATATAGTAGTGTCTCATTTACTTTTTTTGAGAAAAACGTCGTTTTGACAATATGCGATATATAGGAGGTATTTTCGTATGAAAATCAAGAAACTCGCAAGCGCGCTGTTGACATTTATGCTGACCTTAGGCATGGGGATTTTTACCGCGTGCGAACTGCCTTTCGGCGACAAATCAAATTCCTCGTCCGAAAGCTCGTCTTCCGTGGAAGATGTTTCCTCTGAGGAAGAATCCTCTAGTTCTTTGTCAGAAGAACCAGAAGAACCAGAGAATCCTGAAAATCCCGAGGATCCTGAAAATCCCGAGGATCCCGAAGATCCCGAAGATCCTGAGGATCCCGAAGATCCCGAAGATCCTGAGGATCCCGAAGATCCTGAGGATCCCGAAGATCCCGAAGATCCTGAGGAGCCTGTGGAGCCCATTGACCCTGCGGCAAACCCGAAAGCACCCAGCGATAAAAATTTGACGAGCCTGGATATGCTCACTTCTTATGCCCCCGAGGGCCACGGCGTGCAGGCAAATCTTGTAGCCGATAAGTTAGGTGTGCACGACGTTATTAAGGGTTCGTTTAATAACAAGGGTGCAAACACTTACCCTGGCGAAGACGGCGGCGCGTGGGTTTGGACGTATTTGTCCATTGATTTGCCCACTGTAAACGACGGTGTAAACGGCGATTTGCGCAATACGGCGCTGTACTTTGAATTACAAACCGCCAACTGCAGCCCCGTCTCTTCTATCATTCTGATTGACGAAAACGGGCAGCCCTCTCAAGAAATCTCATTCCAAAACACCGGTTTGGTTTCAGATGCAAGAGTGGAGGCGTTTGAACTGTTCAACGGTTGGTATATGTTTACCATCAATCTTCCTTTGCTTTTTGACGCGGACGTTTTGGATAACGTATCCGAAATACGCATTGTTTTCTCCAATGCGTTTGGTAACAATGCCGTAGACAGCATATTCTATTTAGACGCTTTGCATTTCCGTGCCCCCACCAAAGCGTGGACCAATCCCACGGTATATAATCACGAGGGATATTATAATAAAGCAGATGAACTGTACGTAATGTTTGCAGGCAACAGCTTTATCGAATTCTCCTCGTCCGCAACTTGGTTCAATACCATTTGTTGGGATAACGGTGCAAACGCTTACGCGGATTATAATTGGACCCCCGGCGGCAGAATTCCCGACCAATATGATAACGCTTTTGATTTCGGCGGCTATATGTTGGAAGAGGAAAAACCCAACGTTATCTTTATCCAAGATTTCTATGCCTTGGACGACGCGTTGGCTTTGGGCGAATTTTTAACGCAAAGCTTGATCAAGAGCCCCTTTACCGAGGTCATCGTTTATACCGCAGACAATGAAACGGAAGACGGTATCCTCGCGGCAAATCATTATGGTCTTGACCTCGTCAATTGGCGCGCGGCAATACATACCTTGAAAAAGGATTATGGATTTAAAACCGAAAATCTTCATTACCTCGACGAGGTTTTACACGCCAACGAATTGTCTGGGGTATTCGGCGCAAGTATGGCGTATATGCAATTATACGGTGAAATCCCCGACGTAGAGATGTTGTGGGAATCCATCTTGTACACGATGGGCAGAGAAGACGACTATGTGGTGAATTTCCTTCCCGGAGAAACGGAAGCGGAAAAACAGACCGCACTTATGGTCGGTTTAAAGGTTTGCGTAGCGCTTTGCGGCCTTGATCCCGATGAAGTTTGCCTGCACCAATATAACTATGAAGCCATCACGGAAGCAACCTGCGAAAGCGCGGGCTTGGACAAAGTGGTTTGCGAGCTTTGCGGACAAGAAAACGAAGCAGTAACCCGTCCCCTTGGACATTTGTATGAAGACGGCGAATGTACCCGTTGCGACGTGGCGGTGTTGGAGGAAGACGGTGATTATGCACACGTAAACCGTATCGTGCCTATGCCGGACGAAGAAATCGCCGCTATGACCGAGATGTTGCCTTTCTATGCAACCGCTATCTCTACACAAGTAAGCGTTGAAAACGGTTCCGCAATATATACAAAGTTTATCGCCGACGGTTGCGAGCCTATGGCGCTTGACGAAACCTCTATTGGACTTTTCACCACGTTTTTGATTTTGGATATCTCCAACAATGACGTGGGAATTGCGTTGGAAAACTCCACCTTGTACTTTGACTTAAAGTTGGAAAACTGCACCCCTATGCTCAGTCTTGCTTTCCTGAGCTTGGCGGAAGAAGAGCCCCTTGCGTTGATGGTTACCTTGGAAGAATCCTCCAATGGAATCAACGGATTTACCTTTACGCAAGATGGGGATTGGTATCGTTGTGCGTTGGATTTCTCACAGCTCGAAGAAGTCATTGGCATGAGTTTTGTGGGTATGATGTTTAATATTTACAGCGATTCTATCCACAGCGAAAGTGCTTTCTGGTTGGATAATATGACCTTGGACGAAGCCGAAATTGAGGACGTTGAGGTAGATGAAGACGACCTTGCTACCCCTGATATTTTGACCACTTCGATTATCGCGGATTGGAATATGCATTCGGACCTGGTATTGCAAAACAAGGTAGTTTCTACAAACAGTACCTCGGCTCTGCGCGGATCGTTTAACGTAGCGGATGCAGACGATTGGTACGACAGCTCGAATGATCCTAACGGCGACGGCGGTCCTTGGGTTTGGACGGTGGTTACCTTGGATTTGACGGAGATTTTCGGCTGTACTGTTGGCTTGAACGGAGTTGCC
>JAFWAN010000044.1 GCA_017507585.1 Clostridia bacterium
AGGATATTGCTATTTTTATAAGCGGGAGCCGTTTGAAACCCCCGCGCATTTTCACGGCTCTATCGAGTTGCTGTTTGTCGAATCGGGTGAATTACTCATCACCATCGACGGCGAAATGCGCGTATTAAAGCAGGGCGAGGGGCTCTTTTGCGACAGCTTTTCCGTACATCGCTTCGAGGCAGCGGCGGATTCCGTTTCCTATGCCTTGTTGGGTAAGCAGGAATATTTCGAGCGCGCCGTTTCCTTGTTTGGGGATAAAGTGCCACCAAGATTTTTCCATTTTGACAATTTTGATTTGTTACACCGTTTGTACGACTTTTACCTACAAAAAAAGCAAAATTCGGGAGGCAGGTATGCGACCTTTGAAGGTATCGTCGGTATCTTGTTTGCAGAAATTGCAGAAAAATCCACCTTTCAACCCCATAAAACCGAAAGGAAAAACACCTTGGTTTGCGACGTATTACAATACGCGGAAGAAAACCCCCAAGCCGATCTATCCTTGGCGACGATTGCCAAGCGATTTGGATATTCACACGAATATCTTTCCCGTGTACTGCACAAATATCTGATGGAAAATTGGAAAACCTACGTCAACCGACTTCGGGTACATCTTGCCGATACGCGTTTGAAAACCGATCCCGAACGTTCGGTTTTGGAAATTGCATACGACTGCGGATTTGACAGCCCCAACACGTTTTACCGCGCGTATAAAAAAGAGTTTTCAAAAACGCCAAAGCGCCGTTAAAAAAGTCAACTTTTGACATATATTATACAAGTTTTGAAAAGACAAACCCTCTTTTGTATTGTATAATAAACAAAAATACGGTTTTGGAGGTATTTTATGGATAAGAAAATTTTCACGGTTGCCATCATCGGCGTAGGCGCGCGCGGCGCCAATGCTTACGGTTGGCAAATCAACGACGCAACCGACCGTTTTGATATCGTTGCGCTTTGCGATATCCGCCCTGAACGCTTGGATATGTTCGGGAAGAAATTTAACGTTCCCGAAGACGCCCGCTTTACGGACGAAAATGAGTTTTTCAAGGAAAAGCGCGCGGATTTACTCTTGATTGCAACGCAGGATAAAGACCACGTTCGTCATTGTTTGAAGGCTTTTGAACTCGGTTACGATATTATGACGGAAAAACCCCTCACGGACAAACGTGAAGAATGCGAGGCGTTGCTCGCCGCGCAGAAAAAATACGGCGGCAAAGTGCTTGTTTGCCACGTTTTACGCTATGCTCCCCTCTTTTTGAAAGCAGAGGAAATGATTGAAAACGGCCGAATCGGCAAGCTTGTTGCCATCAATGCGATAGAGCGCGTACAATTCGCGCATCAATCGCACAGCTACGTACGCGGCAATTGGCGCAATACCAATTCTTCCGCCCCGATGATTTTGGCAAAATGCTGTCACGACCTCGACCTTTTACAATGGTATGCAAAATCCAAATGCAAGAGCATTTCTTCCGTGGGTGATTTGGTGTATTTTAAGCCTGAAAACGCACCCGAAGGCGCGGCTGAACGCTGCTTGGATTGTCAATACGAACGCACCTGCCCTTACAGCGCGTGGTTTAGTTACATACATCGATTCCACTATGAAAATCAACCGCAGGATACTTGGCCTTTGAACGTATTGGTCAACGCGCCCGTTACGGAAGAAAAATTGTACGAGGCTTTAAAAACAGGCCCTTACGGTAGATGCGTATTCCACTGCGATAACAACGTAGTCGATCATCAATTTACGCAAATGACGTTTGAAAATGGGGTGAAAGCTTCTCTTTTGATGACGGCGTTTACGCAAGCCGGCGGCAGAAGAATTACCTTCCACGGCACGCAAGGGGAAATTGTTTTAGAAGAACAATCGGATAGCGTTGTTTTGAAACGCTTTGACGATGAAACGGAAACCTTTAATATTGCCGCATTGGAAGAAAGTGGCTACGGCCACGGCGGTGGGGATATCTTCATCGTGAGAAAGTTGTATGAAATGTTGACGGGTAAATCGGACGTTGCCACCACGTTAGAAGCGTCGGTTGAAAGTCACTTAATGGGGATTTGCGCAGAAGAATCCCGCTTGAAAGGCGGCGAACTTGTCTATATCCATAAATAATCGTTGTATATCAAAACGGCATCTCGGAAAATCGAGATGCCGTTTTTTTGTTTGTCTTTTATCGAAAACACTCTTCTGCGATGGTTAAAATTTCTTCTGGCGTTTTTGCACGGAAAAATCGTTCCTTGTATCCCGCCGCGCCGCGCATACCCTTGACATAAAACGCCGCCATTTTGCGCATAAACACCACGACAAAGCGTTCATCACATACCTGCCCCGTCCATTTTAATTGTTTTTTGAACATTTCCAGTTTGCTTTCCGCAGAGCTTCCCGTCAGCGCGCAGAAGATTTGCGGATCAAAAAGAGCCGCCCTTGCCACCATCACGCCGTCCGCGTCCGTTTCTTCAATCAGCCTTTCCGCATCCTCGTTGGAAAAAATTCCGCCGTTGGCAACCACGGGGATTTTTACCGCTTTCTTTGCCGAGGCAAACTCTCGGTAATTGACGTCGCCTGCGTAAATCTTATTCTTCGTCCTGCCGTGTATGGTGATCAGGCTCGCGCCTGCGCCTTCCATACGCTTTGCAAATTCTTCCGTGATCAATTTATCCTCAGTGATACCGATGCGGAATTTTACCGTAATAATTTTCCCACTCTTTACACACTCCGACACGATTTTTTCTGCCAACGCAGGATTTTCCATCAGTGCGCTTCCCTCACCGTTTTTGTAAATCTTCGGCACGGGACAACCCATATTTATATCAATAATCGGGAATGGCTGCAATTTTTTATGCTCGCACGCCGCGCGCATAATCTGCGGATCGCTCCCAAAAATTTGCGCCGCGCAGATCCCCTCGTGCTCGTCTGTGTATAACAGCTCTTCCGTGTTTTCACTGCCGTACTTCAACCCCTTTGCGCTGACCATTTCCGTATAACAAAGCCCCGCGCCGTAACCCTTACACAGTCTACGGAACGGATAATTGGTATACCCTGCCAACGGTGCCAAAAACACGTTGTTGGGAAGGGTTACGTTTTGAACGGTAATCGGTGTTAAACGCATACCTGGGTGCCCCCTTTGATAAAAATACCCTTATTTTAACGCTTGCTTTGCCTTGCGGTAATAATCGTCCCACTCCTCTTCGGAAAGCTCGGTTACCACTCTACCATCCGCCAAGGCAAGCGCCTCTGCTTTGGTAAAGCGCGCCGCAAAACGGTCGGTCGCTTCTTTTAATGCTTTTTCGCAATCACAACCTGCCTTGCGCCCAACATTGACCGCCGCAAACAACACGTCGCCGATTTCTTTTTCAGCCGCCTCTTTATCCCCAACATTGAGTGCCTCGAAAAATTCTGCCAACTCCTCTTTCAAGCGAGCAGCCGCATCCTCTGCAGTCGCAAAATCCATTCCCCCTTTGGATGCGCGTTTGCCTACTTTTTGCGCACGCATCGCCGCAGGAAAACAATGAGGCACGTCGTTCACAGAATCAGCAAACGTCACCTGATGTTTCTCCGTCATCTTGTTCTTTTCCCACACGGAAAGCGCGCTTGCACCATCCGTCGCTTTGTCTTCACCAAATACATGGGTATGCCGTGTGATGAGTTTTTGACAAATTCCCGTCATAATATCCGTGAGATTGAACGCGCCCGTTTCCTCTTTCATAACGGCGTGGAAAATGACCTGCAACGCAAGGTCTCCTGCCTCTTCCATAATTTTTTCGTCGTCGTTTTGATCAATCGCGTCCACCAATTCGTACGCCTCTTCCACCGCCGACATTTTAATACTGTCGTTCGTTTGCACACGATCCCAAGGACAGCCGTTGGGCGCACGCAAACGATATACGATTTCTTTCAAATCTTCAATGGTAAAGCGTTGCTTTTGTAACAATTCCACCTCTTCGATCGCCACGGCGGAAGTATAATCATACCCCTTTTGACGATCCAACTCGTATAAGCAAATCTTCTTCGCTTTGTCACCGTATAAGTATTTCGCCGCGATTTCTTCCCCAAATAAATCCCCAAGCAACAACTTGGTATCACTCGCCAAACCGCGATCGTCCAAATCATAGATAATCAAGGGCAAACTCAAACCGCCTACTTGCGCTCTTTCGGCAAGCTCATACGCGGACACGGCCGTATACGAACAACCGACAAACCCTGCCGCACGCACAAGCGCCGTTGTCTTAGAAACGCCGTCAATGATTTCAATTTTACCACGCGTGCGTTTAAGTAGCGCTTTTACCGAATTATCCTCGGTCGCAGCTCCATCCACAAGATATACCGCATCGCTGCCTTGTTCCGCCACAGCTTTTACCAAATTTTTCGCAAGGGTGGCAAAATTTCTACTGTTTTCATAAACGTAATCCAAGCAAACGTGTTTAATCCCCATCTCAACCACCGTTTGATAGGAGTGCGTATTTGCCGTACGCACCAAAATCGGTCTATTTTCTCTTACCGCCTGCGCCAAGATCTCTTCACCGCGTTTGGTCAAATCACCTTTTTCCACGCCCAAGCCAATTACCGTAATCATCCGTTTTTCGTCCTCTTTTTTCTTGATACGTACATATTATACAATAAATCCAAGAAAAAAGCAACTGCATAAGCAATATTCGTTGCATAAGCCAGTCCGAAAACCGACACCGTCGGGTCACGCAGCCAAAACACGTACAAACCCGTTTTCATTGTCAATGCGAGCATCATCGACAGTGCGGCGTATTGCGGTTTTCCTTGCGCTGTCAAGCAAGCCGACAACGTTTGTACCCCCGACAAAGCCAACGCGCTGATGGAAAACGCTTTGATTAACCCTGTCAACGTTTTCAATTCGTTGGCGGCCAAGCTGCGGAAAATGATTTTTGCCGCAGGCTCGGCGAGAATATACAACCCCACCGCACTGACCACCCCGACCAAAACTGTGAGCCCTAAAGAGAAGAAAATGTTTTTTCGCAATTTCTGTCCGCGTTCTTTTGCTTTTGCAATCCGTGGAATGCTCGCCGCGGCGAGTCCATAACAAATGGATACGGGCAGATTGATCATGGTCACGGCTCCCCCCGAAAACAAGCCGAATAAAGTTATCGCATCCGCAGCGTACGCCCCTAATAAACGCGGCGCCAGGATGCTGTCTAATACCCCAGATAGGGGTAAAAGAAGCGAGTTGAGGGTAACGGGCAAGCTCATTTTTAACACTGCTTTCACCGAGGTTTTTTCGCCTTGTTTTTTATAAACGGAGGGGGCAGGTATGCGTTGAAATAGTATATACATCATCAATAAGGTCACCAATTCGGACAGGGTTACGGAGAGCAACAAGAGTACAACCGCCTTGATGACGTTATCCCGAAAGAGGTAGGCAAACAGCAAGCCAAACCCCACCTTCACCGCTTGTTCAATCACCTCGGACAATGCGGTTGGAAACATATTGTTTCTGCCTTGAAACCATCCGCGAAATACAGAAATTGCCGATACCAACAACACGGAC
Source organism: Clostridia bacterium (assembly GCA_017507585.1). Taxonomy (GTDB): domain Bacteria; phylum Bacillota; class Clostridia; order Christensenellales; family Borkfalkiaceae; genus Scatosoma. The sequence continues at coordinate 5,511 of JAFWAN010000044.1, forward strand.
GGCGCCAAGACGAAATATCCCGTCAAGACTTCTCTGCTTCCTTGCGCCTTGGATAAAAACGGCGCAATGGCCATCATCAGGATACTCCCTGCCAAACCAATCCATACAAACAACCGCATCGCGGTTTTAAATACACCACGGCCACTTTCTCCACGTGCAATTCTCTCCGCCGTCAATTTAGCAATCGACGACGGAATCCCAATCGCCGACACCGTCAAAAGCAAGCAATACACAGGATACACAAGCTGGTACAAACCAAGCCCCCGACCGCCAATCAGATTGACAAGCGGAATGCGATACAGCGCGCCAATCAGCTTTGCAATAAATCCCCCCACCGCAATCCAAGCCGCACCTTTTAAAAAATCGCCCTTACTCTCTTTTGTTTTTACCCTTGAACGCATACCTGCCCCCTTCCTTTTATACAGTTTGTGAAAAATACAGCAAAAGTATTTCAAGAAACCCCCTTGACTTTTTCGGTCGCTTGTGTTACACTGTATATATCAAAAATAGAACAAGTAAAGGAGTTTGTTATGTTAAAAAACATCCCTAAAATTGTCAGCCCTCAGCTGTTGAAAGTGCTTTGTGAGATGGGCCACGGCGACGAAATCGTCATCGCAGACGGCAATTTCCCCGCGGAAACCTACGGTCAGCGCGTAATCCGTGCGGACGGCTTGGGCGGCGAAGAAATCTTGGACGCTGTCCTTTCTTTGATTCCTTTGGATACCTATGCTGTGGAAAACTTACTGCTGATGCAAACCACCAACGGCGATCCCACCCCCACCATTTGGGACAAATACTTTGCCATCGCAAAGAAACATGACGACAACTTGCGCGCAGGCAATTTGGAACGTTTCGATTTCTATGAAAGAGCGAAAAAGGCTTACGCCGTCATTGCAACGGGCGAAGAAGCGATTTACGCCAATGTAATTATTAAAAAAGGTGTAATTAAATAAGTACTCTTCATAAAGGACATCACGTAAAATGCGTGATGTCCTTTATTTTTATATAATAATGTAAAAGAAAAAGCCTCGCTTGTACAAGCGAGGCTTTTTAAATGAAAAGCGGCGATTACCTATCCTCCCAACGGTTAACCGTAAGTACTTTCGGCGTAAAAGAGCTTAACTTCTGTGTTCGGAATGGGAACAGGTGGATCCTCTTTGCCATCATCACCGCTATGGTTATATATCC
>JAFWAN010000045.1 GCA_017507585.1 Clostridia bacterium
GATGCCCGGTTTGGGAGCGCATCCTGCGGCGGAGAAGATTGACCTGCTTGCGGACGGTACCATCATCGGTCTTTCTTAAAAACGTATATATGCGTCGCATTTCAGCGTCGTGGCTGTGTGTGCCTTGGTCACGTACGTCTATGTACGCTCCCGGCGGCATACGCGCCACTCCTTGAACTGCTCGCATCTCTGCGTTTTTCCAACCTTTAACGGGTATGCGCGTAACACCCTAAAAAGTCTGCGAAAAGACACTGAACAGGCTGCAAGATCATCTTGCCTCGCATCTCTGCGTTTTTCCAACCTCTAATGGGTATGCGCTAAGCTATCTACAAAAACGCAAGAAAAGACACTTAATTGGCTGCAAGCTCAGCTTGCTCGCATCTCTGTGTTTTTCCAACCTCTAACGGGTATGCGCTAAGCTATCTACAAAAACGCAAGAAAAGACACTTAATTGGCTGCAAGATCATCTTGCTGGCTGCAAGATTACCTTGTTAAAAATTTTTAAAGTGAGAATACAATATGAAAACCATTGAAGCAACCAATTTTATCGAACAAATCATCAACGATGATATCGAAAACGGAAAAATTTCTGAGGTGCAGACTCGTTTCCCGCCCGAACCCAACGGATATTTGCATATCGGGCATATCAAGAGTATGCTTGTCAATTTTGGCACGGCGAAGAAATACGAAGGCAAATGCAACCTCTTTTTCGACGATACGAACCCTTCCAAAGAGAAAACCGAATTTGTCGACGCGATCCGCAAAGACATCGAATGGGTAGGATATCATTGGGCGAAAGAAGTATATGCGTCCGACTTTTTTGAGGTGATTTACAATTATGCGGAAAAGTTAATCCAAGACGGCAAGGCGTTTGTTTGCGACCTTTCTCCCGAAGAAATCAGCGCGACCCGCGGCACCTTGACGGAAGCGGGTAAGGAAAGCCCTTACAGAAACCGTAGTGTAGAAGAAAACCTGCAGCTTTTCCGTGAAATGAAGGCGGGTAAATACCCTGACGGTAGCAAATGCTTGCGCGCGAAAATTGATATGGCTTCGCCTAATATGAATATGCGCGACCCCGTTATTTACCGTATTTTGCGTTGCACGCATCATCGCACGGGAGACACTTGGTGTATCTATCCTATGTATGATTACGCGCACCCGATCTGCGATTACTTGCAGGGGGTAACGCATTCGCTTTGTACCCTCGAATTTGAGGACCACAGACCTTTATACGATTGGGTGGGGATCAATCTTGGGTTTAAGCCGAAGCCTCGTCAAATCGAATTTGCAAGACTTGCCGTAACCAACACGGTGATGTCCAAGCGTTATCTTAAAAAGTTGGTCGAAGAAGGGCATGTGCACGGTTGGGATGATCCCCGTATGCCTACGGTTGCGGGTTTAAGAAACCGCGGCGTACCTCCCGAAGCGCTGTTGGATTTCTGCACGAAAATCGGTATTGTAAAAGCCAATTCCGAATGTCAGCTCTCTTATTTAGAGGCTTGCATCCGCGACAATCTTAACGAGAATGCCGAACGCGCAATGGCGGTGTTAGAGCCATTGAAGGTAACGATCACGAACTACGAAGGGGAAGAAATGCTGGATGCGGCGATTCATCCTTTGAAACCCGAACTCGGCACCCGCAAAGTGGCGTTTTCCAACACGGTATACATCGACAAAGCAGACTTCTCGTTGGATCCTCCGCCGAAGTATCAGCGCTTAAAGCAGGACGGCTATGTGCGCTTGAAAGGCGCATATATCATTCACTGCGACGAAGTGGTGCAGGATGAAAACGGTGAAGTGGTAGAGCTGAAATGCTCGTACGTACCCGAAAGCAGATCCTCTAATGATACCAGCGGTTTGAAGGTGCGCGGTACCATTCAATGGGTGGACGGTAAAACGGGTGTGGACGCCGAAATTAGAAAATACGGCGTGCTGTTAAAGGATGCCGAATATCCCGGTCAGGATTTTGGCGAACGTATGAATTTGGACAGCGAACACATTTTCCAAGGCAAAGCGGAGCCCTACCTTGCAGAAAGCGCGGATGGTAAGCAGTTCCAGCTGATGCGCGTTGGTTATTATAAAAAATGTGTAGACGAAAACGGGAAATTGGTACTGTCTGAAATCGTATCTTTAAAAGATAATTTCAACAAATAAGCTCAATTAAACTCAGCGAAAAAAATAAGGCGACAACGGTGTAAAACACCGTGGAATAGAAGGAGAAGAAATGATGATTTCTTTACATTCGATATTGGCCGTAGGTGATACTATGAAGCAAATACCCAAGATCTTTGCGATCGTGGCGGGTGTTTTGATTGCAATTGCCTTCACCATAGGCTTCTTAAAAGGTTTCCGTAAGGTAAGCTGGAACGGTCTTATCTGGGCCACTGCGGGGTCGATCTTTTTACTGATCAGCCGCAGCATCAATCCAACGGGTTCGGCTACGCAAAAATTTATTGTCGCGATGGTAATCGCGCTTTTGTGTATCGGGGCTGCATTGGCATTGTACGGTGTTTTGGCGTATTACCTCCGTCCGAAGGTTAGATGGATCAAAGACGACGTCAACGGGGATACTACCTTGGCGGAATACGGTTTAGAGTTTGAACCCGAATATCTTGATTATGACGGAGAACACGAAATGCAGCCGTATGGCAAGCGCATTCACAGAACGGGCTTTACGCCTCCTTGCTTTGCGTTTAGACTGCTTGGCGGTATCGTTTGCGCAATCAACGTTGCGGTTGTTTTGTGGGCAATCGCATCCGTTTTGTTGCTGTTTATCAATGCAACCAGCTTGGCGGAGAAAAACATCGGCTTGATGCTGCAAGGTAAGACTGTGCAGAAATTTTTAGAATTTGCGCAGCTTGCTTGCTTAGAAATGCTTGCAATCGGCTTGGTCATTTCAATTGCCAGAAAGGGCTATTCCAACAGTTTAGTCAACAGCTTGCGCGTTATCCTTGTTTCTTTGGGTACGTGGGCTGCGGTGGCGTTCTGTTTCTATCTGCCTTTCTCCAACCTTGCATCGGAAGGCAGCCTTTTGGGCAACTTTACCAATCGCTGCGTGCACGCATTCCAAGAAGATTATCCCCAGCTTAGCGGACCCCTTGGGAAAATTATCGCCGGCGCAAGTTTGTCGTGTGTGGCAATCCTTTTGATGGTAGGGTTGAACGTTCTTTTGAAGAAATGCTGCCGTTTCGTCAGATCGATGGGCCCGACGAAGCTTTTAGATAAGGTCCTTTCCTGCGTATTGTATATGATTATCGGTGCGGCGGTTTGTGTGGCAATTTGGTTCGTATTGGCCGCTATGGATTATTTCGGGTTAATCAACGTCCGCATTTTACTGTCGGAAAAAACGCACCTTTCCAACGGATTGTATAATTTTGGTAAAGTCTTATTGGAAAAATTGGTGGCGTAATTTTAGAAAATTGAGATGATAAAATCCCTCGATGCAAGGTTTGCATTGGGGGATTTTTCTTTATATAATAAAAGGATACGCGCGCGAAGACAGCGGGGGCAGGGATGCGTTCAACGCATATCTGCCCCCAGCGTTTTGCCAATTTTTATTAAAATTGATCTGCTAAAATATCAAAAAATCCATATTCTCCCCGCAGTTTATCGTTTATACTGCGGTAAATAAGCAAATGAAAGGTGTTTCAAGGCACCGTGTACGCGTTGAAAACATTTTTAAAAGCAAAAAAAGGGGCTTGGCAATTGTGTTTGGCCTTATTATCATTTTGCAAAAAAACAGAGACGTGAAATGACGGTCATGAAATTTGAAAAACAGCGGTGAAGAGGAATGCGACGCACTTGTTTGCGGTGGCGGGATTGTGTGCGTTCGATTACACGAAAAAGACTTGCGTGGAGAAGATTTATAATGAAATTATACCCTTAGGTACGTTTGTGAAAAATTCCATATACCACATTTACCAGTTTATCAAAAAAAGGTATTGACTTATTTTTGAAATATGATATAATCAATCAAAAATAGTATCATTAGGGGCAATGGACGAAACCCTCTTTTGATGCGTCATACGATTGGTGCTTGGCGATATTTCATAAAAGAACGAAAAAAATAGCCCTGCAGGGCTATTTGCTGTTATCTTAACAGCAAATAAAAACTCTATTAGAAAAAAAATAAAGTAAGTATTATTTGGAAAAATCAGGAGATGAAGGAGGTTTGCATGCAAATGAATTTTGAAAAGGAAAAGCTTGCCTATCAAAGCCCTTGGGTAGGGATCTACTGTATCGGTGACGACGTCGTGAGGACGTCGGACGATCCTGCGGTAGACGACGGCTATGGTAATAGCAGCAACGACGGTAACTTCGATTGGGGGGTAATGTAAAATGAAAAAGCTCAAAAATAAAATTTTAAGCGGCTTATTGACTTTTGCAACCTGCCTTTGCTTGGGCGGGGCGGTTTGGTCTGCTTTTGGATTTACGTATGAAAACACGAAAATAGAAGCGAATGCAGCGACAAACGTAACCATTGAGGCAAGCAATGTTTCTTCATATACCGACGCAAAGGCGACAAGCGGTATCTATTTTAAGGCGACGGCAAATGCTGCGCCGTTTAATAATGACTGGTCGCTTCGTTACAAACCTACGAGCGCGGAGGCAATTACGTTTACTCGTAACGGCGAAACGAAAAACGTGGGTAACACGGGTGCAGAAACGCTTGTTAAATACAATGAAACGGATTATTTCATCGAAAGCTGGGCGATTGGGCAAGGTGAGAACGGATGGCAGGTAGGAGATACTTATACCCTGAACGGCAGCTTTTATAATGAGGCGAACAGCGCAACCATTACCTTTACAAACGTGCAGCTGCAAATTATAGCGGTGACGGATAATGCGCCTACGGCTCTTGCAGGCTCGTTCTACCAAGCGGGGCAGATGTATGCAAATGCAAACACTGTCAATTCTCCGAATACTGGTGTTTATCTTTCTACGCTTGCAGTTGCAGGCGCTCCGTCTAACTCGGATTGGAGCGTATTATATAAGCCCTATTCTGCGGACAATATTAAAATTACTCGTGGCGGCGAAACGGTTTCCGTAGCAAATACGGGTGCGGAAATGATTGTAAAAATGACAGATAGAGATTACTATCTCAAATTCGAATCTTGGATGAACGGCACGTATTTCCCTTTGCAAGCAGGGGACGTGGTTACGATTAGCGGTTGGTTCTATAAGGGCAGCGCGTATATTAATTTTGCAGAGACGGTTATTACCTATTCGGGCGATGCGTTTACGTTCAGCACGGATATAAGC
>JAFWAN010000046.1 GCA_017507585.1 Clostridia bacterium
CGCGTTGACAACCAAAAAAGAGGGGAAAATCCCCCTCTTTTATCATGCTTTTTCTATGGTATACAATCGGAAAAACTCTGCGCAATCATCCACCCATTTTTTAGCTTTTTGAAGTTCAGGCCCCTCTGTATTGATTTCCAAACTAGCCGTTGACAAGCCGTGTACCCCGCGAGGGTATACGTGCAGTTCGTATTCGATCTCTTGTCTGCTGAGCGCCAAAGCGTATCGCAAGGCATTATCGTTGGGTACCATATCATCCGCAGCGGTCGTCCAAATAAAAGCAGGCGGCGTTTCCTTGGAAACAGCCAAATCGAGATTTAACGTCTTTAACAATTCCGTCTTTGCTTCTTCCGTATATCCCATCAATAGATTGTTGTACGAGTCCATATGTCCGTGCTCATTGGAAATCACAGGGTACGCCAATCCCACCGCCGTAGGTTTGCAATCGAGCGAAACACCCGCCTTTGTTGATACGTTTTGATGTTCTACGGCAAGATTCCCCGTCAAATGCCCGCCCGCCGAAAATCCAACAACAAAAATTTCGTCGGGATTTACGTGCAGTTCTGCCGCATTCTTTTTTACGTAATCCACCGCCGCGGACAATTGGAAAAGCTGGTCGGGATATACCGCGTCAGGGGCAACCGAATACCAAAGAATAAAGGTTTGGAAGCCTTTCGCCAAAAATGCGTGCGCGATAGGTTCCCCTTCGCGTTTACTCACCATGCCATATCCGCCGCCAGGCACCACGATCAACGCAGGGCGACGCCAATTTTCCGTGCCCGTATCCCAAGGGCAATCCCCCAAGATACATTGCAGCTTGCCGGCTTGCAAGAACGAATACTCTTTTGTCAAATCTATCGTATAAGCTCTCATAAATATATAAAAATGCCGTAGAAACCGGCGTTTTTTACTCCTTAATTAAAGAATTCGTTGTAAATTGCCCGAATACAAGCCGCGCAATCTGCATTTTCCACACCAACGATAATGTTCAACTCGCTAGAGCCTTGGTCGATCATATTGACGTTAATATGCGCGTCGGACAACGCTTTAAACAAGCGCGCAGACGTACCGACGTTTTTCGCCATACCGTGTCCTACCGTTGCCACCAATGCAATATCTTCGTGTGCATAGATACGATCGGGGCGCACAGCTTCTTGCATTTCTTCCATCAACGTTTCCAAGATGCCGTCCTTTAAAAATTCGTTGTCGATAACCAAGGACATGGTATCGATCCCCGAAGGCAAATGTTCAAAGGATATACCGTGTTTTCCGATAACGGAAAGCACTTTACCGACAAATCCGACCTCCGAGTTCATCATAGATTTTTCCAAGGTAATCGACGTAAAGCCCTTTTTACCCGCTACCCCAGTAACAACCGTTTCACCGATATCGCGCGTAGAGCGCTTCACGATGTATGTACCAGCGTCTTCGGGACGGAAGGTATTGCAGATACGGATGGGAATCCCTGCGCTTCTAACAGGGAAAATCGATTCGCTGTGTAAAACGTTTGCGCCCATATAGGAAAGCTCGCGCAGCTCTTGATACGTCAATTCCGAAATCCATTTCGGCGAATTTACAATACGAGGATCGCAAGCGTAGAAACCGCTAACGTCCGTCCAGTTTTCATAGAGCGTTGCCGAAACCGAGCGCGCCACGATTGCCCCGGAAATATCCCCGCCGCCGCGCGAAAAGGTTTTCACTTTACCGTCCGCACCCAAACCATAGAACCCAGGGATTACCGCGCGAGGATACTGGGAAAGCACCTTTGCGCCCAATTCAAACGTTACGTTGTCTAAAACGCCGTCCTTATCAAAACGGATAAATTCGGTCGCGTCAACGAAAGGCACCTCTAAAACAGCCGCCATAATCAACGCCGCAAAATATTCGCCGCGGGACGCACAGTAATCTCGACCCGCGCCTGCCAACATCTCCGCTTCTACCTTGGCAAGGCCCGCTTTCATACCAACGTCTTTACCAAGTTCTTTTTCGATATTGAGGAAACGAACGCTGATTTTTTCAAACGTTGCCTTAAAAGCGTCCATATCTCCTTTTTCCAACGCATCCGAGCAAGCATACAAAAGGTCAGTCACCTTAATATCCCCGCTGAAGCGTTTACCTGGCGCAGACACCACAACAAAACGGCGTTCTGCATCCGAATTTACAATTGCCGCGCCACGCTGAATGGTACTGCCATCCGCCATCGACGTGCCGCCGAATTTACATACTTTCAAACCCATATTAACCTCTCTCAAACGTTGATGACCAACACCACGAACAATGCAAGCAACAACGAGATTGCCTTGATCCAGAATTTAGAGACAAACACATTCTTTAAAAAGTTAGCGAACTTCACGATCTGCTACCTCCACTTCTCTTATTGGATAACGCCATATCCTGCCAATAATAATCTTTCAATGCGTCTACAAGCATATCGTAATCAGCATAGCGGGTTACGTTGCCTTGCTTTACAATCGAAATAATCCCCGTTTCTTCCGAAACGATCAACGAAATCACGTTTGCAACCTCGGTGATACCGATCCCTGCACGATGACGGGTACCGTATTCCTTGGGATAGCTGGTCTTCTGCGTCAAGGGCAGGAAACAGCCCGCCGCCTGAATTTTGTGCCCGTGAATAATCATTGCGCCGTCATGCAAAGGCGCCTTGGGGAAAAACACCCCTTCAATCATCTGTGTGGAAATTTCCGCGTCAATCGTTACGCCGCTTTGCACCACCTGCTTAGGAAGACTGCCGCGCGAAAGCACGATCAGCGCGCCCACATTGTTTTTCGACATATTTTGCAACGCCTTCACAATGTTGGTGATACAGCGTTCGCTGTCGGCTTGCGTATACGTTTCCGCACCGCCCGAAGGACTTTCGGTATTGCTTCCTTTCGTCTTGTGAACGTCCCAGAAGTACTTCTTTGCTTCGACGCTGAAAATAATCAACATCACAGACGACAAGAGTACGACGTAGAACATAAAAAATTGTTTCGTCATAATTTCACCGTCAAAGACGTGCATAGCACCGCCTGCAAGCAGCATTACCCAATACACAAGCATCAGCTTGGTCGCGCCGTTATCACGCAATACCTTTGAAACAAAAAAGATCACGGCAAAGAAGAAAAGGATTTCGATCGCGTACAATACCTGAAAATCGGTAAAAAACGCGCTTACGCTTTTCCATAACGCCGTAAAATCCGTATTCGTAGCCAACAGTTTCGTCAACATATTTCCTCCTACATGCGCGCATATACGCGCCGAGTAAATCGTTCAATTATATTATATATAATCGAACGTCAAAAAGAAAGTGTTTTCAGCCTTTTTCCTCAGAAATTTTCCGTTTTTTCAAAAAATAACCGCGCAGTAACCGCTTTTAACGCCGATGCGGGGGTCAAAACGCCGCATTTCACGTCGCTGATGGCAGCGTATACGTCGTTGTATAACTGCAACAAGCGACGTTTGCCAAATTTTGCCGCTTGCTCTCGGTTTTTTCGCGCTGCGTACTCCTTAATCCCCAACGCCATAGCAACCTCTTGATCGCTGCCTTTGCACAACGAGGTTTCATATAGCCCCTTAAAATACGACGCAAGGGAGGATAACAGAGAGGTTTCGTTAAAACCGCGTGTCGAAAGGTCCTTCAGCACCCGCATATACGTCGAATAATTTTTTCTGGCGAGAGCATTTGCCAACTCGAAAATCTTATACTCTGCGTCGGGATAAACCAGCTCCTCCACGATTTCGTCCGTCAAACGGGTCGCACCAACCGCCGCGCAATACCCCAACAATTTCTCCGTTTCCTGCGCTACGCGCGCCATATCGTACACACAATAGGACGCCAGCTTTCCACAGGTAACGCCGTCGGCGTACAACCCTGCGCGTTTGCAGGTCCCGTATATCCATTTCTTAATGGTTTCCTCATCCGAACGGCCGCAATCCACGTAGGTTACGTTATTTTTTTTCGCCAATGTCGCGCTGCCCGTTTTGCCCTTTCCGCTGTTACAAATCAGTAAGATCGAATCCTGAGGCGGCGCGTCGAACAAGTCCTTTAAATAAACGTCAAAATCCTTTTCCGTGGGGTAAAATTCGCTGACGCGCACCACGCGCTTAACGCTGACAAACGGGAAGCTGTTCACAGCATCAATCAAGGTCTTGATTTTCTCCCCCTTTAAGGCGTTGCCGTCAAAGGCGGTATAATCAAGCGTCGGTTCCTGTAAAAAAAGGGATTTTAACAGCGCCTCCCCTTTCTCGCGAAAATAGACCTCTTCCCCTTCAAACAAATAAATGGGCTGCGCGCCGTTTTCTTCTGTGAATTTTTTAAAGTCGATATATTTCACGAGCATACGCCTCCCATTGTTATCTATGCTATATTATAGCATAAGTTATACGAAAAAAGCAAGAATTTTACAATAAATTCTTTTTATGCGCAATCCTTCTTAAAATCACGGTGAAACGCCACCATTTTACACATTCAACGCGACCATGCCTATGACAAATGCGCAAATGCACACCCCAGCGAGCATTGCGCGAAGCCCTTTCCAAACGTTCCATTTGTCCGTACAAAATAATACGCCGAGTAAATACAGTACGATAACCGACGCAGAAATTCGGCAGCCCGCTAAGGCAAAGTTTGTAAAATCGGCAACCTCAAACAGCAAGGTGATTGCCGACCACAAAACGTTGGGCACGTACAAAAGAACACCCGACCAAGACAGCGGCAGTATGCAGGCCAATACGACGGTCGAAAGCAACAAAGGAAAGATTATGCTGATCAAAGGCACGAAAATACAATTTAGCAGCAACGCCCAACCGGACACGTAACCAAAATAATATAACAAAAACGGCGCTGTGAAAATTTGCGCGCCAAGGCTGACGGATAAAAAAGACGAAACGGCGCGATAGGCGCGCGTCGTCAAGCGAGGCGGCATCGTATCGTCGTTTCCTATCGCTTCTTTTTCCGCCGCCGTCAATTTCATCGGGAAGAAATGCCGATACACTTTTGCAATTTCATCAAAGACATGCCCTATGGGTTTCGCCAAAAATGCGATGCCAAAACACGCGGCAAACGACAATTGAAAACCGATTGTAAACAGCGCCGTGGGATTGAATAGCATAATGACGATTGCCGATAACCCCAACGATTGCAGTAGGTCTGTTTTCAACTGGAACTGTTTATACACATACGCCATCAAGCACATAACGCTTGCACGAACAACGGATGGCGTAAAGGCGCATATCCCTGCATATACGAACAATATAGAGGCGACAAACGCAAATTGCAAAAGGGCAGGCACACGCTTTAATCCCGTCTTCGCAATCAGCAAAAGACTAAACGCAAACAACGCCCCTACGTGCAGCCCCGATACGGCAAAAATATGCGCAACGCCGCCGTAACGGATATTTTTATATAATCCTGCTTCTATCCCCGCAGTATCGCCAAGCAATACCCCTTTGGTCAATGCGGCAGGCGTTTCGTCCATTCCCGCTTCAATCACCGCTTTCGCACGGGCATTCAACGCCAAAAAGAGATCGAAGCTATGTCCCGTTTTTCTGCCCTCGGGCATATCCGAGCGCAAGAAAATCCCTTTTCCGAAATCACTTGCCTGCCTCGTAAACGTATCCGCCGTCACGTCTATTTTCTCAACGTCTCCTTGTAAAAATAACCAATCGGAAAGCTGTATGCGTTGTGCAAAAGAGGCATCCAGGTACGCAATGAGTTTGCAATCACCCTCTTTTCCGTCTACGGATACGTCATCCAACACCACGCCCACCGCGTCATATCCCGCACGCAGTTCCACAACCCGACCGCTAAAGACGCAATCCTTCCCGCCGTCCACGGTTTGATATCGATCTGCCTGCACGAAAAACCCAAAAAATCCCACGAGAAAGCAAAGGCACAACGCCAACGCCGTAAAGCCTGCCCTTACCCATTGTTTCGCGCTGACGCAAAAGAATAAAGGAAACGCCGCGCAAGGAATTACGCACAATATCCAGGCAGAATGCAGACCTTGAAAATGGTGCCAAAAGGAGAAAATAACCCCAATAGCAAAGAAGACTGCGCCAAAAAGGAAAGGTCGAAAGTTGAACA
>JAFWAN010000047.1 GCA_017507585.1 Clostridia bacterium
CAAAAAAATCGGGCATTTATGCGTTTATTTTGCATAATTACCCGATTTTGGTGCGGTCGACAGGAATTGAACCTGCATGGAGTTACCCACAAGATCCTTAGTCTTGCGCGTCTGCCAGTTCCGCCACGACCGCGTTAACGACAATAATTATATATCAATACAAAAGGTTTGTCAACTTATTTTATCCTACTTTCGAAAAAATTTTATATTTTTTACAAGAGAAAAATAAAACAGCCTATCAAAACGCCTAAACCCGCTCCGCAAAGTAAATCGGACGGATAGTGCATTCCCGTTGCAAAACGGCAATATCCCAACACCGCACTGAGCAACAGCAAGACGCCGCCGATCCAAGGATGAAAAGGTAAAAAAGTCATTGCGATCACAGTCGCGCACGTCATATGACGGCTGGGGAAAGAGTGGTTGTCGGACTTTTTCTTAATCAAAGGCGTGATATTTGCGCCGTATTCCGAATAGGGGCGGGGCCTTTCAATCGCAAGACGTAAAATCGTAGCCGTCAGTAAACCCAAAAGGGGGACGAATAAGATAGAGACTAATTCTTTTGTAGAGAACGAGGATCCCAATAATAAGCCGGCATAGAACACGAAAAATACCCACGTCAAAAGGGAATTGCCGAGGAGCAGCAACCATTTTGCGTGGGGGCGCGTTTTGAAAAAGTCCGCCGTCTTATTATAAAGCGTTTCGTAATCGTATTTCATAATTTTAGTATACCATACGCAGGGAAAAAATTCAAGCGTTTACAAGAAAAAACCTACGGAGGGGGATCCGTAGGTTTCTTTTATACCGTCGATTATTCTTTTTGTGCGTCTGCGATAATCTTATCCACCAACATAGGAGGTACGTCTTCGTAGCCCAAGAATTCGGATACGAACTTACCGCTGCCGCGTGTCAACGAACGAAGTTCCATCGTGTACGTTTTGATTTCCGCAAGGGGAACTTCTGCAGAGATAATTGATTTTTCGCCTTCGGTATCCGTACCCATGATACGGCCGCGGCGTTTGTTGATATCGCCCATTACGTCGCCGAGATAATCGGAAGGAACCGCAATCTTCAAGCTGTAAATGGGTTCAAGCAATACGGGTTTCGCATTTTTTAATCCTTCCTTAAACGCAATCGAAGCCGCCATCTTGAAGGAAAGCTCGTTCGAGTCAACGTCATGGTAGCTTCCATCGTAAAGCACAGCTTTCAAACCGGTTACGGGATAGCCTGCCAAGGGGCCGTGTTCCATCGATTCACGTAAGCCTTTTTCAACCGCGGGGAAGTAGTTCTTGGGAACTGCGCCGCCAACAACCTCTTCATCGAATACAAAGTCTTCTTCGCTGGGGGAGAAACGGATTTTACAATGACCGTACTGACCGTGGCCGCCCGATTGTTTCTTGTGCTTGCCTTCCGCTTCTGCGGTGCCGCGGATGGTTTCGCGGTATGCAATCTTCGGTTCGGATAACTTCATATCTACGCCATAACGCGCTTTTACTTTCTTTGCGAGCATTTCAATCTGCACGTCGCCTTGACCGCCGATGATCATTTCGCCCGTTTCTGCATTCTTTTCAATAGAGAAGGTGTAATCTTCTTCTTTCAATTTTGCCAAGCCTGCAAACACTTTGTCTTCTTCGCCCTTCTTTTCTGCGGAAACCGACATAAACAAAGTAGGCTTCGGGAAGTGGATAGGGGTAAAACGAATCTTTGCGGAGGGATCGCAAAGGGTGTCGCCCGTGTTGGTGTTGCTCAGCTTATTAACGGCGCCGATGTCGCCCGCTGCAAGCTGGTCAACGGCTTCCATCTTCTTGCCGCGCAAAATGTACACTTGACCGATGCGTTCTTCACATTCGGTATTCGCGTTCCAAACGGTCGAACCGCTCTTCAATACGCCGCGGAAGCTCTTAAGATAGCTCAATTTACCCGAGAAAGGATCGATAACGGTTTTGAAAACCTGCGCTGCGAAAGGTGCGTCTTCATCCGTACGGATGCTGATCATTTTATTGGTGCCGATTTCGTCTGCAAGAGTATTCAAACGTTCACGCGCCTGGGGCATGTACGTAACGATTTCATTGAGGAGGTTGATAACGCCGCGGTTTTGGAGTGCCGAACCTGCCATAATGGGGATGGTATTTACCCCTGCGATACCGATGCGGATCCCGCGGATGGTTTCTTCACGGGTCAAATCACCCGTTTCAAAGTATTTGTCAAGCAAGAATTCGTCGTTTTCAGCCGCCGTTTCCATAAGGGAAGCTTTCATTTCTTCCACTTGATCTTTCATATTTTCAGGAATAGCGATTTCCTGAGGGCCGCCTTCCTTAAACAGATAAGCACGTTCTTGCAAAGCATTGATACAACCTTGCATCTTGCCGCCTTCCATGATAGGAATCTGGATGGGTGCGATTTTACCTGCGTATTTTGCGCGGAGCGCTTGTACGGTGCCGAGGTAATCCGCATTTTCTTTATCCATACCGTTGATGAAAATGATCAGCGGTTTACCAAGCTTCATACAGTATTCAATGATGGATTCTGCGCCGATGGGCAACACGCCGTTTGCGCCGATAACCAAGCACGCGCCGCCTGCTGCGCGCAATCCTTCGTTGCGTTCGCCTTCAAAATCGTAATAACCGGGCAAATCAAGGATGTTCACCTTAACGTCTTTCCAAATCAAGTTTGCGCAAGACGTATAGATAGACATTTTCTTTGCTTTTTCAAGATCGTCGTAATCGCTTACGGTCGTCCCATCGGGAACCTTACCCATACGGTCGATTACGCCGCCGTTGAACAGCATTGCTTCGCAAAGCGTCGTTTTGCCCTCGCCACTGTGTCCGACAATCGCAATGTTGCGGATGTTTTCGCCATTGATACTCATAATAGTTAATCCCCCTTGTGTTAAACGAATTTTTATCGGCAAAGATGGGGTGCGGAGGGGATTGGCTTCTCTCTTAACCAACCCTTTCGCTGAAAACCGATAATTGCAATCATTATATTATACTTTTTCACATTTTTCAAGGGGTTTTCCGAAAAAAGTTACCATTTTCTCAAAAAAAGTTTCCGTTATACCATAGAAAACGCTGCTTTACTTGACAAAAGAGGGAAAAGGACATATAATATTGTAAAAATACACGCAAAAGGCTGTTTATGGAAAGGATTTATCTTGACCACGCGGCAACGACGCCGTTGGATAAAAACGTACTGAATAAGATGATGCCCTACTTGACGGATCATTTCGGCAATGCGGATTCTCCTCACGGAATTGGACGCAAGGCGGTCAACGCCGTGGACGACGCGCGGGATGCTTTGGCGAGCTGTCTTGGGGTGCGCGCAAACGAGTTATATTTTACCTCAGGCGGCACCGAAGCGGACAATTGGGCGATCATTGGAGGCGCGTACGCGCAAAAGGCAAAGGGCAAGGACCACGTGATTGATCGGCAATCGAACATCACGCCGTTTTGTATGCCGCGGAAAAATTGCAGAAAGAGGGCTTTACCGTGACCTATTTACCTGTAAATCAAGGGGGTATGGTCGAAGTGAACGCTTTACAAAAGGCATTGACGGAGCGTACGGGCTTGGTTGCCGTGATGGCGGTCAACAATGAAACGGGTGTTTTGCAACCCGTTCAGGCGTTGGCAGAGCTTGCGCACAAACGTGGCGCACTGTTTTTTACGGACGCAGTACAAGCCGCACCGCATATACCTTTGGACATCAAGGGTTGGGGGGCGGATATGCTGTCTATTTCCTCGCATAAATTTTACGGCCCCAAGGGCTGTGGCGTTTTGTACGTGAAAAACGGAGTTAAAATCGACCGTTTTGTGGGCGGCGGCGAGCAGGAGAGAGGTTTGCGCGGCGGTACGACCAACGTGCCTGCCGTGGTGGGTCTATCTCAAGCATTTTGTCAAATGTAGAGGGCATGTCTGCGGCGAATGATAAAATCGATGGTCTTTCCAAGCTGTTTTTAGACGAAATTTCCACGTTGAAAGGAGTATCCATCAACGGAACACAGCCGCGTTTGCCCGCAATCCTCAATTTGCGAGTGGAAGGGGTTAGCAACGTCGATTTGCTGTATAAGCTCGACCTGCAAGGGGTTTGCGTTGCGGTGGGTTCGGCGTGTGCCAGCGCGTCTGTAAAACCCAGCCACGTATTGCTTGCGATGGGTTTGACGGAAAAAGAAGCGCGTGAAAGCGTGCGTATCAGTTTTGGGAAAGACAATACGGAAGAAGAAATCCGCTTTGCGGCGAAAGCCTTTGTCGAAGCGGTCAACAATTTGAGAAAATTTTAAGGTGCTTACGGGGCCTTGAGAGAAATAATTTTTTTCAAATTCCTAAAAAAGATAGACGGAACTCTTTACTATTTTAAAAAACTGTGATATAATGGGAATATACCAAAACTTTGGAGGTAAGAAAAATGGCACATGTAATTACGGATGAATGCGTTGCTTGCGGCGCTTGCGCAGATACCTGCCCCGTTGGTGCGATCGTTTTGGACGAAGCGAAGGGCATCTACGTGATCAATGACGAATGCGTAGATTGCGGCGCTTGCGAAGACGGCTGCCCCGTTGGCGCAATCAAAGCAGAATAATTTGATTTGACAAATGACAAAAAAAGGACTCTCGATGAAAAGAGTTCTTTTTTTGTTGCCGAAAGCTTTGATGGCATAAGGTAAAAGAAAAAAGGCGGGCGCGGGGAGTGCGCTCGCCTTTCCGTATTTACACGCAATTCTCGGAATCGTCCGTTGCGGTTTTGCAGCGGTTGAGGGAGGAAATTGCAGCGTCTTTCCACGCCGCAACCCTCTTGCTCAAACCGAGCAACAATTTCTCGATCAGCCCCAAAAGAAGCACGTCGAGTCCAAAAAGATGCAACAAGAAAATCACTTTCGCTTTCATAATCTTATCCTCCTATTTTGGTGATTTGATCAGCCAACGTAAAAGCGTCCTCGTCGCGAAAAACGCAGGGGAAGGCAAAAGGGATCCGCTTTTACCTTCGTCCGTCGCGCAATCAGTATAGCACGCTTTTTTACTTTGTCAATAGGGTACTGCCATGTTTTTTACTATTTTGCTTAACTAAAGTTAAAAAATGCCTTGACAAACATTTGTTTTTATTTTATAATAGTGGTATATTGTAAAAAATGACTGCATAAGGCAAAAAAGTAGGATATAGGGCGTAAAAATCTTATGATTATACTTGGCATCGATCCTGGGCTTGCGACCTTGGGTTTTGGCGTAATTGAAAAGGACGAGCGAGGAAATTTCCGCGCGATCGACTGCGGTGTGGTAACTACCCCCAAAGACGAGGGGTTGCCCGTGCGCTTGGCGATGCTGGAAGAGGGTTTACAACGCATTTTGGACAAGTATCATCCCGATGAAGTGGCGATGGAAGAGCTCTTCTTTTCCAAAAACATCACGACGGGTATTGCGGTTGCGCACGCGCGCGGGGTGGCACTTTTGACCTGTGTAAAGGCGTGCGGTCGGCTGTACGAATACACGCCTATGCAGATTAAACAAGCCTTGACCGGTTACGGTAAGGCGGATAAAAAACAAATGCAGGCGACGGTTACCTCGTTGCTTCGGTTAAAATCCGTACCCAAGCCCGACGACGCAGCGGATGCCTTGGCAATCGCGTTGTGTCACGGTTATGCAGGGCGCTTTGGCGAACTGTTTGCGGTCAACAATATGACCCGTACCAAGGGACATAACACCGCCCCTGCCACGGCTTATCAGGAGTTGATGGCGGCAGGCGCAAGGGCGTCCAAGCGCGCGAAATCCAGTGGTGGATTTTCCTCTGCGCAGAGTGTAAATGCCTTACAAAATGCAACGGGGATTGCAGGTGTGACGGGGGTAGGGCGTGCTTCGTCCGTGCGTGTAATCGAACCTCAAAAGTCCAAAACGAAGGGGGCAGGTACGAGATTAAGTGAGAATAAGGAGAAAGGGAAATGATAGCGTATTTACGTGGTAAAGTATTGACGACGACGGCGGAAACGGTCATTTTGGAGGTCAACGGCGTTGGGTACGAAATATACTGTTCAGGGGGCGCGTTCCGCAAAGTAACGGTCGGTCAAACGGCGGAGCTGCACACCTATTTGCAGGTCAAAGAAGACGGTATGACGCTGTTCGGCTTTGACAGCGTGAAGGAAAAGGAAATATTCTTAAAATTGATCAGTGTATCGGGCGTCGGTCCGAAAATGGGCATCGGCGTTTTGACTTGTTTGAGCGCGGACGAATTTGCGCAAGTGATCGCCACCGCGGACGTCAAACGCCTGAGCGCCGTAAAAGGCTTAGGGAAAAAGACCGCAGAAAAGATCGTGTTAGAATTGCACGGGAAAATTTCGGCGGCGGAAGTTATGAGCGCGAGCGGCGATACGCCTACGGCTGTGGAGAGCGCGCCGCACCGTTTGTCGGCGGCGGACGAAGAAGCGGTTTCGGCGTTGATGGGCTTGGGCTTTACCCGTACGGAAAGCACGCAGGCGGTCAAAAAAGCGCGTGATTTGGGTGCGGTAACCGTGGAAGAAGTGATTATGAAGGCCTTGCAAGGCGGCATTTAACAGAGGGGTTATATGTTTTTTGAAGACGAAGAATACGGCGCGGACGAAAGCTTAATCGTCAGCACGAAAACCGAATACGACGCGGAGGAAAACGTACTCCGTCCAAAAACCATGGCGGACTACGTCGGTCAGCAAAAGGTCAAGGAAAACCTCAGCGTGTATATCGCCGCGGCGAAGGCGCGCGGAGAGGCATTGGATCACGTTTTGCTGTACGGCCCTCCCGGGTTGGGTAAGACGACGCTTTCCCATATCATCGCCAACGAGTTGGGCGTGTCGATCAAATTGACCAGCGGCCCTGCGATCGAGCGTTCGGGGGATTTGGCGGCAATTTTGACCAACCTCAACGAAGGGGACGTATTGTTTATCGATGAAATTCACCGTTTAAATCGTTCCGTAGAAGAAATTTTATATTCCGCGATGGAAGATTATGCCTTGGATATCATCGTAGGGAAAGGCCCCTCGGCGCGGAATATCCGTTTTTCCTTGAAAAAATTTACCCTGATCGGCGCGACGACCCGCGTTGGTATGCTTGCCGCGCCCTTGCGCGATCGTTTCGGGATCATCAACCGTTTGGAAATGTATACGCCAAACGAATTGCAGGATATCGTGTCCCGTTCGGCGCGCGCGCTTGGCATTGCCATTGACGATGATGCGGCGGCGGAAATTTCACGCCGTAGCCGCGGTACGCCTCGTATTGCCAACCGTTTGTTGAAGCGTGTACGCGATTTCTCCGTGGTAAAAGGAAACCAAGCGATTACCCGCGCGGATGCAAGATTTGCTTTGGCTCGTTTAGAGATTGACGATTACGGCTTGGATGAAACGGACAGAAACCTTTTGCGCGCGTTGATTGAGAAATTCGGCGGCGGCCCCACGGGTTTGGAAACGTTGGCGGCAACCATCAACGAGGATGCAAACACGATCGAGGACGTGTACGAACCCTATCTTTTACAGCTCGGCTTTATTGCGCGTACGCCGCGCGGTCGAATTTGTCTTAAAGACGGCTATACGCATATGGGATACGAGCCCAGCGCAAAAGCAAGACGGCAAATTTCCATATTCGAATCGGACGATTAAAAAGGGATAGGCAGGTATGCGTTGAAATATCAACGGGTATACCGTGTACGAGATGAAATAATAGATATGCAAGAGAAAGTTCAGTATAAAAAGAGTGATTTTTATTACGATTTACCTGAGGAGAGAATTGCGCAAACCCCGGCGGAGCCGCGTGATTCGTCTCGTCTTTTGGTGTACGATCGTAAGAAAAAAACGATTACGGATAAAATTTTTCGTGACGTAACCGAATATTTGCAGGCGGGGGACGTTTTGGTGGTCAATAACACCAAGGTGATCCCTGCGCGTATGTATGCGCTGACGAAAAACGGCGGCGTGGTAGAGGTGTTGCTGTTAAAACGCTACGACCTCAACACTTGGGAAGTGTTGATGCGGCCTGGTAAAAAGGGAAAAATCGGCGTTACGATGACGATTGGGGATAAACTGTCTTTTACCGTTAAGGACATCACCGAAACGGGAGAAAGAATTGTTGAATTTTCTTACGAGGGGGCGTTTGAGGACGTTTTAAACGAAGTCGGTACGATGCCTTTGCCTCCTTATATCCGCGCAAAGTTGGAAAACCAAGCCCGCTACAACACCGTATACAGCAAAGTGGACGGTTCGGCGGCGGCACCTACGGCAGGGTTGCATTTTACCTCTGAACTTTTGCAAACCTTAAAGGATAAAGGGGTAGAGGTTGCAGAGGTATTGCTGCACGTTGGGTTGGGGACCTTTCGTCCTGTCAGTGAGGAGATTATCACCGACCATAAAATGCACTCTGAATATTACGAAATTGGGGAGAAATCCGCCGAAATCATCAATCGCGCCAAGAAAGAAGGACGTCGAGTGATTGCGGTAGGCACGACCTCGGTGCGTACGTTGGAGAGCGTTGCCGACGATCAAGGTATGGTACGCGCTTGCAGCGGCAACACGGAAATTTTCTTGTATCCGCCCTATAAAATGAAGTGCGTGGATGCGTTGATCACCAATTTCCATTTACCTGAGAGTACGTTGATTATGTTGGTTGCGTGCTTGACGGGCAGGGAGGAAATCTTGGACGTGTATCGGTATGCGGTGGAAAAGGAATACCGATTCTTCAGCTTCGGCGATAGTATGCTCATCGTATAAACGTCGCATCTCTTTGTCGCGCTTGCGTTTTTCCTTGCTCATTTACGCTTATGTAAACTCCCTGCGGAAAAGCCGCGCGCTTCGCGACCTGCTCGTCTCTCCGATGCGCAGACGAGTGAAGGCTCTCGGTTCTAAAAGCAAGCAACATTTCATCACGGCGCCTTGACCTGCTTGTTTCTAAAACCAAGCGACATTAACCAAGGGTTTTCCTCGCGCGCCTTGTCTTTCTCGGTTCTAAAAGCAAGCAACATTTCATCACGGTGCCTTAACCTGCTTATTTCTAAAACCAACCAAAATTTCATCGCGCGCGACCGCTAATATCTAAATCAACCAAGCTTTACAATATGACAATGAGGGGATTATGACTACACACGTAAAAAACAATCAATCGGGGGAAGATTATCTCGAATGTATGTTGATGCTCAGCCGTCAGCAGGATATTGTACACCGCATCGACCTTGCAAAACGGATGGAGGTTTCACAGGCGGCGGTTAATAAAGCCGTGAAAATTCTCGTCGAAAAGGGCTACGTTTATGAGGACGGAAAACACCTCTATCTTACCGAAGCGGGGAAACACTACGCGGAAAACGTCTACGAAAAGCACTGTATTATCCGCGATTATCTCCTCTCGTGCGGGGTTTCTCTTGCCAATGCAGAGGAGGACGCTTGCCGTATGGAACACCTCATTTCCGAGGAAACCTTTTCCATGATGAAAAACCATTTACACAAGTAAAATCACGATGGAGGAAAGAAATTTTCTCCATTTTTTTCTAAAAATTTTCTTAACTGTGGTTTATTTTTACTTGACAACTGCATAGAATAGTGATAGAATATAACCGATAACGGACAGACATCCGCTTTTTCTTTTCCGATAAAACTTAACCACGGTTAAGAAAAAGCAAAAAGGAGAAAGAATGAAACTTTTATCGCAGTTGGACATTGGCGAAAAGGGTATTGTAAAAGTCGTCAACGGGGAAGGCGTGGTGCGCCGTCGTTTGTTTGACATGGGGATTACCCCTGGTGCGGAGATTTATCTTCGTAAAAAAGCACCGCTTGGCGATCCGATCGAGATCACTTTGCGCGGATATGAATTGACGTTGCGCAAAGCGGAAGCATCGCACGTAGAAATGGTGTAATAAGGAGAGAACGGATATGTTAAAATTTGCATTGGTAGGTAATCCGAACTCTGGTAAAACTACGTTGTTTAATGCACTGACGGGCAGTACGGCGCACGTAGGAAACTGGCCCGGTGTCACCGTAGATAAAAGGATAGGTACCTACAAAAAGAGTGACGATCCAGTAGACATCGTTGACTTGCCAGGGATTTATTCGTTATCCCCCTATACCCCTGAAGAGGTTATTGCGAGAAACTTTATCTTGAACGAACGCCCCGATTGCGTTATCAATATCGTGGACGTAACCAATTTGGAACGTAACTTGTACTTAACCACGCAGTTGATGGAGTTGGACGTACCCATGGTTGTAGCGCTCAATATGACGGACGTGTTGGATAAGCGAGGCGACCGCATCGACGTTAAGGCGTTGGAAAAACGCATCGGTTTACCCGTGGTGGAAATTTCCGCCCTCAAAGGCAACAACGTTGATACGTTAATGAGCCGTGCGATTGAGGCCATAAAAACGCCGCGCGCGGCGGTAAGCGTTTTAAAAGAATCCGCACTCGGTTCGGCGATCTCCAATGCGGAAATTGCTTTGAAATTGAAAGAAGTCGAGGCTCCTTTGTTCCACGCGGTAAAATTGGTGGAAAAGGACACGATCGAGGTGGAAACACACCCTGCGGAAGCGCGCGCGGCAGAGGCGTTTATCAAAGAAAATTTGATTAACGATCAATTCAACGGCGACACGGAAGCGGCGATTGCAGACGCAAGATATAAATACATAACCCAGCATTTCTCGTCCACGTTAACCCGTGCGAGAAAGCAGAGCTATGACGAGCTGTCCAAATCGGACAAAGCCGATAAGGTATTGACCCACAAGTGGGCGGGGATCCCCATCTTCCTTGTGATCATGTTTGCGATTTTCCACCTGACCTTCTCGGAAAACTTCTTGTATCTGGGCAGCATTATTCCCTCGTTTGGCGAATGGTGCGGCGTGGAGGGCAGTGCGGCAAAGGGCGTCTTCTTTGCAGGCGGTTTGAACTCTCCCGGCGTAATCCTCTTTAACGCGCTTGACCTATTGACAAGCTCGATAGGGGGATGGATTGGCGCAGGGTTGGAAGGTTTGGGTGTAAACCCCGTTCTTATTAGCTTGTTGATTGACGGCGCTTGGGGCGGTATCGCGTCAGTGCTGTCTTTCCTACCTCAAATTTTGGTATTGTTCTTGTTCTTCTCGATTTTGGAAGACACGGGATATATGGCGCGCGTAGCGTTTATGTTGGATCGTATTTTCCGCCGTTTCGGCGTTTCGGGTAGAGCATTTATGCCCATGATTATGGGTTTTGGCTGTTCCGTACCCGCTATGATCAATACCCGTACCATGGCAGATGAAAAGGAAAGACAGGCGACTGTACGTGTGATTCCTTTCTTCTCCTGCGGTGCAAAAATGCCCATTTTGTTGGCGATTGCAGGCGCGATTGCGACCATGGTGGACGGCTTGAATGCCGATTTGATCACCTACGGTATGTATTTGCTCGGTATCGTAGTGGCGTTGGTATCCTTGTTGGTAATGCGTAATACGACGCAACGCGGCGAAGCTTCCCCCTTTATTATGGAATTGCCTACGTACCATATTCCTGGGTTCAAAAACTTGATGTTGCACCTTTGGGATAAAGCAAAACACTTCATTCAAAAAGCGTTTACCATTATTTTGGTATCCTGTATTGCGATTTGGTTCTTGTCGAACTTCGGTTGGAGCTGGAACTACGTTGGGGAAGAAGGTATGGATCAATCTATTCTCGCCTCGATCGGCCGTTTGATTCAACCCATCTTCACACCGCTTGGATTCGGCAGTCAGTTAAATGAAAACGGTTGGGTATTTGCCGTAGCGGCAGTGCTTGGCTTGATTGCGAAAGAGGACGTTATCGCGGCGTTCGGCGCGTTGGCGGCGTGTCTTGGCGGCACCCTGCTTGGCGGTATGGAAGAGGGCGTTGAAGAAGTTGCGGTTATGGTTGCGGCAACGGGCATTGACGTGCCTGCATTGATTTCTTTTATCGCATTTAATATGTTGACGGTTCCTTGTTTTGCAGCAGTAGCAACTGCGCGTGGGGAAATTGGCAAAGAAAAATTCAAATGGACGCTGTTGTTCTGGATTGTAGTTTCTTACCTTGTATCGAGCATTGTATATACGGTAGGGATTGCGGTATGGTCGATTGCAATTTGGGCAGCCGTTGCCGTATTGACAACCGTTGGTATCGTGGCATACAACAAGGCCATGGATAAAAAGGAAAATGAAAAGCGTTTGTTAAACGAACGTAAATAAAAAAACGCCTGCCCTCGCCGTTGTTCGGTGGGGGCAGGTATGCGATGAAACACAAGGAGATATAAAAATGAAACCGATCGATTACGTGATTATTGCGGTGGTTGCCATTGCGGTTGTCGGCGTCGTTGTGTATTTGATTAGACAGAAAAAGAAAGGAAAATC
This sequence comes from Clostridia bacterium, assembly GCA_017507585.1. Classification (GTDB taxonomy): domain Bacteria; phylum Bacillota; class Clostridia; order Christensenellales; family Borkfalkiaceae; genus Scatosoma. The sequence continues at coordinate 12,307 of JAFWAN010000047.1, forward strand.
AGGCTGTGGTTGCGGTTGCAACGGTTGTCCGCACGCAGGCGCGTGCAACAGCATAAAAAAAGCGGATGGCGATTCTACGGAAGGCCCGTGCGCAGACGTATGTCAAAATGATAAAAAAGAGGACGAGAAGACGGCACATTAAATGTGCAGGAGGTCTATAAAACGTAAGAAAAGACACTTGACTGCCAGCGTTCCGCTGGACCTTGTATAGAGTGTTATCACTCGTTTTTTTATGCATCCTCGCATATCACAGTGAATGCGCGAAACAAACCACAAAAACGTAAGACAAGACACCTGATTGCGTCCAACGTTAGGTTGGATAAACGCCTCGGAGCAATACACTCCGAGGCGTTTACCTATATGATAAGGGGGAAAATGATGAGCTTTTTCAAAATCGTTGTAGCCACAACCGATTTACAAGTACATTTTAGCACGCACCCAAAAAAAAGTAAAGGAAAATTTATGAAAAATTTTTTTCTTCCTAAAAGCAATCAATTTGCGCAAAAAATGTGAAAAATTAACATTTTCACAAAAATTTTCATTTTTTTACAAGACAGCATTTACAGAAGGTTCTTGACAAAAGTGAAAAAATGCAGTATGATATTGGTAATATATGTTATTTGGAGGCAATTATGGCAAAAAAACGTGGTTATGAGCTGCTTGCCGCACTTGCGTTTCTTCTGTTGACGGTACACGCAATCTTCAACATTGAACAAGTGTGGTTTGGCGTGGTCCGTATCGCTTTATATGCGGTTATGGCACTGTTAATGTTATTGCCGAGGGTAAAGAAATTGACGGCACTGCCGCTCATCCTCTTGGTTGTAATCGAGTGTATTTGTATTATACCATATTCTTATAAATTGATACATAACTTAAATTTGTATACCTATCAAGTACTGCCGTCTTGGTGGGATGAAAGGATGATTTCATCGTGTTTAGCGAAGATGTATAGCGGTGCGAATGTACCAGCGTTCGAAACATGGAAGGTTTTTCTTGGCATCGGCTCAATGAATTGGTTGCATCTGGATTGCATTAGTGCATTCATCGGGGTTTTGGCGTTGCTTTGGTTGACGAAAGTTGCTTTCTCTAAAGGTAAGAAAGTCAGAAATGCATCCAACGTTTTCATGATTATTTTACTGATTTGCTCTGGGTTTAATCCATTGGCTTGTGTGGCGTATTATTTGACGTTTTGCGCCTTTACGCAGGAGGTGTAAGGTATGAAAAGAGTGTTATGTTTGATTGGCGGAGTTTTATTGACGGCCTTTTCATTGCTTTGCTTCTTCGAGTTTTTCCTTGCGTGGAATCAGACGGACGGATGGTTCGCTTTTCTGACCCAAGAACAAAATGCAAGTGCAGATTTTGCGTTGTCCTATCCACTCAATGAATACGGAAGGTTCTTTGGGGGACGTCAAGGACGGTTTTCTTTGGAAGATATGCTTGCGGCCTTTTTTGGAAAAAAATCGGAACGTGGTACCCCAACAAGCTTTTTGGTGTTTTCCCGCGAGGATTGGTTGCAATTTACGATTTTCTCATTGATTGCGTTCATGTTGGTTGTAAAATTTTTCAAATCCCATTCATCCAACAAAGCGCTTGGCTTGGCGTTTAGCGCGCTTGCTATATTGGCGGCTTGGGTGATGGTGAAAGATTTCGTCGAGCAGTGGAGATATATGTTCAATGATGATCGTGGGTATGCAAGATGGGAACAGTATAGGTTTGAGAATAGAGAACCGTCGAAAATCCGTGTCATGATCAATATGGCATTGTATGCGATTCCGCAACTGCTTTTAATCTTTACCTTTGCGTCTATGGCGTTGACGGTAAAGGCGCAAAGAAAACAATTCGTATTAGCGCCCGTATTCTTTGCGATTCTGCACACAGGCGTGACGTTTGCCTACAATATAAAAGGGATTGGCTTTGCCATCAATTGGGGATTAAATGGCGCGCTCGTTTTCTTGCTGGTCGATGCTTTGTTGGTATTGGGACTGCTGTTCACAGGCATCGCGGTAAGGACGAATCCTGCCGATCGATAAACAGAAAAAGACAAGAAAAAAGTTCTGCATTTCGCAGAACTTTTTTTTACTTTTTATACAAACGGATGCTCGACGCGAATGACGCAGAAACAGTTGTCTTTTCGCTTTGCAATTTCATCCTTGACCGCTTTTTCCGCGTCCGCGGCGCACATTTTACAATCGACGGGTACCACCAAATCAAAAATTAAATTGACGTTGGTTTCGCCGACGGTCATACGAAAATCGTGCAACGTAAAATCGGGATTGACGGTGCGTACGGCTTCTACCGCTACGTCGTGCAGCTCATTGACCAGGGGATCGTTCATTACGATGGGGTCGAGGTGTACGGTAACGATGCAGCCAAACTTGTGATGCATATCCCGTTCCAATTGATCGACTTCCTCGTGCGCGATATTGATATCGGAATCGGCAGGGACCTCCGCGTGGAAGGAAACGATTTGTCTGCCGGGGCCGTAATCGTGGACCATAACGTCGTGGATACCGATGACGCTGGGGTAATCTTTGACGAAATCGTAAATTCCGTCGATAAATTCTTTTGAGGGCGGAGAGCCCAACAAAAGATCAATGGTTTCTTTTGCGGCTTTGATACCTGTGAACAGAATAAACGCCGCGACCAAAATTCCTGCCCAACCGTCGATGGCGACGTTCCATTGTTTTGCGATAATCGCGGAGATTAAAACTAACGTCGTGGCAACGCAATCGCAAAGACTGTCGAAAGAAGAGGCTTTCAGTGAGCTGGAAGAAATGGTGTTTCCAATTTTTCTATAAAAGAAGAACAGCCACAATTTTACCAAAATCGCCGCGCCCAAGATACACAGTGTTGCCGTACCGACCTGAGGGAGGGCGGGATTTTGGATTTTGTCAATGGAAGATGTAAACAGCTCGAACCCGACCAAAATAATCAGCATATCGACGATAAAGCCCGAAACGTATTCTAAGCGGCCGTGTCCCAAAGGATGTTCCTTATCCACGGGTTTGGACGCCAAACGGAACCCAATCAAGGCGATGATAGAGGAGCCTGCGTCGGAAATATTATTAAAAGCGTCCGCGATGATGGCAACCGACGCGGCGAGAAGACCCATCGTCAGCTTGCCTGCGAAAAGCAGTACGTTCAATACGATCCCCGTAAAGCAAGCCAAAGAGGCGTATTTTCCGCGTACGTTGGGGTCAGAGGGATCGTGATTTTTACCAAGAAAAAGTCGAATAAGAAAATTTGTCATAAAAATCCTTTTTTGAAAAGACCGACCTTTGTAGATTTTTGGTAAGGTCGGTCTTTGGTTTATTGTTGAGGGTTGTCGTTTGTATCGTTTTCTTCGCGTTGTTTTTTTATTTTTGTCACTTTATCAATGGCAAGGGCGGTCAATTTGACTGCGATAATGATCAAGCCAATGACCACAAAAATTGCCAATAGACCTTACCAGAGGAAATTTAATGCGGGTTTGATGACTTCCCAATGCACAGGCGACAAAGGCAGGTTAACAAGGATTGCCCCAAAGCCCATAGGCAACAGCAGGGCAGGTTCCATATCTTTTTTGATTGCGAGGTAAATCAGCAACGCGCCGATGAACCACACGGCAATCATTTTCGGGTTTTCGCCGATGGCTTTGAACCCTTCCAGAAGTCCCTATTTACCCTCCTAATATATATACCGTAAAATTTCACAAAAAATTCACAATACAGTTATTATAAAATATTTCAGGTTTGATGTCAAGGAAAAAAGGGAATAGATAAGGGTAAAAACACTTTTCTTTTTTCATAAAATATGGTAAAATAAGAGTGTAGTAAAATTTTAGGAGTAAAAAATGGATTGGATTGAGAGTATCTGGGTGGCAATCCCTGCACTGTTAATTGGTTTTGTCTTTTTGGTAAAAGGCGCGGATTGGTTTGTAGACGGCGCAGCGGGTATTGCGGAAAAATTGCGCGTACCGACCCTGATTATAGGGTTGACCATCGTATCCTTTGGTACCAGCGCGCCAGAATTGGCAACCTCGATTATTTCCGCGGCGCAAGGCAGCGGTGACATTGCCATCGGCAACGTCTTAGGCAGCAATATTACCAACATTTTGCTGATTTTGGGCTTGGCGGCGGTTATTTGTCCGTTGACCGTACAAAAAAGCGCGTTAAAATTTGATTTCCCTGTTCTTTTAGGGACGAGCATTTTGGTGCTTTTATTGGGCGGAATTGATGGCAGATTGGGCAGATTGGACGGTTGGATTATGTTTGTACTTTCCCTTGCATATATGGTTTTTTTGGTCGTATATGCCGTGCAGGAAAGCAAAAAGCAGCCCAAATTTGAAGGGATTGACACTTCGTACCCGATCGCCGTATTTGAAGAGGGGAACGAAAAGAAACCTACGAGCAAATTCGGTGTCTGGTACGAAAAAATGAAAGGGTTCAGTTGGTTTTTGATCACCATTACCGTGATCGGCTTGGCGTTGGTCGTTGTCGGCGCGCTGTTTGGCGTTATCCCTGCGGCAAAAGTCATCGCTTCCAGCTTTGGCGTGCCTGAAAACGTCATCGGTTTGACGGTGGTGGCAATCGGGACCTCGTTGCCGGAATTGGTAACCTGCGTGGTTGCGGCGAAGAAAGGGGAAACGGACATCGCGGTTGGCGATATCGTAGGCAGCAACGTATTCAACGTATTGCGTACGCTGGGTTTGACGGCGGCGATTCTTCCGCTTACGTTCAGTGCCTCGTTCGTAATCGACGGCGTCATTGCGCTTGGTGCGGCGGCAATGTTGGCGGTATTCGGGTATATGAAAGATCACAAGGTGAAACGTTGGGGCGGCATCGTGATGTTGGCTTGTTTTGTAGGGTACTACGTATATCTTTTCGCAACACAGTTGTAAAAAATGGTTGCAGTATCTAAAAAAAGTAAAATATTTTTAAAAAGTGAGGCAAAAACGCTTGCCAAGGGTTAAAAAATCTTATATAATAATTGTCGACTTCGAGCGTTCCGCTGCCTTTTTATTGGGCGTGATGAGGAATCACGCAGCGGGTTATGAACGTTTCGTAAATTACGGAGGTAAAGTCTAAAATGAAAGGAATTATCGAAGCTA
>JAFWAN010000048.1 GCA_017507585.1 Clostridia bacterium
CTTTTCCACCTCGGACGAACCGCAGCGTACGACCTTCTCTCCGTTTACTTCCACGCAAAGGGTGTTGGTGTCTTCTGCAAGCAGTACGCATTCTTCGGGGATATCTTCTACCGTAAATTCATATTTCAAATACAAATCGCCCGCATATCTCTTCTTTAACAATATGTCGAAAATACCCATATGGTGCAAGGGCTCGGAATAGTTTTCCCCATCCGTCGAATAGCGAATATAATCGATGAAAAGATAGTTTTGCGGCGTGCCGCAAACGGTAAATTCTTTTCCCAGCGTCAAAGGCTTCAACTTCTTCTTTTCGACGGGTTTTTCATCGCTGATATAGAGAATGTACGATTGCCCCTTGTCAAAATGCACCTTCGTGTCGATGGCAGTATATTCGTCCTTGAAAATATCGTAGGAAAGGAACGACGTCCCGTCTTTTACGCGGAACTGTACGTCTTTATCTTCGCCAAGATTGAGGACGTAGATAAAGGTTTTCCCGTCCGCATCCTTACGGATAGAAGAATACAGCTCTTCCTTTTCTTCTGCGGTATAAGGCTGCGCGGCGATGATTTCTTCCCAAGTAACGTTGCTTTCAAGGTAATCGTAGTTAAATTCTTCCCCTTCTAAGTAGGTGGGCTTTTCATCCAACAGCAACAATTTCCCGCCTGCTTTTACGTATTGACGCAACAACGCTTCCGTCGTTTTGTCCATCGTATAAATTTTCGGAAGGACGACGTAATCGTACGCGCACTTACCCATAATCAGCTGCTTGCCTTCCACCTTGCCGTATTTTGCAAGCAAGGTTTCATCAAGGTAATGGTGCGGGATCTGTTTCCACGCCATCGTGCGTTCTGCAAAATACATCCCTTCTTGCAATTCGATGATGCCGTTTCCAACCACCCCGTCACGTTTGTAGTTAAAGTAAACGCTGCGTATAGGATGCAACATCGCCACGTTGACCAACGCTTCGCTTTCTGCGATCAATTTCCCAAGATAGGAGAAATAATCGTTAAATTCTTTAAAGCTTTTTCTTACCCAAGGATTTGTGTTGGAATAATGCGCGGGATAGTCACGCTTTCTTTGACCGTGTTCGGTGTAAGGAAGCAAGTGCTGACACATCAAATTGACGCCGTCAACGTATTGACATTCTGCAATTTCCTTCAATTCCTGCGGGGTAACGTCCCAACCGCAGCAACCGTACGTTTCCGTAATGATTTGCTTTTTACCAAGCTGCGCTGCTACGCTGGCAATCTGAGGCCCAGCAATGGATTTCCACGCACTTCTGCTCAACCAATCGATCCCGGGGATATGTTCGTATTCGTAGAAGGGCATTACGCCGCCGCAACACCACATTTGACCGTCCAAGGTGCTTTCTTCTACGTAGTGACCGGTCAGCTTATACCCTCTTTCATCACACCAATCGTAAACCTTCTTACCAAAGTTGTTCAGCATTAAGCTTTGCAACGCTTTCCAGAATTTGTAACGGAACGCGCGGTAGCCTTCTTTTTCCACGAACAGCAAACCCAAGCCGTCTAAGATATCTTCACCTTATTCCTTTTCAAAATAAGGTGCCAATACCTTGGTGTACGGGGTTCCCCAACGATAATATTGAGGCTCGTCCGTGAAGAAACCTTTCAGGTTGTACGTATCGCGTTTTTTGTATTCTTCGTGGGTCATCGCGATGAATTTATCCACCACCTCGGGATTCAAAATATCCGCCGTGGAGGCTGCGTAATGTTGGTATACGTTGAGGCAATTTTCGCAAGGCGAAGTCACTCGACGCAACGCTGCCCCCGACATATCGTAGGAAACCAACGCTTTTTCATCGTACGCGCCAATGTTATAGGTAAGATATCTGTCGTGGTTTTCAATATCGTCAAGCAATTTCCCGCCAACAAAACCGCTGGGCCAGCCGTTTTCATCGTAGGCATACGCCTCCATCCCCAATTCTTCTGCCTTTTCAGAGCAAGCCTTGATACAGCTGAACCATTTTTCGCCCAGATATTCCGTCTTCAAACCGCCGCGCGCGTGCATAAAAAAGCCGCCGACGCCGTTGTCGTTCATCCATTCGACCTGATCCACCAAACCCTGTTCGTCCAATTCGTCATTCCAAGACCAAAAGGGAATACAGCGATATATCTTTTCTACTTCTTTCATTTTTATGATCTCCTTATTTAAAAAAAACAGAAAAACAATGCCACACGGTTACGCCTGGCTTGTCTTTCTGTTATAAACGCTATTTCGAACCCTATTCAACATCCTATTAAAGGAGGTAAAAAGGCATCTCTTCGCCAAAGCTAACGCGGACGAAACCGTCTTTAGCGGGTGCTTTGGGCGCTGCTTTGGGCGCCGCCTTTACAGCGGGCTTTTTCGCGGGCGCTTTTTTCGCCGCGGAAGTGCTTGCCGCAGGCTTTTTCGCGGGCGCTTTTTTCGCCGCTGCGCTTTCCACGGGCTTAATCAATTTTTCTACGACCTGCGTATCAGGATTTGCGATCACGTTGCTGTTCTCCATATCGGGCGCCGACGTTTTTACGTTGGAATACCCATTGTTTTCTACTCTCTTGATTGCGTTTTTACCGATTGGCATACTGCATAATCTCCTTTGTCAATTCAATATATTCTTTCGCGCTGCGGCTATTTTTCTTAAAGGTCACGACGGGTTGGCTGTTGTCCTGCGCCCATTCGACCGTGCTGTCCACGCGAATATAATTGTCAAATAATCTCGCACCTTCCATTTCTTTCAAAATGTCCATGGTCTGTTTGAAATATTTCTTTCTTTCGTCCGCTTTCGTTACGGCAATCCCAAGCACCTCCAATTTGGGCGCGATGGTCTTCGCCTGATTGCAAAAATCGAACATATTTGCAAGCCCGAACAATCCCCAAGGGCTGGCTTCTACGGGGATCACCACGTAATCGGACGCGCACATAACGTTCATTACCCAACCGCCTAAGGTGGGAGGCGAATCGATGAGAATGTAATCGTAATATCCCTTTGCGCGCACGCGTTCGAGGCATTTTTTCAATACGCCCTCTCTTTGCCATTTTGCAAAAAGGTCAAATTCGATCGAACTCATCAAAGACGTCGAAGGCACGATATCAAGCCCCTCGACCCCCGTTTCCACGATGAAATCGGTCAAATCGCGTTCGTCTTTTACTGCGCGGTAGATATTCTTTTCCCCTTTCGCATATTCGTACGCCTTTTCTTCGTCAAAGAAGGAAATGGTAAGATTGAGCTGCATATCGCCGTCAATCATCAACACCTTTTTCCCCATCTGTGCCATCGCACAGCCTACGTTGGAACAAGTCGTCGTTTTACCGCTGCCGCCTTTGTTGTTCGCAAATGCGATTACTTTTGTCTTACTCATATTAACACCCCGTTATTTTCATCAATCGTATGGTTTACGTATTCCGTTTGCTCGATGGCAAATCGGTTAAAATATGCAACGTCCTTCAACTCGTACACGCCCGTATCGAACGCGTCGAAATGCTCGTATATAACGTTGCAGGTTTCTGCGTTGTAAATCATTTTTTGTATGTAGGCGTTGCCTACGTTTGTCGCCGTTTCGTCGATGCGGTATTCGTCGGAAAAGACAATCTCTATATACCCTTGCGCATAATACGCTTCGCGCTGAACAAGTACCTTTCCGCTTCGACGCGCGGCATCAATCAACTCCGTCATTTGCGTTTCCGTCACTGTAAGCTCGACAAATAACTCCACGCACGTATCCATATATTCGTAACGCGTCCACGCATACCCGTCCACAATATAATCTTCTATCGTGTCGGGAAAAAATGCAGGCGAATCGATATATTCCAAAGCTTCCTTATACGTCGCGCTATCCGTCTCGTAAAAGGTCCCCATTGCAATCAAGAAAGGCACCAAAAACAAAAGTCTGCATCCTGAAAAGGAAAAGACGCAAAGCAGTGTCATTACGATTGCAAGGATCCGCTTTTTCATCAAGGTTACCCCTCTTTTTTCGTCGTCGTTTTCTTTGGTTTCGCTTCGCTTTCCAATCTCTTTTTACGGTCCTCGTCATCCTCTAAATAGGCAACGAGTTCTTTCACTCCCTCGCCCGTGATAGAGGATACGGGGAAGATTTTTTTACAGCCTGCCAACTGCAACCAACGGCGTACCCGTTCCACGTTCGCATCCGGTTTGTCAATGCCGGTAATAATCCCAATCGCTTCGCGATTGACCATACTGGTCAAGCAAGGAGAAAAGATAGAATACGGCTCGTTTGCCGAAAGCACCAAGCCAACGATATCCGCCTCGTAAGCATACAAGGCGAGCGCCCCGCTGGTTTCTCTACGCTCGGTATACTCCCCCGGGGTATCGATGACGGTATCGAGGTAATTGACGTATTGGGTTTTATAATACTTAATTTCCTCACCGCGCAGAGCCTGCGTTAAGGTGGTTTTCCCTGCCCCGACCCTGCCAAATAACATAATCTTTTTCATAACGATTAGGTCTTTGTCACCTCACAGCAGGTATAGTGCAGTTTGTTGGTGAAATAATCACGTACGGCAGTAAAAGCCGATTCTACGGAAGAAACCGAACCCGTAATGATTAGGGTCCCCGTGAAACGGTCGACAAAACCGATTTCCGCGCCCGAAGACTTCATAGAGATATCCGCCGCGATCACCGCGCCTTCGTAAGGGATAATGGTCAATACGCCGATTGCGCTCTTGGTATAATCCACCTGCGGATCCAA
>JAFWAN010000005.1 GCA_017507585.1 Clostridia bacterium
CGTTGTAACCGTCAAAGCTGTTAAACCAATAATACGAATTGGACAGCCATTCGTGCGAGAAGAATTCTTCACTGCTCACACCGCCCGTCGCGCTGTTCACCTTCAAATCGACACCGTTTTCCACGTACCCGGAATGACGTTTAAAGTAATCGTTTAAGAATACGTCAAGGCTTTCATCCGAGCTGTCAAAATACAAGGTTTCCTTGCTGACTTTGCCGCTGTCTTTATTTGCCGCGCCCAAAGTAAAGCTGAGCTGGTTGCCGTTGACCGAATAATTTTTAATACCGTAGAGCAATTTGCCGATCTTAATATTTTCAGTCGCACCTACCACCGCACGCGTACCATTGATAACCGCCGCCTTGATCGTGCTGTCTACCGTGAGGGTAAACGTCGCGCCAGAGTTGGACACGTTGGTAATCGTATATGCGCCGACTGCTTCGTTGTTTTTCACCAAGTTGAAGTTTTCATCGATTGTAACGTCTGCTACTTTGTCTACGTAATCCAAAACCGCCTGAGGCTTTTCACCCTCTTTATACGCCTTGGTTGCCACTTCGTAGATGCTTCTTGCGTTATTTTCTTTGTTATAATCGGTATATACGTAGCCTTCGCCCGTGGTGAATTGAATCTTCAAATACCCGCGTGCAGACATCGAACGCGCCAACTGCGTATCGCTGATATTGACAAGCGCAGCCGTGTAAGTCCAAACGTCCCCTTCCTTCGTTTTCCAAAGATCTGCCTTTATATCCGAATAGTAACCCGTAGGGAAATATGCATGCGTAAATTCGGGTACGCTTGCAAGATACGTGGTAGGCACAATGAATGTACCTGCAGATAAGATCAAGCCTTTTTCTACACCAATTTTATAACCATTTGCATCGACGTCCACAAGGAAACGAATACCGCTGTTGCCCACTGCGGCACGTACCGCCGCGCCGTCCTGCAAGCTGAACCCAAGCCATACCGCCGACAGCGTTGCGCCGCCATCTGCCGAATATTTGTACCCTACGGGATACAAATTGGTCAAGTTGGCAGGATCGGTCGTCCAACCTACCAAAACGTTGCCTGCCATATCGTATTCATCAGGATCCAAGTTGGGCAACGTAATCAGCGTGCCGTATTCCTTTATCGAGTTGGAACCTACTACCAAAGTATATTCGTAATTCTCTACGCCGGTCATACCCCAATCCGCAAGCGTTACCGTCTTTGCCGTTTGCTCTGCCGTAAAGAGAAGATGATCTACGTTTTTATAATACTCCGTATAATACTCTGCCCCGAGTTCATGCGTTACAATTTCTATCCATTCGCCGATTTGCACGGTCATTTCTACCGTACCCGTCGCTGCGTCAAGCAAACGGTAACCGATCTTAACCTGATAGGTTTCCCCTGCGTTGTAGTAGGAAGCATCCGCATTTTCTCGCGTAGCGAACGCTGCGCGTTTATCATTTTCCACCAACTGATCATCGTTGTAAACGTCACCGTATTGTAAGAATTGAACGCAACGGAAAGGATTAGGCGTACCGCCAGCATCACGGTACAAATAGAAACGCCAACCTAAATAGAAAGGATTTGTATTGCTTTCTACGTTGTTGCTTGCCGTTACCATTTTTATATCGAAGGATGCCAAGCTATCCACTTGATCGGTATAGGTAAATTCGAATGCGAGCGAGAATGCGTCGTTGGGGTTGTAACCCATTTGAACTTTACCCTCCGTATTCTCCGTGGTCGCATAAATTTCAGCCTGCCCATCCTGCAAATCTGCCGAATAAGCCTTTTCTGCGTTGTACAAATCGGAAAGATTAAGCGCTTTTCTCGTACCCCACTTCGCCGTCAAGGTAAGATCGGCTGTAACCACTGACGAGAAATCGTAAGGCGTATCGCCGTTATACCAGCCAAGGAATACGTAATCGTACCCCGACATTTCCTTTACGGGATCTTCGGGCTTTGCCACCGTACAACCCGTATATACGATGACGGTATCGGGAGATTCATCGTTACCCTTGTTAAAGGTAACGGTATATTTTTCTTTTTCCTTTTCTTGGAAAACAGCTGTTAAATCGGTATTTTTCGTAACGGTAGAATTATTTTGGTATCTTTGATCACCGTCATACCAACCCGAATGTATGTACGTGTATGCCTCGGTTTCCTCTTTTGTCAATCTGACGCACTTTGTAGGATTTTCATTGGGTAAAACCTGCTCCGTGGCATACAACTCGCCCTCCACGAAATAATTCACCGTATACTTTAATTGTACTTCTTCCGTGAGGGTTAACAATAGATTATTTTTATTCAACAGCTTGAACCCAGGCATAAAGGAAAGGGTGAACGTACCTGTTTCCGCATAGGATGTCAATACTTTGATAACAATGCTACCGCCGTTAAACGCCAACGTTTCTACCGTAACGGGCGCAAATACACCGCCCAAACCCAAGGGGTTGCTAGCCGCGGAAAGCGCGTCCGAACCTTTATACTCGTTTGTGCTACTATTTGTCGTTACCAACGAACGAGCAGATACACCGTTGATATAGATGTATTCCATAATGTCACAACCATCGTTTGCCGCCGCGCTGCTTGCGTGGTCGTTCCAGAATACCTTTAAATCGTCAGCCGCTTCCAACGTTTCACCGTTGTTGGTGACCATAATATAGCTGTATTCTAGACTTTCTGCATTTGCCCAGTCGGCAATCGTCAACGTGCTGTTGATGTTTACCTCTTCATACGTAGGAGGAACGTATACGCCAAACGAGCTTTCCGTATGTGCATAAGTAATATCACGGGTCGTATACAATTTTACCCCGTCCGAATTCAACACAGTAAAGCCTGCTTTAATCGTAATCTTGAAATCCGTCTTGTACGTGGTTAAAATTCTAACCGATATGGTGGTATTACTTGTGTAAACCAAAATCGGCGCAAATCTTCCACCCCAGCTGGAAGGTTCAGTGGTGCCCTTATAAGGATCAGCACTGGCTGCGTTTGCTTCTACAATCGAACGAACGGTTTCCCCATCGATTTCGATATATGCCAAAGGATCAACGCCAAAGTTGTGATTTACGTTGCTATTAGTACCGTTATCGTTCCAACAGTTAAATCTATATTGCGTTTCAAAAGGCGTAGCGATATCTACACCGCTGTTTTGTATTGCAATAAAGGAAACCCCTGCACTTTCAGGATCGCCCCAATCGCTCAACGTCAAGGTATCCGTAATATCTTGCGAATATTGTACCGTTGCCGTCTTATTTGCGCCGTAGTTATATACGGTGTCCGCCGTGATCTCCACGCCGTCAATCGTCCATACGCCCGTGCAGCCTGCCTTTTCAGGTACCGCAGGAAGCGCACCGATTGCACCCTCCGGAGCAATCGTTTTTACCGTATCCGTTCCTGCAAAGGTCAAATCGTATACTCTTGTATTACCGCCCGCTGCGTAAATTTGGTATTTTACGTCCTCGGACAGATAATAAAGCGTTCCGTTGCTGTTGATTTGGAAACCTGCCTTGAACGTCAAAATGAATTCTGTTTTATACGATTCCAACACCTTGATGGCTATACCTGAACCATTGGTAAATAAGCCAATGGGCGCAAAAACACCGCCGTAACTGAGCGGAGCCGTAGCCCCCGTATATTTTCTATCCGCTGCGTTTTGGGTAACAATAGAACGAGCGCTTTTTTCATCGATTAAGATATAATCCATCAGATCGACGCCGTTATTTAAAGCGGCATTATCGGCTCTATGATCATTCCAACACTCTGTATAAATCGTAGCAGGCAAGCCTGTATGTTCGTGGAACCATAAATAACGAGTATCGGGTTCCGCTGTAGGAAATCCCCAATCCCCGAGGACTAAGTTTGCGCTAAGATCCGTACCGGATATGTATTTTGCAGTTGCCGTTTTATCCGCGCCGTACGAATACACACTATATTCGTTGACCGCTATACCGTCGATCGTCCAATACCCAAAGTAGCCGTCTTTTTGAGGAACCGCGGGAAGATTGGACATCGCTAAATTATTTTTACACACGATAGAGGAAACCGCAGTGTCCGTACCGCTGAAGGAAAGAGTATGCTTGGTCACCTTCGTATAGCCGGAACCAGGTTCTTTCA
>JAFWAN010000049.1 GCA_017507585.1 Clostridia bacterium
CACAGGCGAATTGAAAGGTATCAGGGGAAGCGACTCCTCCTTCGACGGCTCGTCGTTTACCTCGGGCAAGAGAGGCAGCTTATCGTTTAACTCGGGCACAATAATCGTAACGTCGTCCTTATCGGGCGCAATAATCGTAACGTCGTCCTTATCGGGCGCAATAATCGTAACGTCGTCCTTATCGGGCGCAATAATCGTAATATCGTCCTTATCGGGCGCAATAATCAGATCGTTGTTCTTATTAGGCGCAACAATCAACGGATCGTTTCTAATAGGCAAATCAATCAACGGATCGTTTCTAAGAGGCGGATCAATCAACGCGTCGCCTCTATTTGACGGTATAAAAATGGAGGACTTAGTGTCGCTAAAATATTCGGAAGGGATAAAATCTCCGTCACGGAAAATCTGCGTTTCCCCATTCTTCGTCCCGATGACGTACGCATTTTCAATGTTTTCGCCGTACTTCAAAGAAAGATATACGCCTTGCGCAAAGGTCGCTTTGATGGAAATATGACGGTCAAGATTTTTTAACAGTAAGCCGTACTTGATGATATCCGACATCTCCTCACTGCTGACCGCTACGCCGTTGATCTCTACCTGGGCAAGATTGTAACCAGAGCTTGGCGTAAAGATATATCGAACAGAATCCTCTTCGCTGACGCGTATATCCTGATAGATTTGCGAGGCCCCTTCGCCAAGAATGGTCAAATCTACGTTGTAGTAGTCAACCTCAACCCAACGCGCGTAAACGAAAACGGTGTTAGAATTTTTGTAGTAATTGCTATAATGAGAGGTTGCGTGCAGAGTAGGATTTTCACCCATATGGTGAATATCCTCCCAACGGATATAATACTTCCCGTCGGTTTCAGGTATCTTGTCACAGCCGTTGCCGTAATCCAAATACCAGCCTGCAAAGGTATAACCCTCTCGGGTAGGTTCGTACAAAATTAAATCTTGATCAGGCCCTGCAAGCTCCTTTCCGTAATTTTGTCTGTGGTTTACGCCGCCACCCAAATCGTAATATACGTTTACGGTTTGCAAGGTAGGATCGTTGTAATATTCAAAGGTAAAATGATACGGCAATTCGTACCCGGAAGCAGATTTTATCGTATACGTAGTGGTGCAGCTTTTCCCATCCTTAATCTCGTAGGCGAGCTTGGGAATAGACATATTTTTTTCCGAATAAACGGACTGCTTCGTCGGTAAAAACGCCACCTCGCCACTCAATTTATCCGTGTATATCACGTAATTTTTATCGGGCACAATGTAGCTGTAATATTCTAAATCAAGCCCCGTATTATAGGCAAGCGCATTGTTTTGGTAATCAAACTCGATCTCTTCCCCGACCAACCCGTGTGTGACGAAAAAGTTGTTAAGGTACGTGTCCGATTTTACGTCGTTGCCATAGGCAACCAACACTTTATACTGTCCGTAGGCAGCATTGTCCTTATCGATGTAAAAGCGTTGATCCTCGCTGTCAATGC
This sequence comes from Clostridia bacterium, assembly GCA_017507585.1. Classification (GTDB taxonomy): domain Bacteria; phylum Bacillota; class Clostridia; order Christensenellales; family Borkfalkiaceae; genus Scatosoma. The sequence goes on from JAFWAN010000049.1 coordinate 1,485, forward strand.
GGACGTTGAATTGCTCCGTTACCTTTTGATTGCCCAAATAAATATCGATGCCCTTGATGCTTGCACCGTCGGAAATCGTATACGAATACCCCAAATCCACGTCGCTATAAAAAATATTCTTTTGCTTGGTCACAGCCGATTCTGCCGTATAATCTCCGTAATATTTCCCCTTTACGTAGGTGGGATAGGCGTAGCCTTTTTCGATTTGATCGTAAAAATACAAATCCCTGCTGGTATCCCTTTCATAACGGTAACCGTGTATCATACTGATGTTGTTATCATTGTAAAACACGTAAGAAATACCGTCTATACCCGATTTTTCGGTGTAGGAATTTAAAATCATCCACGCCCCTTTAAATACCGTAGGGGTTTCTGCGCCGTCGAGGTAAAATTCCTTTTGGTAATCGTCATCCCAACCGATCACCGAAACCGCGTGGCTAGAGGTGGTATTTTTCTGATTTGGCTCTAAATAATACGCGCCGCCGTCCTCTATAAAGCCCGTTCTAAAAGAAAACGCCATATACACGCTGCCGTGATGGTAAATATGGTTCTTTATTTCGTCCACCGCGCTCTTTTTGAACTGCGTCGCTTTGTCGTAAACGAGGCATCGTGCCAAATCGTGGTTGGAATATTTTTCGTAGAAATTGTAATAATCGGCCGCATTTTCGTTGCTGACCGTGTACGAGGTTTGATAAGGCAAATCACTTTCCAACATCAACCCCGATTCTTGCATAGCGTTATATTGATAAGACATCGTTCCGCCTTGCCCGATCTTTCTATGGCTGGTGGAACATTGATTAAGGGATATGCCCGTCCATAATTCTGAAAAATCATAATACTCGCCCGTGGCTTTCATAATCGTCGTAGACGCTGCCATCGTAGAGGCAAAGTCCCAACAATATCCCAGCCCATCCTGATGCTGCGCGTAAATTATGTATTCATCCCTCATAGAATATTGGGAAGGCAATTCTGCGCCTTCCGCTTTTGAGAGGTATTTTGTGAAATCGACTGCCAACGAACAAAACGCCGTCAGTAGCAGTACGATAAAAGAATATACAAGCGATTTCAGTTTCATCCAACAACTTCCTATTATTTCAATTTCAATCCGTCCGAAAAGGCGTTGCCCACCTTTTTGCCAAGCGTGTAATATCCGCGCACCTCGCTTGCATAACAAAGCGGCTGCAATTTTTCCACGTCAATTTTACCTTTTACGTCTAAAACGTCTTCCTCTACAGAAACGTTGACCACTTCCCCGATGCAGATTTCCGTATCCGTGTCATAGCTGACCAGCTTACATTCTAATACCAACGGAAAGTCCTCGATAATCGGCGCGTTGACAAACGAGCCTTTCTTGATCGTCCAATTCGTTTTCCCCAATTTATTCGGTTCCTTGTTTGCCGAAACCAAGCCCACGTAATCCGCCGCCGCTACGTTTTTCGCATCGGCAATCGCCACCGTAAAAGCACCGCTTTTTAAAAGGTTTTTTACCGTCTTATGCCCTGCGCTTAAACAAATTGCCACCTGCGCCGTATCGCAAACGGTACCCCAAGCCGCATTCATAGCGTCGGGCACGCCGTTCTCATCGTAGGTGCCTACAATCAATACGGGCAACGGATAAATATATGCCTTGGGTTTTAAATTTTTTCTCACGATTTTACCTCCGCATTTTTCGACTCTCGCGAGCGTTGCTGCTTTTGCTTTAACAGCAAAGTATGCGACAGCTTCATTTCCTGAATAATACATTTGACAAGGGTATCCAAATCACTGCCTTCTTGGTAATCCGCAGGACAAATATAATTGACGCGGTTATCTAAAAGCAGGTTGGTTACCTTGTTCTTCTTTCCTTTCGGGTACAAAGCAATCGAAATCCCACCCTGTTTTTTCACAAAGGTCATACAAGGTATATCCGTGATCCCGTCCCCAAAGTACACCATATTTTGATACGAGACGACGCGGTCCGTCATTTTTTCGTTGACTTTTTTATTGTCCGTTTCATCGTAAATCCCCTTGGAAATACGGAAAATGTACTGCGTTTTTTGGGTGTAGTTGATTGCAATACTCGGCCAAACCGCCTCCCCGCTTTCGTCAAAGTAATATTGGCAGGCGAAGATTTTTTTGAACTCGTCCTTAATCGCAGAGCCGTCTATAATATCTTTGATACCGCTGGAAATCACGTAGTGTTCGATTTTTACCCCGATCGATTCGCCGTATTGATTGATGCGCTTAAACCAATTTTGCACACCCTTGTAGAAATTGATATTTTTCCCCAAGGAACGCAAATATTCCTGCGTGAAAGGAATGTTCTTTTCACGGCATTTGTACATCATATAATACATATACCCCAAAATCCCTTCCATATAATGTTTCTTGCGGAACTGCTCGGTTTCGCCCCAAAATTCTTCACTCTTCATATTCAAATTGGGGATGAACGCATAATCCTGCATATCTTGATCGCAGAGGGTTTTATCAAAGTCGTACATAAATGCAATGGTAGGTATCTTACGCATAGCGTTTTCTCCTTTGTGTATGTTATATACAGTATAACATACTTCCGTGCGCAAGTCAATCCTTATTGAATAAAAAATACGCCCACCATGTACGCGGTGAGCGTGTTTTTTATAAAATTCGTTTTAAAAATTGTCCCGTATAGCTTTCGGCGACCTCTGCCACCTCTTCAGGGGTACCCTCGCAGACGACCGTACCGCCGCCGTTCCCCCCTTCGGGACCCAAATCGATGATATAATCCGCCGTTTTGATGACGTCCAAATTATGCTCGATAACAATGACCGTATTGCCCCCTTCGCGGAGCTGTAATAAGATTTTGATCAGCTTGTCCACGTCGTAGGTGTGCAGCCCCGTCGTCGGCTCGTCCAAAATATAGCAGGTTTTTCCCGTCGAACGTTTGGCAAGCTCGGTTGCGAGCTTGACGCGTTGCGCTTCCCCGCCTGAAAGGGTTGTGGAGCTTTGCCCCAGCTTGATATAACCCAAGCCCACGTCGTTGAGCGTTTTGATTTTGTTGTATATGGTCGGCACTGCCGAGAAGAAACTGCAAGCGTCCTCCACCGTCATATCCAAAACGTCGGCAATGCTCTTGCCCTTATATTTTACCTCTAACGTTTCACGGTTGTAACGCTTTCCGCCGCATACTTCGCAAGGCACGAAAATGTCGGGCAAGAAGTGCATTTCTATCTTGATAATCCCGTCCCCGCAACAATGCTCGCACCGCCCTCCCGATACGTTGAACGAGAACCTGCCTGCCTTGTAGCCCCTTTCTTTCGCGTCAGGCGTCATCGCAAACAGATCGCGGATAGCGTTGAAAACACCCGTATACGTGGCAGGGTTGCTGCGCGGTGTTCTGCCAATCGGCGATTGGTCGATGTCGATGACTTTGTCAAAATACTCCACGCCGTCTGCACGCGAATATTTCCCAAGAACGTGTTTTGCGCCGTTGTGTGTATTTGCTAACATCGGATAAATGATTTCATTGACCAAGCTGGATTTTCCGCTGCCCGACACCCCCGTCACCGCCGTAATCAACCCTACGGGAACTTTTACGTCGATATTTTTCAGGTTGTTTTGATGACAGCCGTATACCTTTAACCATTTATCCGTAGGCGTTTTACGGATTAACGGTTTTTCAATTTTCCGTCTGCCCGCAAGATAATCCCCCGTAATCGAGCGAGGCTCTGCCATAATATCCTCTTGCGTACCGCAAGCCACCACTTCGCCGCCGTGTACGCCTGCTTTTGGCCCGATATCAACGATATAATCCGCCGCCCTCATCGTGTCCTCGTCGTGTTCAACCACAATCAAGGTGTTTCCTAAATCGCGCAAGCCTTTTAACGAGTTGAGCAATTTTTCATTGTCACGCTGATGCAGACCGATGCTCGGTTCGTCCAAGATATACAACACCCCCGTCAGCGCGCTGCCGATCTGGGTCGCTAAGCGGATACGCTGGCTTTCACCGCCCGAAAGCGTTACCGCCGTACGGGTCAAGGTTAAATAATTCAACCCCACGTTCCGTAAAAAACCCAAACGGTTGTTGATTTCTTTGATGATGGCGTCTGCAATCAAATGCTCCGTATGCGTCAGCTTTGCGGACAAATCGTCCATAAAATCACACATTTTATCCACGGACATATCGCAAACGTCCCAAATATTTTTTCCGCTTATGCGGACGGAAAGCGCTTCCTTTTTTAATCGCTTGCCTTGACAAGTATCACAGGGCGCGTTGCACATCAAACGCTGAATATCACTCTTGACCCCGTCCGAAGTGGTCGTGCCGTAACGGCGTTGCAAATTGTTGACGTACCCTTCCCACGTCTTTTTAAAGCTGCCTGAAAAGGAACGGGTTTGGTATTGCATATCCACCTGCTGATCCGCCCCGTACATCAAAATGTCATAAATGCCTTCTGGTAAATCTTGTACGGGTACGTCCAAGGAGAAATGATACGCCTTGGCGAGCGCACTAAGCTCCATCAACGCCATAGACGACGAGCCTAAATTCCACCCCGTCACCCTCATCGCGCCTTCACGCAGAGTCTTGGTTTTGTCGGGACAAATCAAATCAGGATCGACGAATTGCTTCATCCTAAGCCCGAACAGGTCGGACAAGCGCCATATACGGTGTTAAACGAGAACATTCTCGGTTCGATTTCCTCTAAGGAAATACCGCAATCGGGGCAAGCGTAATTGACCGAATACAACTCCTCGTTTCCCCCGCAATCAATGACGACCAGCCCTTCCGCTAACTTCAACGCCGTTTCCAAGCTGTCCGTCAAACGCTTCTGTACGGTGGGCTTTACAATCAAACGGTCCACCACCACGGAAATGTTGTGTTTGATGTTTTTTTCTAGCTTGATATCCTCTTGTAAATCGTATACGATACCGTCGATTTTTACCCTGCCGTAACCGCTTTTCCGAAAACCGTTCA
>JAFWAN010000050.1 GCA_017507585.1 Clostridia bacterium
GCCGTTCCATACTCCGTTTCCTTTTTCTTTTTGGTTGAAAATATTATAACACGGCTATATAGAAAAGTCAAGTCAGCAAGGAGTAAATGTCGCATAATACGTCTAACATTTGCCGTAGGGAAATGCGAGCCAGACAAGGAGCACGCGGCTTCCTTGACGGGAGCGTACATAGACGTACGTGACCGAAAGGAAACGTAAGTGCGACGAAGTATCGCGACGCATTTTACAGGCATTTGCCGTGGGGAAATGGGTTCAAGTCTAGCGCCCCCTCGAAGGAGTGTACAGAGAAGTACACAACTGAGAGTGTCGCGACGAATTGTCCCATTTTTTAGGCAAAACAAAGCCCCTGTCTTCCGGCAGGGGCATTTATCCTTCTTATTCAGTTGTAAGAATGCAACTCACTTTTTACTATCCGTGTCTTTTCGAACTCAATTTCGTATTGCGGCCGTACCGCGCTGTTTCTTTACGGATATTTTCTTATCTGCATTCCTCACATATTACGTTCATTGGACTGTTACCTCGCTTTATCTTCTTTGTTAAAGTACCTTTTTGACGTCGGGATATAAATCATTTCCTACGTACCTCCTTTAACAAATTTTTTCAATCACTGCCGACTTCCCGTCGGTAGGAATTTACGTGTACGTCGGAGTATCCCCGTCCTTTTTAATTTTTCTCGAAGTTACAACGGTCATCGTCGTATACCTCCTTTTCACCTATTTCCCGCTACTCTCGTTTTGCGGTTACGCTTTCCAAGCATGCCAGAGTTTTCTCTCTCGTTCGCTTTTACGCAGTGATTAGGTTACTTTATTTTTAGGCGTTTGCCTCCAAATGGGAAGGAATCATCGCTTTTCGTACCCTCCTTTATCATACTCTTTCGCCGTATCCCTACAGCCCTGTGTCAACCCTCTCCTCCTGATTGACTTTGTTTTATTTGTTCATCGGTTTGTCCTCTTTTTTGAAAGATTGAAACATTTTTTGTTTGTTTCTTTCTTTTTGTACCTTTATTATAGCAGAAAAAAATCATTTGTCAAGGGGTTTTTGAAAAATTTTTTTTGATTTTTTTGATTTTTTTTGCACATATAAATAGGCGGCCCTTCTCGACCGCCTATTTTTTACGTATAAAATTATCCGTTACATATCTACTTTTCTTGCAAAACGGTTCAAAAGCTCTTTGTCCTGTAAGAGAACGCCGCCGCCCAAAACGGTCGCAAATTGCGGCTCTTCACATATATGGTACCGCATATTCAATTTGTTTCCGATATATTGCGGCGCCTGCGCCAATTTCATCACGCCACCTGAAAGGTATACGCCGTTGTGGTGCACCGCCGCCGCCACTTCCGCCGGTAAATTCCACAATACGCCCACGGCATAATCCAATATCTTATTGATACACGCGCGTATGGATTCGGACAAGTCGGTTGCGTGTACCGCGGTAGAATCGGGCTGACAGTTCTGCGTCGAGCTGCCCTCCGCAACCATACTGCCCAACGGGCTGATTGCCAAGGAGCCGATTTCATTTTTGATTTTTTCTGCCGTCAGCGCGCCGATCAACAGCTTGCTGTCATTTGCCAATTTGTTGATAATATGGTTGTCGATATGATTACCACCCACGTTCAACGCGATGCCTGCGATGATTCCGTTTGCGGAGATGACCGCCGCATTGGACATACCACCACCGATATCCAAACAGAAAATCGGGTCGGTTTCACTGAGTACCGCGCCGCCGCCAAGCGCCGCAAGGTAAGGCTGTTCCACGAAACGCACTTTGCGCAAATCGCATTCGTCCATCAATGCAACGTACTCCGACAGCTGCGCGTCGCCCAAGCCACAAGGGATACTAACCACGATTAAGGCGTGACGCAGGGCGGATTTCTTAATCCCGATACGGGATAAAAACTCGCACAGCATCTTTGCGGCAATCGGGCGATCCACAATCAAACCTTCCTTGATGGGGTTGACGATACGGGTATATTCCGCCGTTTTGCCGATTAAATTTTTCGCCGCTTTGCCTACGGCTTTGATTTCCTGCGTATCGTCGCAGACCGCCACACAAGACGGCTCGGCAAGTACGATTCCGCTGTTCGTGTCCGCACGGTAAATTTTCGTCATCGAAGAACCGAGATCAATCGCCAATTTAATCATTTTTGCTACCCCTTATTTTTTCTAACGTCGCTTGTACCAATTCTAAAGGAAAGCCCACAACGTTGGTATAGCTCCCCTCGATTTTTTTGACCAAACCGCCGTCCTGGATCCCGTACGCGCCCGCTTTATCCATCGGCGAACCGCTTGCGATATACGCGCGGATCCAATCGTCGGACAATTCTTCAAAATGCACGTCCGTTTTTGCGGCTTTCGTTTCACAAAAATATTCGTCCCCCTTTCGGTAGGCAAAGCATACGCCCGTATACACGGCGTGCGCCTTCCCCGAAAGCATCTTTAACATACGAAAAGCGTCCGCTTCATCCTTGGGCTTTCCAAGCACTTCTGCACCAAACGCCACTACCGTGTCCGAGCCTATGACGATTTTCCCCTCGTGTTCGGGACGAAACGCCACCTCCTTTGCCTTTAAAGCGGCAAGCTGTAAAACCAAATCCTCAGGGGACGTATACGAGGCAATATCCTCGTCTGCGTTGGACGGACAAATTTCAAACGTTGTGATAAGCTCCGCCAGTAATTCTTTGCGCCGCGGAGACGCGCTTGCCAAAACAAATTTCATACTCATACGGAAAAGCCGCCCGTTCCCCCTTCATAAGGAAAAGGCGGCATTTTAACTGTTTTTTACAGAATTTCCAAATTCTTTTTAAACGCCCTCTTAAATTCGGGGTTAGCGGCTTCCGCATCGCGGATTTCCAAAGCGGCGTCGCCCGTAACCACCGTTTTCATAATGACGGAATCGCCCAAAACGTCGCAATTTAATCCCGTCACCATACCGCAATGGGTACGATCCAAGCTTTCCGCAATACGCAGCAATACGCCCAATTTTTTCACTGCGTCCAAATCCTCTTCCAAAACGATGCCCTTATATTTCTGCCATTCGACCATAGGCACGTCTTCGTGGTTGTGACAGCCTGCCACAAACGCAGCAAGGACGATTTCACGGTGCGTTGCGCCGTAAATAGACGAGTTTAAAATGGTGTAACAGCTGTGCTTTGCGTGGCCGTAATACTTTGTGCGCATACCGCAATCGTGCAGGCTTGCCGCAATTTTTAACACTTTCAAATACTGACGAGAGAACTTGTGCAGAACGCGCAGCTGTTTAAAAAGCTGCACTGACAACGACAAAACGTGTTCGATGTGTTTGGGGTCGCAACCGTAATATTTGACCAAACGATCCAACGAATAGGTCAACACGTCGGAGATGGGCTTTTCCATAGTAATAGGCAACGCCTGATTTACCATCAACCCCTCGCGTAAGCCGCTGCCGCCGATCGTAAAGTTTTCAATGTTCATATACCCAACGAAGGATTTTACAATCGCCATTGCAGCGGGCATAATATCTGCGCGTGCAGGAGAAAGACCTTTGATCTTCTTTCTTCTGTCTACGTCTAACACCTTTAACATATCGTAGATGCCCGTAAAATCTTCCGTGGTCATCTTGTAGTTATGCGCAATATCCAAAGGATATTTTCTGACCAAACGGCTGATTTTGAACAAGTTTCTAAACGAGCCCCCCACGCCGATCATCTGCGCTTCGGGATCAACGTCCTTCAACCATTCGACCTTCTTCAACTGCTCGGTGAAAAATTCTTCTACGTGCAAAGCCGCTTCTTCGGGCGTTGCGTCGTTTACGAACAAATCGGTCAAGGTAACCGCGCCGAAAGGCAACGATGCGTAGCCCAATACGTTCCTTCTATTGTAATAAATAATCTTCGTGCTACCGCCGCCGATTTCCAAAATCAAACCCTTAGGTATATCCATCGAGTTGATAACGCCGCGGTATACAAGTAATGCTTCTTCCTCTTCGGACAATACGCGGATGGTAATGTTGCAACTAACCTGAATTTCATCTAAGAACGAGCGCTGATTTTTCGCGCGGCGAACTGCTGCCGTGCCTACCGCAATAATGCGCTCTACCCCGCTTGCGTCACAAAGACGTTTAAACATTTTTAAGGTCTTGATCGTCTCCGCAATTCGCTGAGGTTTTAAGAAACCGTCTCTGTCCATATCTTGACCGAGACGAACACTCTCCTTCAGCTCGTCCACCACCATAAAATGTCCTTCCGTGAACATATCTACAATTAGTAAGCGCGCGGTATTCGATCCCAAATCGATGATGCCAATTCTTTCCACTGTCTACCTCTTTTTATGCAAAGCCCTCATCATAAGGCTTGTGTAAGTTTTTTTGTTTTTAAGGGATTTTGCGGGATTTTTCCCGTTTTCGCCCCTTTCCCCATTCTAATATTGTAGATAGTTTAGCACACAAAACTCAATTTGTAAAGACCCTTTTGGAAAATTTTTCTCGGTTTTTGCGTTTTTCTCTTATTTTGTATAAAATAAGGCAAATTTTTCGTGCAATTTTATAAAGAGAAAAAACGCTTTGCCTCGCTTCTCGCTTGGCGAGCTCAATTTGCCCCTAAAAAATCCCCGTAAGACAAACGCCTACAGGGAAATTGTTTACAACAAAAGCATTTTCAATTCTTCAAAGCTGTCAAACACGTATTCGGGGGCAGCAGAGATAAATTCTTCCTCGTTTTCCGCATACCCGACCTTCAGTAACGCGCAGTCCACACCGTTTTCTTTCGCACCCTCCGCGTCGTGCTTGCGATCGCCTACCATCAGGCATTTTTCCGCAGTCCCGCCAAGCCTTTTCATTGCCTCTTCAATGACGGACGCCTTGGTGGGAAAACTGCCGTCAAGCCCACTGCCTACCTCCGCGTCAAAATAATCGGAAAACCCAAATTTTGCAGAAATTTTCTCCGCGTAAATCAATGGCTTCGAGGTTGCCATCGCCAACTTGTACCCCGCTTGTTTCAAGGCTTTCAGCGTTTCCAACGCCCCTTCAATCGGCGCGTTTTCCGCCCAACCCTCGACCGCATATCTTTCTCGGTATTTTGCAGTGGCAAGCCTTGCCGTTTCCTCATCCATCCCGAAATAATTTTGGAAGGAATACATCAACGACGGTCCGATGCATTTTCGCAACTGTTCCATCTTTGCCTCTTCTTTGCCAAGCTGTTGCAAAGCATAGCGGATACACCCGTAAATTCCCGGATGCGAATAGGTTAACGTTCCATCCAAATCAAATAAAACACAAGTATACTTTTTCATAGCAGCCGTATTGTAACACATTCCCCTTCTCGTGTCAATCGTTTTTCAGCGCGCGATACCCGCCGATCATTGCCAAAACAATCAAAAAAATGCCAAATCCTTTACGCAAAAAGGAAGACGGCAAAGCCCCTGCCGCCCACGTACCGAGGGCGGATAATATCAATGCAGGCAATACCACCCAAAACAGCCCTTCCGTTTCCAATAAACCGTTGTTTGCGTGGGTTTTCAACGCCGCTAAGCTCATCGGGACAAAGGCGTACAAATTGGCGCATTGGGCGATTTTTTGCTCCACGCCCCCGATCAATACCAACAAAGGAATGGTAACCGTACCGCCGCCCATCCCCATACCTGCGGGAATCCCGCCGAGAAACCCCAAAACAAGATACAAATAAAAGCTCATATCAACAAAAATACCCCCGCCGCCGCTTGTAAAAAAGCAAAGACCAAATTGACCGTTTTTGCGGGCATTTTACCCAACAATTTCGCCCCTAAAAAACCGCCTGCCGTCACCCCGAGCGCCGTTGGAATCAAGACGGACGGATCGTAAAATCCCTGCAATGCATAAAACAAAAAAGATAAAATCGATACGGGCAAAATCAATAAAATCGCCGTGGCGTGCGCCCGTTTTTCATCCAGGCCCGTTTTCTGTAAAAGGGGTACCGCAATCATACCGCCGCCACCGCCGAATAAACTGTTCGCGACCCCCACCGCCGCCCCGCAAACAAGACGTTGTGCGTTTTTCATTGTTTTTCTTTCCATTTTTCACCCTATATACATTATATATTGAGTAAATTTTTCAAAATTATCAAACTTTTTCTTTGTTTTGACGTCATAAACGCTTGCCAACAACGCAATTTTGTATTAAAATAGTATGGTGAAGAATTGTGAAAGCTGAGAAATTATCCTTTTTTAGAAAAACAGTCCTTCCAAACAACAGAAATAAAGGCTTTGAAAAAGCAAAATCAAATTAAACCAAAGGTGGTTACATGAGAACAACAAACAACAACCGCAAGAGTAAGTTTCTTGCCTTCCTCTTATCCGTTATGATGATCTCTACCGCAGGCGCAATGTTTGCGTCCTGTCAGGATGGCGGCGATTCGTCTTCAAGCACTTCTTCCACGGAAGAAACGGAAGATGATGAACCCCGCGTAGACAAAGGCGACATCAAAAACGCTAACTTCGACTTTACCGAACTCGATTCGAAAACCGTAATCGGCACCTCCGTTACGGGTTGGAGCCGTTCTGTAAACTCAACGGATAACTCTTCCAAGTCGGCAAGCGGTGTTATCGATACGGCAAAAGACGCTTGGGATGATATGACGGGTGCAGCGGCAGACGTAAGCAACGTGACCGAAGCAGACGCAATCGCTGCTTGGGATAATTGGAACGTAAAAACCAAGTTGGCTTACTACGAAAAGTGGAAAAAAGACAATTCGGGCAAGACCCTTTCTACTGAAACGTTTGAAAAATACGAAAAAATCAACGTAGACGAAGAAGATATCCCTACCGTGAACCCTGGCGTTCGTCCTTTGACGGATAAAGAAAAGGCAGACGGTACGACTTTGGACACCCAGGTGTTGATGATCCACAATCATTACTATCCTGACTCCAGCCATAAAGAACAGCTGATCGGTACCGCACAGAAGTGGACCTCCTCTTCTACCGTAACCATTCCCGCAGGCTCCGCTGCAGAGCTTTCCGTATGGGTAAAGACGGCAGATTTGAAGATGGCAAGCTCCGGCAGCCCCACTGAACATACCGTAGTGGATGCAATCGGCAAAGGCGCTTATATTAGCCTTACCAACTCGGTCGGCGGCAAGTCCTTGGACGCATACGAAGTAAAAAATATCGACGTAGACGAATGGACGCAGTATACCTTCTATATCAAAGGTTCTAACTATGCGGATACCACCTATTCGTTGACGCTCGGCCTTGGTCAAGGTAACACGGACAACCGTTTCGATTACGTAAACGGTTATGCCTTCTTCGATGATATTCAATGCAAAATCATCGACAGTGCAGAGTTGGACGGCGTAACCTTCGACCACCTTGCAACCGGTTTGAAGGCGGACAAGGTTGCCAAGACCGTTGACGCATACGAAATGCCTAATGCACGTACGTTTGGTATGGACTTCTCCACCGTATGGGCAAGCGAAACGTTTGAAAATCTTCCTACCGCTGATTACGCAACGGAAGGCGAAAAGAACCCTACCGCAAGCGATAAGGACGTTGTAAAGGTTGACACGAAAGCAAGCTTTAACGACGCAACCAACAGCAACCTGAAGATTGTATACGATAAATTCTTGGATACCGACTTCCTTGCGGATGACGACAAAGTATTTATGCTTCTCAGCAACAACGGTACCGCTTATACCGTAGAAAACGCTGTGAAATTTACTTTGGCAGCGGCTGACAAATACACGGCGATCTCCCTCTTTGTGAAGACGTCGGACTTGAACGGCGGCACGGGCGCAGGTATTACCCTTGTGGATGCAGAAAATAAAACTTCTTTCACCACCATCGATACGACGGATGCCGCAAAGGTAAAAATCGGTGACGACGAAGACGCATACGACGGTTGGCAGCAGGTATTCTTCTTTATCGAACGCGCAGAAGACGCAACGGGCGATATCGAATTGTCGTTGACCTTCAGCTACGGCCCTACCGACATCTCTTCCAGCACGGCGGCAAGCAGCTTCCAGCAAGGCTTTGCAGCGTTTGCAAAGCTCACCGCTTACAACACTGCTTTCAACAAAATGGAAGAATTGGATTATGAAGCGGCTAAGACGGGCAGCTATGCAAAGAAAGTAACCGTTTACGGCGTACAGCAGGACGAAGAAACCGGCGACAGCGGGTTTGATTCGGCGGCGAGCATCCCCGAAGACGCTTTGGAAAAAGGCAACTTTGCCGATCCTCAAAATTATAAGGGCGTTTACAACGATAACTACCGTGTGTCCTTGCCCGTAGCAGGCGAAACGGATGAACAAAAAGAAGAAAAGCGCGCTTACAACCAATACGAATACGCAGGTCTTTTGAATAAAGAACACTTCGGTGCATTTATCGGTATTAACGATAAAGACGCGGCGGCACAAGCTTGGGAAAATACCTTCAAGGATGCAACGCAACCCCTCGTGATCAACAGTACGACTATGACCGGCGGCGCAGGCTTGACGGATAGATCCTACGGTTTCATCGGCAACACGAAGACGTTCTCTGAAGAATATACCGCAGTTTCCCTCCGCGTTATGACGGCAGGCGGCGCAAAGGCTTCCGTATATCTTATGGATATGAGCGACACCTCCGGCCAGACCGTCCTCTCCGTAGCAGGC
>JAFWAN010000051.1 GCA_017507585.1 Clostridia bacterium
AAAATGCAAGCAATTCGTCGCGTCACTCTCAGTCACGTACGTCTTGTACGCTCCTTCGAGATTTCGCTAGACTTGCGTGTATTTTCTAACGATAAAGACTGTATGTAATCCATTCGTCGCGTCACTCTCAGTCACGTACGTCTTGTACGCTCCTTCGAGATTTTGCTAGACTTGCGTGTATTTTCTAACGATAAAGACTGTGCGTAATTCATTCGTTGCGTCACTCTCAGTCACGTACGTCTTGTACGCTCCTTGAAGCTCTGCAAAAATTGTCTTATTTTCAATTATTTTGTTCGCTTTCGTCGTTTTTCTTAGGCTTTCGCAGTAACAAGAAATCGACCAAAATGCCGATTGCTCCAAAACCTAAGAGGATGTATGCCAAACGCCATACGGTATCCGTATCGTCTTCCGTGTTCCCATAGGTAACGGTTTCATTGGTGGGGACGGATCCGTCAAAAAGCAGAACGTAATTTTTCGGGATAAAGCCCGTTACGGTTTCACCGTTTTCCGCTTTATAAGACACCTCGTAGTATTCGTGGTTAAGTTTTTTGACCTCGCCAAGCAGGGTAACCGTTGCGCCGCGCGGGATATCCGTCAGCGTCAAAAGGCTGCTAAGGTAGGGGAATTTATACAAGGAAACGGCGTTGGTAAGGGTTCCCGTTTTATAAGGCTGCGTATAAGCGTGGCGGTAATCCGTTGCAGGCAGTTCTTTGCAAGAAGAATTTAACACCAAATAGGTTCTATATCCGACTGCGCCTGAGGGTACTGCCAAAATGGCATAGCCGTTTTCTTCCCCAATTTTTAAGGCAGTCATAGGGGTATGACAGCGTTCAAAAGCCACGTAGGGAAATTCGGTCGCGTCTTGCAACGCGGATAAATCAAATTCGGTTAAAATCGCGTCCTGTTCCACCGTGACGATTGTAAAATTGCGGTTTTCCGCGCCGAATACACGGTTAGCCGCCTCGCCAACGGGGATGGGATTGACGATGGGGATTTGCAATTCGTTCGATTTTACGACGTAGTTTCCGTCGTAAAGGAAATATGCATACTCGTCCTCCACACCGAAAGTGAATGCGGTAACGAGAGGGGATGCGTCTTTTACCAAACCGTACGAGGGCACATACGTTGCGTCTTGCGCGTAGTTGCCCTCATTGTCAGGGGTATATTTGGTCAGCACCCCGTTTGCAAGGGTGTACAAATTGGTTTCATAATCCACGGCGAGCTTGACCGTCGTAGGCAAACCGTCCAAGATCTTGGTGCCGTTTGCATTGGGTGTGGTCAATTCCTTTTCCGTGAAACGGCGCAAATCGTCGTCGTAGGCGACGTATAGGCTGCCGTAAACGTCGGCTGTGAATGCCGTTGCATAAGGAAGCGTTTGCGTTTCGCTGTATCCCCATGTGCCGCTCTTTTGCGTTAAGGTATAGCAGTAGCCGGCATCCGTCAAAAGGTAATACCGATCGTATACGCACGTTGCGCCGACAACGTTGCCGTCCAATTCTGTGGTGGGGATGCGCAACAATTCGTTGCCGTAACCGACGTCGGCAAGGTTGTACAAAGCCGCTTCCTGCGAGGACGCAACCAACAGCGTTTCCCCATAGGAAGATAGAAACGGGGTAGGCAGGGTCGAGTTGATCGCCGTTTCAAAGGTTTTCGTGGCGGTATTGTATACCGAAATTCGGTCGTTGCCGTCGTCCGCAATAAACAATCTGTTTTCCGCAAGCAGCAGTTCGTTTGCGCCGTCTAAACGATGTTTGGATGCGGATGCGGCGTTGATTTCAAAATCGGTAAAGGCTTTTTCTTCCGCCGAATATAAACGGACGGAGCTGCCTTGTACGGCGTATACGTCGTCGCCGTAAGCGCAAACAGCCGTGTAACCGCCCAGATCCGTTTTGTCAAGAGAGGTGTCCGTGATGGGTCCGTCTTGGAGGTTGCTTAAATAATATGCCTTAAAATCGCCAAATTTCGTTACCGCATAAAAACGGTTGTTGGTGATGGTAATCGAGGTGAGCTGCTCGGCAAACGTCGTCAAATGACGATAGCCGTTGGGGTTTACCTCAAAGATGCCATAGCCGTTGTCGACTTCGCACACGCAATACAGATTTTCTTTCGCAAAACTCAAAGGGGAATAGCTTTGTAAATTGTAAGGCAAAGCATATTCGCTGACGCCGCCGTCAGACAGAGAAAGACATTTGATTTTCTTTGGGGTTGCGTAGTAATACAGCGTATTGTCATACAAAGTAAAATTGAGGCATTGGATCCCTTCGATCAGGGTCGGCTGCGTCAAATCGGCTGCGGGAATTTTCCAAAGGCTTAATTCTGATAAAAAATAAAGATTGTCGGCTTTGTCAAAGGCAATTTGACTGACGTCTTCGGGGTGTGCGTATTCGCGGTAGACGTTTGCCGCACGGTCGTATACGTGGATGGTTTTTCCGTCTGCAATCGCTGTGTAGCGCTCTGTCGACGCAATTGCCGTGGGAGCGTTTAAGGACAGATACTGCTCGTACGAATTGGGAGAAATCAATTCTGCCGCGGGCGCGTCTGCCGAAGCCGCAAGAGGGGGATTTTGCGCGCAAAGAACCGCCGCACCTACAAAAGTCAGAGCGGACAGAGCCATTACGGATAAAATTGTCACCTTGCGTTTTTTCATACAAAGCCATTATAACACGAACGAGGTGCAAAGTCAAGGGTATGCGCAAATTTTTATCTATGATAAAAAGGTTTTTTTCGTCTAAAAAAAGACAATGCAGCGTTGCGCGGTTAAAATGCGCGCTCTTGTTAAATTTAGTATTATATTATACATGAATTTCATAGTCTGTCGTATTTTGGGGTAAAACAGGCATATATTTGTCATATTTAAAAATACATTTCGTGTATAAAGCAAACAAATGTTCGTGTTTTTCATCAAAAAATTGGCAGAAGGGGCTTGCAAATTTTGGAAACGATGACATAATATGCCCACTTGCCCGACCTGCAAATCGGTTGTGAGGCAAAAGAAAAAATAATCGAACGTGGGTTCAAGAGAGGTGATATTTTTTGGAGAATTACATCAAGGCAGTTTTGTATGCATATCCGTTGCTGAAGACGGTGGGAGAGGATTATGCAGAGCATATCAGAAACAAGGCGTTGCTGTCATACGACAGCCCGAGGGGTACCGAACGTTTGGCTGAGTATCTTGCGGAGGAAATTCTCCGTAAAAATAGCCTGCTTTGGGTACGGGACGTCATCGATAAGGTGCTGAAAAAGTTAAACGAAGAAGAAAGGACGCTGCTCGGGATGCGGTATTTTGGGAAACGAAGAAAAATCCCCTTAACGCATAAGGGGAAGGACGGTGTGGACAAGCCGTGGAGCGAACGGAAATATTTTCGATGCCAGCAAAAGCTTGGGGATAAAATCAGCGCGATGCTTTCTCGCGAGGGGCTGAGCTTCGAGTGGTTTGAAAATCACCTTTTGGGAGTGGAATTGATAGATAAAATTTACCGATACGTACAAAGCGGCAAAGCCGTATGTGCAAAGGAGCGCGTGTGCTGTTGATCGTGGTATTACTCGTCCGTTTCATACGGCGGGCGGCGGGGCGGTTTTAAGACGAGCGCTGCTAATACCGGGACAAGCAGACAAATCGCCACCAAAATGGCAATTTGCGCGGGGGAATTGCTTTTTTCTTCCGTAGTAGAAGAGGAAGCGTCAGGGATTTCAGGATCAGGCTGCAAGGAGGCGAGATAGTCGGCGTATTCGTCATTATCCTCGTAATATAAGGAGGTGGGCTTGGGTACGTAGCCAAATTCGTCGCCGCGAAGAACGTAGCAAAAGCGTTCGGAACCGACGATATAATCGCCGTAATATACGCACGATAGGCTGATCTCGGTCAGGAAGGTCGAATCCAGCTGCGTGGTGTCTTCGATCTTGTAATGCAGGTCGAAGGTGTAATAAAGATACGGGCGTTTTGGGGTGTAATCAACGAAGGTCAAATCTGCGGTTCGCGCGTAACCGATTAGGCGTTTGAGGTTGCCGTCGTCGCTTTGATATTCGATTTTGCAATACTCTGCCTGATAATTCAAAAGGCGTACGTAATAGGTTTTCGGCAATAAAAACAGGCCGCTCTTTTCGTCGGCGGCGGTATAAAAGAAAGTGTTGTCGCCCAAGACGCAAGCATAGCTTCCGACGGTGGGCGCAACCGTGGTCGGCGAATTGATCGCAGACATGGGTATGGGGTTTTGGCGTTGCGGCGTATTGGTTGTAATGGGGGAAGCGGCTGCTGAAACGGGGAAAATGTGAGAGAAAGAGACGCTTGCGCGGGGTTGGGGCGAAAACGTCAAAAAACAAAAGATTAGAAGTAAAAATCGAGGGAGGACGCCTCGCAAAAGGAATTTTTTCATAATGCACGGCTTACGTTGAATGTGTATTTTCCGAATTGTATCAACGTCGGTTGTATCATTATATGGCGTTTGAGAAGGTTTTTTTTGACTGTTTGGCGGTGAATATGAAAGAAATTGTAGAAAGATTATGCCGTATCGAGGCAGAGCTGCAACGCCGAAAGAAAACGGACGTGCTTGCGCTGTATAATGCGGGGGAAAAGAAACACGAAAAGCAGCTCGCCTTTCATAGGTGTCCAAAACGCAACCGTTGGGTATTCGGCGGAAACCGATCGGGTAAAACGGAATGCGGCGCGGTTGAATGCGTATATATGGCGAGGGGGATCCATCCTTATCGTGAAAACCGCGTGGACGTTTGCGGTTGGGTCGTTTCTTTGTCGCAACAGGTGCAACGCGACGTGGCGCAGAAGAAAATTTTACAATATTTGCGGCGGGATTGGATTGAGGATATCGTGATGTTGAGCGGGCGTAAGGACGCGCCGGAGCACGGGATTATTGATTTTATCCGGGTCAAAAACGTATTGGGCGGAAGCTCGGTGATCGGGTTTAAAAGCTGTGACCAAGGCAGGGAGAAATTTCAGGGTACGTCGTTGGATTTCGTGTGGTTTGACGAGGAACCCAGCGAGGATATTTATGCGGAATGCCGTATGCGTGTTTTGGATCGAAAAGGGGATATTTTCGGGACGATGACCCCACTGAAAGGGTTGACGTTCGTATACAATGAAATCTTCCTCAACCGACGTCACGATCCCGAGGTTTGGTACGAGTTTATGGAGTGGAGCGACAACCCGTATTTGGACGAGGGCGAAGTGGCGGCTTTGACCGCGAGTATGGACGAAAGAACTCTACAATCACGCCGATACGGGCGTTTCATTTCCAACGCGGCAGGGTTGGTGTATCCGGAATTTGACGAGCAAATTCACGTCATAGAGCCGTTTCCCTTGCCTAAGGAGTGGCAGGACAATATCTCCATTGACCCGGGACTGAATAATCCCCTCTCTGCACATTGGTACGCCGTGGATTTTGACGACAACGTCTACGTGGTTTACGAGCATTATGAAGCGGGGCGGGATATTGATTATCACGCGAACGCAATCAAGGAAATCTGCCAAAAATTGGATTGGCATACGGATAGCCGTGGGCGGATTTGCGCCTTGATTGACAGCGCGGCGAAGCAACGGACCTTGGGATGTGTAAAAAGCGTCGTAGAACTGTTTTACGAGCGAGGAATCTTGGTTAACCCTGACGTGGAAAAGGATTTATTTTCGGGGATTGCGCGGGTGAAGAGTTATCTAAAGCAGGACAACGGTTTGCCGAATATCTATATTTTCAATACCTGCGTGCATTTGATCAGTGAGCTGAAAGGGTATTATTGGGGAAGTGGGGACGTTCCGAGAAAAACGGACGACCACAGCTTGGACGAGATGCGTTATTACCTGATGAGCAGACCGAAAAATGCGCCCAAGGCACCTGAAAAGACCGCGATACAAAAGGATAAAGAGCGATTGGCGCGGAAATTACGGCGTGGAAAAGTGGGGGTGTGAAAGGAAGTGCGTTTTGGAAGACGAAGTGAGGGGAAATTTAAAAAGAGGGGGGCAGGGGCGAGTTGAAAGGAGGAGTATGGAGAAAAAAGATAAAATTGGGGAGGCACTTTTGAAGGTCGCGCTTGGGTATCAAGTTGCAGAGGTGACGGAGGAGTATGCCGAGGTGGACGGCACGTTGAAGCTGACCAAACGAAAAAAGACGAAAAAGGACGTGCCACCCGATTTGAAAGCGGTGCAAATGTTGCTTTCAGGGGAGTCCGACGGTGGATTTTTACAATGGACGGATGAGGAATTGGAGTTGGAAAAGGCGAAGCTCTTATCCGCATTAAAAGAGGCGGAAGAGAAAACGGTTGTCCAAAAAACGACGGCAAAGAAAACCACTGTAAAAAAGTCGGCGACGGGAAAAAGCGTAACAAGTAAAAATAGGAGGAAATAATATGGGCTGGGAAGAGCAAGGCTTGGATGAGTCTGAAAAAAACAGACAGCAGGAAAATGAAAACGCGCGTATTGCAAGTGAAGTGACAAATGATTTTTATAGGCGCAGGGAGGAACGCCGTTCGATTGAAAATTGTTGGATTTTAAATCTCAATTTTTACAACGGCAATCAGTATTGCGACGTTTCGCCAATGGGTATCGTGGATGAGGATCCACAGTTTTATTGGCAATCGCGCAGGGTGTTTAACCATATTGCGCCGACGGTCGATTCTCGTATAGCGAAGCTGGAAAAGATGAAACCCGAATTGACGGTGCGCGCTTTTTCAGACGAGGACGGGGACGTGAAGGCTGCAAAATTGGCAACGGGTGTGTTGCGATACGTGCAAGATCGAGTTGGTTTACACGCCATCGCGTCGAGGGCGACGATTTGGTCGGAAATTTGCGGATGCGCCTTTTTTAAGGTGGACTGGAACTCGAAAGGGGGCAGGCAGGTAGCCGTTGACGAAGAAAATCGCCCTGTTTACGAGGGAGAGGTTGAGGTGAGCGTCGTGCCGCCGTTTGAGATTTTCCCCGATCGATTGGATGCGGAGGATTTTGACGGGGTGCATAGCGTGATTCATGCCCGCGCGGTGCCGGTAAGCTACATTGAAGAACGATTTGGCGTAGCGCTTCACGGAAGGACGGTCTCCGGAATGTTGGGGTATAGTGAACCGTCGACACACCGATTGCCAGAGGAGAGCTACGGAATGAATTTTACCGATCTTAAAGACGGGGAAATTTTGATTGAGCGATATACGATGCCTACTCCGACTGCGCCGCAGGGAAAATTGGAAATCGTCGCGGGCGGGAAATTGCTGTATGCGGCAGAGCTGCCTTTTGTCAACGGAGAAAGAAACGAACGAGGCTTTCCGTTTGTTAAGCAGGACTGTATGCGTATGCCCGGTGCGTTTTTCGGTGGCAGCGTCATTGACCGTATGATCCCCGTGCAGCGCGCTTATAATGCGGTTCGAAATCGAAAACACGAATTTTTAAACCGACTCAGTATGGGTGTTTTGACGGTGGAGGACGGCTCCGTGGACGCGGACGAGCTGGAAGAGGAAGGTTTGCTGCCTGGGAAAATCTTGATTTACCGTCAAGGGGGCAAGCCGCCTGAAATGTTGGATTGCGGGTCGTTGCCTACGGAACTTAAAGACGAGGAAGAATGGTTGGAAAGAGAATTTTCGTTGGTGTCGGGCATTAGCGATCTGTTTCAAAATTCTACCCCGATGCGCGTGACGAGCGCGACTGGGTTGCAGCTGCTGCTTTCGCAGGACGAATCCCGTTTGAGCGGGACGGTTGCCAATATCGAACGGGCGTTGAAGGAGGTAGGCAGACAGATTTTGCGTTTGTATCGACAGTTTGCGGGGACGGCAAGATTGATGACTCTGACAGGGGAAAATAAGAAGACGCAGATGTATTATTTTAATGCGTCCAGCTTGGAGGTGAACGATTTGCAGTTCGAGTCTAAGGAAACGGTAACCCCTGAGGAAAAAAAGGCAACTTTGCTTAATCTTTATCAGGCGGGGCTGCTTACGGATGAGAACGGCAATTTAACGGCTGAAAACAAGCAGCGGATTTTGGAGGCGTTTGGGTTCGGCAGTTATGAAAATGCGAAGGATATTTCCGCTTTACATATTGCAAAAGCCGGCGAAGAAAATATTGAGATGAGATCGATAGATATGGCGGTAGATGATTATGACGATCATGATTTGCATATCCAAGAGCATACGAGATATTTGTTGGGGGCGGATTTTAAACGAGCTAAGGATAAAGCAGGGATAAAACAAAGGATATCGGAACACATCAAGGCACATAAAAATATGCAAAGAAACGGTTCGGCCGCGGTGGGGGAGATCGCGAAAACGACCGTAAAATAATAAGGAGGAGAGTATGAAAGAAGAGGAGAACGTTTACGCAACGACGGAGGGAACGGAGGATACGGCTGAAAGCCGCAACCGCGTAGAGAATACGGCGGAAAAAACAGCCTCGGCGGTACCCGACAAGTTTAAAGGCGTAGACGCCCTTGCGAGGGCGTATACAGCCTTGCAGGCGGAATTTACAAGAAGAAGCCAGCGCCTGAAAGAGTTGGAAAAAAAGTTGGAAAATTCGGATGCGGAGGGGCGTTTGGGGGCAGAAAAGCTTCGTAAAAACGCCCGAGTCAGAAAGGAGGACGCGAAGCGGTTTGAGAAATTCCTTGCGGAAACGGAAGGTAGAAACACGGACGCAGAATCGATGGCGGATGAACCCATACAAAATCAACCCTCGGCCGAGGCAAAAGTGGAAAACGACGATACCGTGTACGCAATGAACACTGCGCCTGACACGGGAAAATCTGTTGAAATCAGCGGAGAAAATGTATCGGAGGCGTCCGACGGCGGTGTGCAAGAAGAAAACGACGTGGCGAATGCCGCCGTACAAAACGCGCAAACGCAGGGACAATTACAAACGTCCGTCGCAGGTAGCGAACGCGGGACGATCGATTCGGATACGCTGTACAAGCAGGTTTGCCGTGATGAAAACGTACGGTTGAAAATCATCGGGGAATATTTATCCTCGCTGGGTAGATCGGACGCGCCTTTGATGCGGGGTGGGGTAGGTACGCTTACCACGCCTCCCAGAAAGGCAAGTAGCATTTCAGAGGCAGGGGATATGGCTTTGCTGTATTTTAAAAAGCCTGTCGAAAAATAAGGCAAAATAGTAGGTGCTTGCCTATATTGAGGGGGCAGGTACGAGATGAAAAGAAAAAATAACAGATTAAAAGGAGAGAAATATGGTAACACTTCAAACAGCAGACAACGTATTAAAATCATTTTATCTTAACGCGGTAACGGACGCGTTAAACATGCAGGCAAACCCTTTGTTGACGCAATTTCAGCGCACCAGCGCGAACGTGGTCGGTAAAGACGTCAAAAAGGCGATCCGTTACAGCATTTGCGGCGGTATCGGCGCAGGTACGGAAACGGGAGAGCTTCCCAGCGCTTCGGACAGCGAATATCTGCAATTTACCAGCACCTTGAAAAACCTCTACGGGACGATTGAGATTTCCGACAAGGCAATCCGCGCGTCCGGCAGCAACGAAGGCTCGTTTGTCAATTTGCTCAACGAGGAAATGCAGTCGTTGATTAAGAGCGCGTCTTTTAACTTTGGTCGTATGCTTTTTGGCGATGGTACGGGTAAAATCGCCACGGTTTCCGCCGTGGACGGAAACGTCGTAAAGGTGGATTCGGTTGCGGGCTTTGTAGAAGGTATGAGAATCAGTTTTTGCAACTACAGCGGCGCAGAATACTCCAGCGCGAAAAACCGTAAGGTTACCATGGTGGACAGAGTGCAAAAGGTTATTCGTTTTGACGGCACGGGTATCACGTCGAGCGACGTACCCGTAGGCGCGTTCGTGTGTATTGCGGGTTCCACCGGTAACGAGTTGACGGGCTTGGCGGCTTTGTTCTCGGAAAATGAAATTTACGGCGTGGACAGAACGTATTCCGTTATGAAACCTTATATGGTAGACGAAGTGGGCGATATCAGCGAAAGCGCAATTCAGACCGCCATCGATACCATTGAGGAGCAATCGGGCGGTAAAGTCAATTTCATCGTTTGCTCTTGGGGGGTAAGACGCGCGTTGTTGGAATATTACAAGCAAAATCAAACCCAGCTTGCTACGATGGAAATTGAAGGCGGGTTTAAAGCAATCAGCTTTAATGGTATTCCCGTTGTAGCGGACCGTTTCTGCCCCGCAGGGACGATGTATTTGCTGAACACCAACGATTTTAAAATTCATCAGCTTTGCGATTGGCAATGGTTGGAAGGTGAAGACGGTAAAATCCTCAAGCAGGTGCCTGGTAAACCCGTGTATACGGCAACCCTTGTCAAGTACGCGGATCTTATGTGTGAAAATCCCAGCGGTCAGGGTATGCTTAGCGGGATCACCGAAGCGTAAACGCGGTTTGCGTAAAGGCGTAGCATATTAAACGAGGCACCCATGTCCGTGACGAACGGCTTGGGTGCCGTATTTTTTAGGAGGGAATATGAAAGTAAGAGATATTTTGTTGGAGGCCGCGGATCTGTTGGGGATCAAGGAGGGCGTGGCGGCTTTTTTGGACGGCGAGTCGGACGAGTTGGAAAATACGGTCGAACAAATGTTGACCTGCCTGCACGTGGCGGAATGTTCGTTGGCGTTAAACTACGTGCCTTTGTACGCAGAGGATGAGCTGATGACGTCGACAGGGCGGTTGACGTTTTCCGACTTTACGCATTCGCCTGTGCGTATTATCGAGGTGCAAAACGCGATGGGGCAATCGATACCGTATACCTTGTATCCGCTGTATTTAAAGGCGGAAACGGGACGGTTAAAGGTGAGATATACTTACACGCCCGAGAAAAAAGGGGTGGATGGGGAAAGCGATTTTACCATGCTTACCTCGGGGCATTTGTTGGTGTATGGAACCTTGGCGGAGTATTGCTTGGCAAACGGTTTACATCAAGAGGCGGCGATTTGGGATAAAAAAATGAAGGATTCGGTCGAATATCTTATCCATACGAAAAAGTGTAAAAGACTGGGTTCGAGGCGGTGGTTATGAGATGTGTAAAAAGGACGCCTTATACGGTGAAAACGCGTACACGGTATGCCCGTTTGCGTTTTTCAGACGATCCAAACGATAGAGGAAACGTATTGAAAGCTGCCGTTGTGAATCAATGCGAATGCGGCAAGGACGGTATACGGCCTTTACCCGAATGGGCGCCCGTAACGAACAAAAACGGGGCTCAATATAAATGCAATATTTCGAACGCGTTGGAGATTGGCTCTCGTAAGGTCGAGGATCAATTTACAGACGGTTACCAGGACGTTTATTACGTGTTGTCGCGAACGGGTATATTTTATATGTACGTAGAGGAGATGAACGCCTTTCAAAGCGTTGTTACGGGTAGAAAAAGAATGGTGGTATGTCCTTTGATGAAGGACGGCACAGCGCAGTTTGCGCTGTTTACAACCCACGGTTTCGTTTTGGTCAATGCCGATACGACGTACAACGTTATCATTGAGAAAGATACGGTGGCGGCGGGTGCATATTTCCGTCATCGCGTGTTTGTGGGGATGAAAAATGGTATTTTAAAATATTCCGCACCCGAAGATTTTACCAACTTTACCGAATCCGTAGAAGAGGGCGGCAGTATTCGTTTGCCTGACGGCGGCGGCGAAATTATTGCCATTAAGGTATTTGACGATGCGTTGTACGTATTTTTTCAAAGCGGGATTATTCGCTTGAAGGTGGGTGGTGATCCGTGTGAATTTTACGCGGAAAAAATACCCTATTCGGGCGGTGATATTTTTGCAAGAACGGTGTGCGTGTGCGACCACGCCATATACTTTTTAACCGTGAACGGTGTATACCGCTTGCAGGGTAAACAGGTGGAGAGATTGGAGCTTGGGATTACATTTCCTTTGAAAGAACAGGGCTTGGAAGGGTGCGCCGTATGGAGAGGCATGCCCATGATGCGCTATTATGATACGGACAATAAATATAAGACGATTATTATACGTCCTGACGGAACGGCGCTTTTTATACCGGATTTGATCGGGCTGAGCAGCGGGGACAACGGTAAGGTACTGTTTGCGGACTCGCAGAGAAATATATACCATTTGGTGGATGACGGACAGGGCAGCGTTTGGTTTACGGGCAACGTTGAAACGTTGAAAAACAATCTTGGATACGTTGGAAGAAAATGCTTGAGAAAGCTTTGCTTTTACGGGGAAGGCAGTTGCACGGTGACGCTGAAAACGGAAGGAAAAAGCTTTACGAAAACGTTTACCTTTGAAAACGGTTTTGCAGAATGGTTTTTGCATGCGCTCGGGGAATATTATACCTTTTCGTTTACCATAGAACGCGGCAGCAAAATCAGGGAAGTATACGCCGAGTTTGAGGTTTTGACGAGATATAAGGAGGTAAAAAATGACGATTGACGTGATTTCTTTTACCGATACGCAATTTGCGATGCTGACAGCAGAACAGCTGTTGGAGGTAAAAGAGGCGCAGGTAAAAAAGAACGAGCTGTTGGCGGAATGCGCGAAAAAGCTGCAAAACGAAAAGCATCGCTTGGTCAAAAACGGCGTGTATTATTCTCCAAGATATACCTTGCTGAAAAATAAATTGGAAGCGGAGTATCAGGAGAAAATTGATTTGTTGCGAGAGGGGTTGCTGTTTTATCTGCGATATTCGATGCGGCCTGACGCCACGGTTACGCCCGACGTAAACGCGCCGTATCAGGTGGATTATTCGTTGTCGTATGAGGAGCGTTACGTGATTGTAAAGAATTACTACGAGGCGACTTACGAAACGCAAGCGGAGCAGTTTGAGGCATTTAAGCTGGATAAGGTTGCACCGCAGTATTTGGGGGAATTATACGCGCCGTTGTACGATTATTTTAAGCCTTAAGAGGGCGGTAAAGCGCAACCGATGACAAAAAAGGCGGGGTTTTCCCGCCTTTTTATTTTATAAAAAACCGTTGACAAAAATGGCGAAAAATGGTATACTGTGTACAATATGCATTTGCGGAGATTGTCCGCAGAGGAGTGATAAGATGAAAAGAAAAATTTGGTTAGGTATTTTGTCGGCATTGTGTGTAAGTGCAACTTGTTTTGCGTTTTCAGCGTGTGATTTTTGGGGAACGCAAAGCAGTTCATCGGACACGGTGAGTATTGAGGATAATTCTTCTTCCACGGAGAAAAATTCTTCCGAGGAATCGAGTGAAGAAGTACATACCCACGATTGGGATGACGGTAAGGTAACAACGGAGCCTACCTGCGAGGGGAAAGGTGTAAAAACCTATTCCTGCGAGTGCGGGGAAACAAAAACGGAAGACGTGCCTGTGCTTGGACATGATTATGATGATGGGGTGGTGACGAAAGAACCCACTTGCGAAGAAAAAGGTGAGAAAACCTATACCTGCATAAACGGTTGCGGAGAAATAAAGACAGAAGACGTGCCTGAACTTGGCCATAACTATACGCAAGGTGTTTGTAGTTGTGGGGATTTGCAGACGAAAGGGTTGAAATATACCTTAAATGAAGATAACGTTTCCTATTCGGTGTCAGGGATTGGTAGTTGTACGGATACGGATATTGTAATTCCGCTTACTTATGAAAATTTACCTGTGACGTGTATTGGTGATAAGGCGTTCTATAATTGCACCTCGTTGACGAGTGTGGTAATACCCGATTTTGTGGCAAGTATTAGCGATAATGCGTTCCATAACTGCATCTCGTTGGTCGGTGTAACAATTTCCGATTCAGTGACGAGTATTGGTATGTGCGCGTTCGCTGGGTGCCGTTCGTTGTCTAGTGTAATAATACCCGATTCGGTGACGAACATTGGCAATGCTGCGTTTAGCATTTGTCCCTTGTTGACAAGCGTGGTGATCGGTGATTCGGTGACAAGTATTGGTGAGGGTGCGTTCGAATATTGCGACTCGTTGACGAGTGTGGAAATTCCTAATTCAGTGACGAGTATTGGTCGGGAGGCGTTCTTTGGTTGCACCTCGTTGACAAGTGTGGAAATTGGTGATTCAGTGACGAGTATTGGTGATTGGGCGTTCATAGGGTGCGATTCGTTGACGAGTATAACGGTATCGGGAAATAATACAGCATATCAATCCATAGACGGCAATTTGTATACAAAAGACGGGAAAACGTTGATACAATATGCTATCGGTAAAAAGGATGCATCGTTTATTATACCCGATTCAGTGACGATTATTGGTAATGAGGCGTTCTCTTTTTGCGGGTTTTTGACGAGTGTAGTGATACCAGATTCAGTAACGAGTATTGGTGAATCTGCGTTCTCTTTTTGCGAGTTTTTGACGAGTGTGGTGTTTGGTGACTCGGTGACGCGTATTGGTAATGTTGCGTTTCATAATTGCTACTCATTGACGAGTGTGGTAATTCCTGATTCGGTGACGAGTATTGGGAATTGTGCGTTCGAAAATTGTTCCTCGTTGACGATTTATTGTGAAGCGGAAAGTCAGCCCGAGGGGTGGCATAGCACTTGGAATCCCTCTAACTGCCCCGTGGTTTGGGGATATAATGGAGAGTGAGGGGCTTTGTGGTGAAGTTTGCCCTTTGGGCAAGTGAAGTTGTCTTCGACAGTGAAGTTCACTTTTGTGAGTGAAGTTTTGCCTTTTGGCAAAATTGTGGCTGGAATTGAAAAAGCGGACGGCAAAGGGGTGTGTCACTCTGGACCGAAGGGATAGAGTCTTGAGATTCTATCCGTCGCTTCGCTCCGTCCAGAATGACAAGTGGCAATTATACAGAAAAAAATCAAATGGAGAAAAATAATATGATACCGAAGATTGGATTGAAAAAATTAGACGAAAGAGCGGTGGTGCCTACCTATGGGTCAGAATTTTCCGCAGGGGCGGATTTGTATGCGGTACTCGATGAAGAGACCGTGATTTTGCCCAATGAAACAAAGTTGATCCATACCGGCTTGGCGGTGGAAATCCCCGTAGGGTATGCAGGGCTGATCTATGCCCGCAGCGGTTTGGCGTCCAAGCGCGGACTCGCCCCCGCAAACAAGGTTGGGGTGGTAGACGCCGATTACCGCGGGGAAGTGATGGTGGCGTTGCATAACCATTCTGCAAATCCGCAAACGGTTGCGCCCTTGGAAAGAATTGCGCAGTTGGTCATTACGCCGTTCTTGCAGGTGGAATTTGACGTCGTGGAGGAATTGTCCGATACCGTACGCGGCGCAGGCGGTTTTGGGAGCACAGGGAAACAATAACCAACGTTCCGTTGGATCAAGACTAAGTGTCTTTGCAGGCGTTTTTGTGGGTGGTTTCGCCGTGAAATGATTGGTTGGTGGGAGCTTCTATCACTTCGCCTGCTGTTTCGTTCCAGAATGACGGTTGAGAGGGAGTTGTGGTGAAGTTTGCCCATTGGGCAAGTGAAGTTGTCTTCGACAGTGAAGTTCACTTTTGTGAGTGAAGTTTTGCCTCTTGGCAAAATTGTGGCTGAAATTGAAAAAGTGGACGGTCAAAGTTGAGCGCGGCAAAAGGTTGGGTTAAAGCACGAAAAGCATAGCTTTTCAATTTTTACAAGTAAGAGGTAAACGATTATGTCGATGAGAATGAGAAAAAAGAGAAACTTTGACGCGCGTATGGAGGCGTGCGGGGATTTGCTGTTGGCGCAGGGCGCAAACGGGATCCTGAATATGAAAGAGGCGGCGGAAAATTACCGCGCGCTGATTGATTTTGCCAAGGCGTTTGGCAACGATCACCCCGTTGCGCTGGAAATTGGCTGCGGGAAAGGGGGCTTTGTCATTGAGCTTGCGAAACAGACGCCGAACGTGAATTATCTCGCGCTCGAAAAAATGAGCAACGTTATTTTGACGCCTATGGAAGAGGTCAAAAAGCAGCAGGTGGAAAACGTGCGGTTCCTCAATATCCGCGCCGAATGTCTGCCTTGCTATATCCCTGAGGGGAGCTTGGACGTCATTTATCTCAATTTTTCCACGCCCTTGCCAAAGCTGGGGTATGCGACGCAGCGTTTGACGCATAGGAATTTTTTAGAGGTGTATAAAAAGCTGTTGAAAAAGGGCGGAAAAATCATTCAAAAGACGGACGATCGAGAGTTTTTTGATTTTTCCTTGGAGGAATATCAGGCGTGCGGTTTGCTTTTAAGCGAAGTGTCGTATAATCTGCACGAAAACGGTAACCCCGATTGGAATATCGTCACGGAATATGAACAAAAATGGGTAGAACGCGGTTTGCCGATTCATCGCGCCGTCGCCAACGTTCCGTTGGATCAAGACTGAGTGTCTTTTCGGGCGTTTTTAAAGGAGCTTCGCCGTGAAGCGGTTATGGAGGTAACCTACATAGAAAAAGATTTTTATTTTTTTTTGGGCGGTCGTCGACCGCCCGATTTTTTTACCTTAAAAATCTATGCCCGACGATGCATACGGCAAGAAACGTGAAAAAAATTGTCAAATCGATAAATTTTTTCCATTTGCCTATTGAAAAAGTCGTTTTGGTATGTTATAATATACAAAATTATTTTATATACTCGCGCGGGGTAATACGCGTTGATGGACAATAGGAGGGATTTATATGGGTTGCATATCTATGGATTGTGGAAATATCGCGGTGGAAAACGCTTGGAAAGTGTTGTCCGCCAGTAAAAAACGTACGTTTGTAGCGGTACAGGTTTCGCCTGCCGTGCGCGTTTCGATTGGCGAAGCGTTTGGATTATACCGCGGTGAGGACGGCATTGGAAAACTTGCGGCGGTCTTGAAGGCGCTTGGCGCGGATACGGTCGTCGATACCTCCGTCGTTAGCGATGCGTTGACCTTGATGAAGGTGAAACAGCTCAAGGCAAACAAAGAAGCGGGTGCGGGTACCGTGTATTCGTCCGAGTGCTCGAAATGGGTGAATTTGGCAAAGGCAGAATACCCCGAAATCACAGAAAACTTGTTGCCGAGCGCAACGACCGTATGTGCGAAATTGCTGAAAAAATATTATCAGGCGCAGATGCCCGATAAGAAAATCCGCGTCATCGCTTTGGAAGCAGGGGCGGGAAAAAAATCCGACCCCGGCGTGGACGTGATTTTGACCTTGGACGAGCTTGCGGGGATGTTGGACGTTTTGGGCGTCAATATCCGTATGATGAAAAAAGAGAGCTTGGAAACGCCTTTCGGCGTTGGTTCGGGCGCGGGCTATATTGCGTCGGCAAGCGGCGGCGATGCGGAGGCTGTGGCGCGTTGCTTGGTCAAGGATAAGACGCAAAATACCTTGCGTAAGTTCGCGTACAGCGGTTTGTACGATCATAAGCCCTGCCGCGAAGTCAGTATGGAATTGGACGGCGAAACGTGGAATTTTGCCGTGGTGGATACTCTGGATGCGGCGCAAGCCGTTATCGCAGACGTGCAATCGGGTGCGAAAGTTTACGATTACGTGGAAATTACCGCTTGCGAGGGCGGTCAAATCGGTTTGGGCTGCGATTTGTCCACCGAGGACGGAAAAATGACGAGAAGATTGCGCAAACTTGGTTTGCAGTATCTTGATTTTGCCCGTGCGGCTCGTTCGGCGGATTGCTGTGCGTCTGCGGCGTCGATTGTGAAGGCGTGGAATGCGCTTTGCCGCAGCGGCGAGGCGGCGGCTTTGGACGTGATTGACGAAATCGTGGACGATCCTGAAGAAATAATTGAAGAAGTGGTAGAAGAAGTGATCGAAGAGGTCGTAGAAGAAACGGTTGAAGAAATCGTGGAAGCGATTGTTGAAGAAAACGTTCCCGAAGAAATCATCGAGGAAGTCGTTGAGGAAGTCGTGGAAGAGCTCGTAGAAGAGATCGTTGAAGAAATTGTCGAAGAAATCGTTGAGGAAATTCAAGAGGAACTCATTGAAGAAGTGGTAGAAGAAGCCGCTGAACCCGTCATCGAAGAAGTGGTAGAAGAAGCCGCTGAACCCGTCATTGAAGAAGTGGTAGAAGAAGCCGCTGAACCCGTCATTGAAGAAGTGGTAGAAGAAGCCGCTGAACCCGTCATTGAAGAAGTGGTAGAAGAAGCCGCTGAACCTGTCATTGAAGAAGTGATAGAAGAAGCCGCTGAACC
>JAFWAN010000001.1 GCA_017507585.1 Clostridia bacterium
GGATACGGTGGTAAACGCTGTTAGTAAGGCGAATACATATACCATTACTTATGACGCAAACGGCGGTAGCGGGGTACCCAGCGCTCCTCAAAAAGTAACCTACGGTAGCAACGTAACGTTCGCAAAACCCAACGAACGTGAAGGCTACACCTTCTTAGGTTGGGAAAAGGACGGCGTGATCCTCAGCGAAGGCAAATGGACGTATGCGGAAAACGTAACGTTGGTTGCGCGTTGGGCTGAAATAACGGTAAAGACCTGCACGATCACCTTCCAAAACAGCGACGGCTTCGTATTGGGTACGAAAAAGGTTGCCGAGGGCGGTTCGCTTGCAGATGCGGATATCCCTGCATTCCCTGCGGATCAAGGGTACGAATATAGCTGGAGCGAGACCGATTTCAGCAATATCACCGAGGATATGACGGTTATTTTAAACGCAGTTCCAAAGACGTACACCATTACGTATAATCCCGGCGACGGCGCGCTTGTGGACGCTACGAAAGGCGCCCAAACGGTTACTTACGGCGCCGCATATACGCTGAGCATTCCGGACGTGGTTTACGAAGGTTATACGTTAGTGGAATGGTCGGGTATAAATTCGCTTCCCGTGGACGTATGGAACATTACGAACGACGTTACGTTGACGGCGGTATGGGAAGAAGTTCCTCCTACCGTTTATACCGTTACTTTCCAAGATAAAGACGGGACGACCCTTAAGGTTGTTTACGTAGAAGAAGGGGCTTCGCTTGCGGATGAGGATATCCCTGCATTCCCTAATGATCAGGGCTATGAATATAGCTGGAGCGACACCAATTTCAGTAACATTACTGGGGATAAGACGGTAACGCTGAATGCAGTGGCAAAGACGTACACCATTACGTATGACCCCGACGGCGGCAGCTTGGTATCGGGTGAGCTTTCCGAAACGGTTACCTATAAAACAAGCTATACCTTGCATAAGCCTAAGGTTGAAAAGGCAGGATATAACTTTAGATATTGGGAAATCGTGGGTGAAGACGCACTGTCTAACGAGGGTATCTGGACGCTTGCGAAAGACGTAACGTTAAAGGCGGTTTGGGAAAAGAAAGCAACCTACACGATTACGTTCGTGCAAGGCGGGCAAGAGGTGAAAGAATTTACAGACGTTGAAGAAGGGACGAACTTTGACAAGATCCCTACCCCTGCAGATAAACCCGGTTACACGGTAACTTGGGACGGCGTGGCTTTGGAACAGCTTAAAGACGTACAGCAGAACGTCGTGGTAAATGCAGTTGAAACGCCCAATAAGTACAAGATTACCTATTCGGATGCAAAGGGCGTATTTAAAGGCACGATTGAGCTTGACTATAACGAGAAGTACGACTGGACGTTGGAAAATAATCCTGTTACGGGTTATACGTTCAGCAAATTCAAGATTCAAGACGGTGAGAAATTTGTGGACGTACCGGCAAGCGGTAATTGGTCCATGGTTGGCGACGTTACGGTCATTGTAGAATGGACGGCGAACACCTATACGGTTGTATTGACGCCAAACGGCGGCGAATGCTCGGAAAGAAAGATTACGATGACCTATGATGCAGATTATACCTTGCCTACTCCTACGAGAGATGGTTATACGTTCTTGGGGTGGAAATTGAACGGTAAAGAGATTCCTACGTCGGGCAAGTGGACCTATGCGGCGGCTGGTACCATTGAATTGGTGGCGTCGTGGAGATCCGACGAATGGACGAATAACTACTAATATTTAAATAAAAATCCTCTGTTTTGTGCAGAGGATTTTTTATGTCAATATATTTGAATAAGGTATTGCAATTTTCATAAAAAAGTGATACAATAGGCACATAGAGGAGCATATACTACTATGAGAAATAACAGATTGATCAGCTATATTGTCGTGTCGATTGTATATATTTTGGCAACGCTGGCAGGCGTTGGGGTATATCTTTGGTTGCCGTTTTCATTTTGGGTCAATCTACTGTTGGCGGATATTGCGGCGACAGTGGTTACTTTTATTTTCAGCGTTTTGTTTCACAACGCTTCCGTATACGATCCGTATTGGAGCGTACAGCCCATCGTCATCGGCATTGCCTTTGCAATCGGAGGAAAAGCAACCGTTGCAGGGTGGATGCTTTTGAGCGTAGTTATCGTTTGGGGCATTCGTTTAACGGCGAATTGGGCGTATACGTTTGACGGTATGGACCATCAGGACTGGCGTTATACGATGCTGAAAGAAAAGACGGGTGCGTGGTATCCGTTGATTAATTTTATCGGTATTCATATGGTTCCGACGTTGGTGGTTTACGGCTGTATATTGCCTTTGGTATTCGTTTTGCATTACGGGGCGAGGGTCAATGCGTATAGCATTGTATTTGCAGCGGTTTCCTTGCTTGCGATAGTTTTACAAGGCACGTCGGACGTACAGATGCACCGTTTCCGTAAGGCCAAAAAAGAGGGAAAGGCAGAGGGCTTCATCCGTGTTGGACTTTGGAAATATGCGCGGCACCCGAACTATTTAGGGGAAATTCTTATGTGGTGGGGTATCGGTTTGGCGGCGGTGGCGTTGTTGCCTGAAAGATGGTATTTGTTGGCGGGCGCGGTAGCCAATACGCTGCTGTTTACCTTTGTTAGCATTCCTATGGCGGACGGCCGTCAATCGAAGAAAGAGGGATTTGACGAATATAAACGCCAAACGCGTGTACTTTTACCTATTATAAAGAGATAATGTTTGATTGGAATCATTTACAACAATACAAAGAAACCAACCGAATTGAGGCGAAACAAGCGGTTGGCGGGTTACCCCGCAGTATATGGGAAACGTATTCTGCGTTTGCCAACTCGGACGGCGGGGTGATTTTGCTTGGCGTAGCGGAACGGAAGAAGGATAAAACGCTGTACGCGGTAACCTTACCCGATCCGTGGCGGTTGGTCGCGCAGTTTTGGGATTTGGTCAATAACCCGCGCATCGTTAGCAAAAATATCCTGGCGAAAGAGGACGTGCGTATCGAATGTACGGAAGGAAAGGAAATTGTGCTGATTTACGTACCGAAAGCCCATCCGCAGGATAAACCGATTTATATCGGCGGAAACCGTGAAACGGGGGCGTATTATCGGCGGGGCGAGAGTGATATTCGTATCCCGAAAGCCCGCTTGGATAAGATGATTAAAGAGGCGGAAAACAAGCCGTAAAATAATGTATAAAAATACCCGCCGTGCAAGGTAACACCTTGCACGGCGGGTTTCTATTTTACTCCATTAACCAACGATCAAATTGACCAATCTGCCTTTGACGATGATGCACTTTCTTACCGTTTTACCTGCGATCGCTTCTGCGATTTCAGGGTAAGCGCATACGGTCGCCTGAATATCTTCGTCCGATAATCCTTCGGGGATCATCAATTTTGCTTTAATCTTACTGTTGATTTGGATCGCGTATTCTACTTCGTCCTTGATAAGCGCCTGCTCGTCTACGAGGGGATAGGTTTCTTCAAATACCGAACTCTTATGCCCGTATACTTCCCACAATTCTTCTGCAAAGTGGGGTACGAAGGGTGCGATCATACGGATCAAATCTTCCAAACAAGCCTTGTAGAAGGGAACATTTTTCGCTTCGACGTCGTTTTCATACTTTTGCAAAGCGTTTACGTATTCCATCAAGCGCGCAATCGAGGTGTTGAAGGAGAATTCTTCCACGTCGCGCGTGATACCCTTGATTGCAAAGTTCTTCGCGTAATTGATGTTCTTTTCCGCGGAAGTGATTTGCGTGTGACCGCCCGTCAATTCTAATGATTTACGTACCAAGCGTTCGATACGTTCAGCAAATTTTGCCACCGATTTGATACCGTCGTCGCTCCAAGGGCCGCCTTCGGTATAGCTGAAACCGAACATTAAATACAGACGGAACATATCCGAACCGTATTCTTCAATATAGGTATCGGGGGAGATAACGTTGCCGTGAGATTTGGACATACGGTTGCCGTCGGGACCAAGGATAATCCCTTGATGCACGAGGCGTTTGAAGGGCTCGCTGAAATTCACGTAACCCATATCGCGCAAGGCCTTCGTGATGAAACGCGCGTACAAAAGGTGCATACAAGCGTGTTCGGGACCGCCTACGTAAACGTCAACGGGCAACATCTTGTTGGCAACCGACTTCGAGAAAGCCGCCTTGTCGTTGTGCGCGTCGGGATAACGCAGGTAATACCAGCTGGAACATACGAAGGTATCCAAGGTATCGGGATCGCGAGAAGCTTTTGCACCGCATTTCGGGCAGGTGCAGTTCATAAATCCTGCGTGGCTTGCAAGAGGGGATTTCCCCGTGGGACGGAACTCTACGTCGTAGGGAAGCTTTACAGGCAAATCCTTTTCAGGAACGGGTACTGTACCGCATTTTTCACAATGGATCATAGGGATCGGCGCGCCCCAATAACGTTGACGGGATACCGACCAATCGCGCAAACGGTAATTTACTTTTTTACCGCCCTTGCCGATTTTGGAAAGGTGAGAAGCGATCGCGTCGCGCGCTTCCTCGCCCGAAAGACCGTTGAAAGAACCGCTGTTGACGAGGATACCGTCTTCACAGTAAGGCAAAATGGTTTCCCCGCCGGGTTTTTGGATAACTTGCGTTACGGGTAAGCCGTATTTCTTTGCGAAAGCATAATCGCGTTCATCGTGCGCCGCAACAGCCATAACTGCGCCCGTACCGTAGGAGAACAAAACGTAGTCCGCAAGGTAGATGGGCACTTTTTTACCCGTCAAGGGGTGGGTTGCGTACGCGCCCGTGAATACGCCCGTTTTCTCACGCGCGGTGGAAAGACGGTCGATGTCGTTTGCTTCTGCGGCGTAGGCGATATATTCGTCGATGGCTTTCGCTCTGTCAGGATGCGCTTCTTTTAATTTTTGCGCGAGGGGATGTTCGGGCGCAAGTACGACGTAGTTCACCCCGAATACCGTATCGGGACGGGTGGTAAATACGGTGATGTCGTCGCCCGTTTCACATTCGAAATGAACTTCACAGCCCGTGGATTTGCCGATCCAGTTTTTCTGCATCAGCTTGGTTTTTTCAGGCCAGTTCAAGCCGTCCAAATCTTCCAGCAATTCTTCTGCGTAATCGGTGATTTTTAAGAACCATTGCGTCATGTCCTTACGCAAAACGACTGAGCTGCAACGCTCGCACTTGCCGTCGATAACCTGTTCGTTCGCAAGCACCGTTTCGCAGGAGGGACACCAGTTGATGAGGGCGTTTTTGCGGTAAGCGAGGCCCTTTTTATACAGCTGTAAAAACAGCCATTGGGTCCACTTGTAGTAATCTTCTTCGCAGGTAATAATTTCTGCGCTCCAATCGAACATTGCGCCCATATTGCGAAGCTGCTGTTCCATTGTGGCGATATTCTTTTCCGTCGAATCCTTAGGATGGATCCCCGTTTTGATTGCGTAATTTTCCGCAGGCAAGCCGAACGCGTCAAAACCCATGGGCTGGAACACTTCGTAGCCCTGCATCTTCTTAAAGCGGGCGTACGTATCGGTAGGGCCGTAGTTATACCAATGCCCAACGTGTAATTTTGCGCCCGAAGGATAGGAGAACATTTCTAAAACGTACAACTTTTCCTTGTTGCTCTTTTTCTTAAAAACGTTTTGTTTCGTCTTTTCCCATTTTGCCTGCCATTTGCTTTCTACAGACTTCATATCCATCATAAAACTACCTCCGAAAGAAAGAAAAACCGCTTTCTTCACTACTCTATAAATATATCTTCCTTATTATAAAGTATTTTAACGCGCAAGTCAAGCAAATTGACTTCGCTGATAAATAATTTCGTTTTTGGCGCATACAATAATATCGTGGAAGAAATAACGATTACACAAAACGGCTTTGACGGCCTGTATATGTCTTATCTGTTCGGTAAAGTGCGCGAACGCTTTGCTTTTCTGCCTTCCGTTTGCGATATGGCAAAAAAGGGGGATTGTACGGAGATTGCTTTTAAAACAGAGCGCGCCTACTGCCCATACGTACGCAAATATGCCGAGGAGAATATCGCGGACGTTTTGGCGATTGGGTACAAGTACGATTTTTTTGAAAAACGCTTGGCATTGCCCCTGCTTTCCCCTTTAAAAAAGCGCGTACTGCTGACGGCGTTGGTGGCGGCGGATTACAGGGAAGACCGCGCGCACATCGTCAAGAGGATACGTGGGTTCGAACGGTACTGTTTGGACGGCTTGTTCCATTTCCGCTTGCGGGATTTGGTAAAACGTTGGGAGGAAATCGTCGATTATATTCCCTTGGAAATGGGAGAGGGCTCGATGGACGGATTTATCGAATTTTTGGCAGAGGACGGAGAAGGAAAAATTTTTCTCAAAGACGGCAAAGTCTATGATGAAGAATACCGCCCTTTAACCCGCAGTTTATTGACGGGCGTCGCTTCACCGATCGGGGAAATTTTACTTGGTGGAGCGGAGCGCGTGTATTGCTTTGGCGAGGTGGACGGCGACACGGCGTCTTTTTTAAGAAAATATTACGGGGAAAAAGCGATTTTCTGTTAAAAAAAGGTTGACAAACAGCGTGGAAAGGATTACAATAGAAACCGTAAAGACAAGTAGCGCCGTTTCGGTTTTTCAGAGAGCTTGCCCTTGGCTGTGAGGCAGGTAAACGGGTACGGAGGGCGAAACCACTTTGCGTTTCGTTTAATTGGATAGAAAAGCGGTCGTGCATTGCACGGCAATTAAGGTGGAACCGCGCAGGATATGCGTCCTTAAACTTTCTTTGGGAAGTTTAAGGATTTTTTTATTTCGTGAAGTTTTGCCAATGCAAAGTGAAGTTCGAACGAGTTAAGTTTTTCGCTTTGCGGAAAGTGGGGTTTGCCTGATGGCAAGTTGCGGCTGTTATAATAAAGGCAATAACTTTTGCGAAATGCAAAAACTTCACTTATAAGATAAACTTCACTGTGGAATCGCCACAACTTCACTTTTATCAACAAGATAAAAACTTCACTTTGAAAAACACAATACGGAGGAAAAACTATGAATATCATTCTCAAAAGCGGCGACGCTTTAGAAGTAGCGGAAAACGCAACCGCGATGCAGGCGGCTATGGCAATTTCCGAAGGCTTGGCAAGAAACGCAGTTTGCGCAAAGGTAAACGGCGTATTGGTTGACCTTTCCTACGAAATGAAGGAAGGGGACAACTTGGAGATCATTACCCTGAAAGACAAGGAAGGCTTGCAGGTGTACCGTCATACCTGCGCGCACGTTTTGGCGCAGGCGCTGAAAACGGTATATCCTACCTGCAAACTCTCGATCGGCCCCGTCATTGACAACGGGTTCTATTACGACGTGGATTTCGTGACCCCCATCACGCAGGCAGACCTTGCAAAGGTGGAAAGCGAAATGCAGAAAATCATCAAGAGCAACCTGCCCATCGAACGCTTTGCGTTGCCGAGAGCGGAAGCCATCGCTTTGATGAAGGAATACAGTGAAGATTACAAGGTGGAACTCATTGAGGATTTGCCTGAAGGAGAGGTTATTTCTTTCTATAAGCAAGGCGGTTTTACCGACCTTTGTCGTGGCCCTCATCTTCCTTCTACGGGAAAAATCAAGGCGTTCAAACTCACCAGCATCGCAGGCGCGTATTGGAGAGGGGACGAACACAACAAGATGCTTACCCGTATCTACGGTACCGCTTTTGCCAAGAAGGACGAAATGGAAGCGTATTTCACGATGTTGGAAGAAGCAAAGAAACGCGACCATACGAAATTGGGGAAAGAATTAAAACTGTTCGCGATCATGAACGAAGGCAAAGGTTTGCCTTTCTTCCTGCCCAACGGTATGGTTTTGAAAAATACCCTCATCGAATATTGGCGTGAAATCCATACCCGCGAAGGCTACGTAGAGGTGCAGACCCCCATTATGCTCAACCGTACCCTGTGGGAAACGTCGGGCCATTGGTTCCATTACCGTGACAATATGTACACGACTAAAGTGGATGAAGAAGATTTCGCAATCAAGCCTATGAACTGCCCCGGCGGGATCCTCGTTTACAAAAACGAACCCCACAGCTATAAGGATTTGCCCATCCGTATGGGTGAATTGGGTCTTGTACACCGTCACGAAAAATCCGGCCAGCTGCACGGTCTTTTCCGTGTTCGTTGCTTTACGCAGGACGACGCGCATATCTTTATGACGCGCGAACAGATCAAGGACGAAATCAAAGGCGTAGTCCGTTTGATCAACGAAGTATACACGTTGTTTGGGTTTAAGTACCACGTAGAGCTTTCCACCCGTCCTGAAAACAGTATGGGCAGCGACGAGGATTGGAACGTAGCAACCGAATCCTTGCGTAACGCATTGGACGATTTGGGGCTTGCCTACGTTGTCAATGAAGGGGACGGCGCGTTCTACGGGCCGAAGATCGACTTCCACCTCGAAGACTCGATCGGCAGAACGTGGCAGTGCGGTACCATTCAGCTTGACTTCCAATTGCCTCAACGTTTCGATATGGAATACGTCGGCGAAGACGGGGCAAAGCACCGCCCGATCATGGTACACCGCGTAGCGTTTGGCTCGATCGAACGTTTCATCGGTATCTTGATCGAACATTTTGCGGGCAAATTCCCCGTATGGCTTTCGCCTATGCAGGTGAAAATTTTGCCCATCACGGACAGACAGCTTGACTACGCAAACGAGCTTTGCGCGAAAATGAAGGCGGCGGGCGTACGCGTATCGGTAGACGACCGCAGCGAAAAGATCGGTTATAAAATCCGTGAAGCGCAGATGGAAAAGGTGCCTTATATGCTCGTATTGGGCGATAAGGAAATGGAAGCGGGCCAGGTAGCGGTACGCCGTCGCGACGGGGAACAATCGGTGATTGCCGCGGAAGAATTTATTTCGACCGTGCTTGCGGATATCGCCAACAAAACGGCATTCTAAAAAAAGTTTGAACTTTTTATAAAATACCGT
The DNA here is from genome assembly GCA_017507585.1 of Clostridia bacterium. Lineage (GTDB taxonomy): Bacteria > Bacillota > Clostridia > Christensenellales > Borkfalkiaceae > Scatosoma. The sequence continues at coordinate 8,944 of JAFWAN010000001.1, forward strand.
GAAAATTTACTTGACAGAGGGTAGGGCTTTGTGTTAAGATATGAAAGCTAAGCAGAAGCAAACCTTCTCGCCGTATGGTTTTGATTGATACGGCTCAATAATTATCCAACGTGAAATTCGGGGATTATTATGTAGAAACAAGGGTTGCCTATGCCAGGCAACCCTTTAATTTTGACGTGAGGTATACGACCATTAAAGAACAGCATCAAATCAACGAAGAAATTCGCGATAGAGAAGTCAGGGTTATTTCGGCAGAGGGCGAACAGCTCGGTATCATGAGCGCGTCCGCAGCGTTGCAGCTTGCAGAAGAGGCAGATTTGGACTTGGTGAAGATTTCCCCCAACGCAGTGCCTCCCGTTTGCAAGATTATGAACTATGGCAAGTTCAAGTTTGAACAAGCGAAGAAGGAAAAGGAAAACCGTAAAAACCAAAAGGTTGTCGAATTGAAAGAAATTTATCTTTCGATGACGATCGACGTAGGCGATCTCAACGTCAAGGCAAAAAAGACGGTCGAGATGCTTGGCGACGGCAACAAGGTCAAGGTTTCCATCCGTATGCGCGGCCGTCAGCAAGCGCACGCGGCAATGGGTATCGAAGTTATGCGCAGTTTCTTCGATATGCTCGGTGGGAAAGCGGTTATGGACAAAGAACCTAAGACGGAAGGCAGAAAC
>JAFWAN010000052.1 GCA_017507585.1 Clostridia bacterium
AAATAGGGGTGTAATTTGGTTTACTTTTTTGATTTTTTCGGTTACAATAGAGGACAGATAATATATAAGGAAGGAAAATTCCCCTTTTAGGGGAGGTTTCCGAAGGAGCATTATGAAAAAGATAACCGCATATACTTGGGCGTTTATCCTTGTCATCCTTTCGTTTTTCACGGTGGGTATGTTTACCTTGGGCAGTGTGAAAACGACGGGAAAATCTATGACGGTCGTTGATACGAAGTCTGTGTATTACGAATTGGAATCCAGCCAATCCTTGCAGGCGATCTATCTCAACGTTGGCGGCATCCACGGCGAACTTGGCAAGGATGCAAAAATCACGGTAAAAACCAGTTCCAGCGCGTCCTCCAGCTACTCTACGTTCGGTACGGCGTTGAATCTTGGCAACGTAACCAGTGAGAAATATCAAAGCGGCGCTTTGTATAATTGGGTCGGGATCGTGCCCAGCCAAAGCAAAACCGCGCTTCGCGTTTCGTTTACGACCAACGTACCTTTACAGTTGAATGAAATCGTAGCTGTTAATAAACAGAACGAAATCGTATCCTTGAAGCCTACGGCAAGCAACTACACCTTGGCGGAACTCAACGCGACGGTGGACGCGCAGGACAGCTTTGAACGTTTCATCGGTGAAAACGGTGTAGAGCTTGAAAAGGGCGCGTTTGCAAACTTCACGCAGGAAGAGGGCTATTATATGAGCTCGGTGAACAACCTGCTTAGCGGCAACGATAAATACGATGCAAATTACGTCATCGACGGCAACTTTAACTATCTTGCGACCGTATTGATGACGCCTGCCGTAGCCATCTTTGGCAACAGCGTATTCGCTTTGCGTTTGCCTGCCTTTATTGCTACCTGCCTTTTGATCGTGTTTGCATATTTCCTTATCAAAGAATTGACCAAGCGCGAACAGCTTGCTTTCTATTTCAGCCTTGTGTTGATCTTCGGCGGTTTGGCGACGACGGTTGGCCGTTTGGGCGCGCCTTACGTGATGATTGCCAGCGCAATCGTAGCCAGCGCATATTATATGTACCGTTTCTTTGCGCACGGTATTTCCTCTAAGGATATGCTTCGCGGCGCATCCAGCATCCTCATCTCCGGTTTGTTTGGTGCGGCGGCAATCGCAATGGACGTTACGGCGGCAATCCCCGTACTCGGCGTATTGGCGATCTTTGCGTTCGGTATGAGAAGACAGAAGCTTGCGCACGAGCTTGCCCTTGAAAAGGTAGCGGACAAGGCGGAAACGGTGGTGGAAGAAGACGGCAGCACGGCAATCGTGAATAAGGCGGCGGACAAAGAAAACCGTTTGTACGACGCGAAGACCCGTCTTAGCTACGGTTTTGTGGCGTTGTCTTTCAAAATGGGTACCATCGTATTGGTATTGCTTGCAGGCGTTTTGTGCTACTCGGCATACGTACGCGCAAACAACAGCACGGACGTAAACTTCCTTGTGATGATTTGGGACGGCTTGAAAGGTTCTGCGCGCGACAACGGCGTTACGTCGTATGCGGCGGCAAAGACCTCGATTTTGTCCTGGATATTGCCTTTTGAACCTGCAACCTTGTTTACGAGCCTTAAAGCGGTGGACAGCGATTCGTACATTGGTTGGCACGTATTGCCCAATATCGCCGTGCTTTTTGCGGCAGCGGTTGCTTTTGTTGCATCGACCGTAAAAGTAATCGTAGACCTTGTTAAGAAAAATTCGGATAAGAAAGCGTTGCGTATGAGAAGAATGTACGTCGTATTACTCGGCGGTATGGTACTTGCGCTTGGCGCGGGCTTGATCCGCGGTAACGTTTCCGCGCTGTCGGGGATGTTGTTCCACGTGCTGTATCTTGGCTTCCTTCCTCTCGTCGGTATGATGAGCCCCGAAGGGGAAACCGCACAGGAAAAGGCATTGGTCAACGTAGCGATTTGTACGGTTGTAGCGGTGTTCGTATTGGCGTTTGCCCTTGCGTTGCCCGTTATGTACGGTTATCCTGTGGTTGCAAGCCGTGTGCGTATGTTTCGCTGGATGACCTTCTCCAAAGGCTTTTTCAAAATTTGACGTACTGCGAACTCCGCGAGGGGATATCCCTTGCGGGATTCGTTTTATTCGTAGGAGTATAAAAATATGATTGCAAGAGTACAAAGTTACGCCTTGTCCGGTTTGGAAGGCGTATGCGTAATGGTAGAGGCGGATATCGCACGAGGTGTGCCTTCCTATGAAATGGTAGGCTTGCCTGACGCTGCGGTGAAGGAATCGAAAGAACGTGTTAGAAGCGCAATCAAAAATAGTATGCTGGAATTTCCCGCACATAAAATTACTGTAAATTTTGCCCCTGCGTACGTAAAAAAAGAAGGCTCGTCATTCGATTTGCCCGTGGCTGTCAGCTTAATGCTCGGTTACGGTACGTTGCAGGCAGACGTAGCAGGAACGGTGTTTTTGGGCGAACTTGCTTTAAACGGCGATTTACGCCCCGTGACGGGGGTATTGCCTGCCATTATTTCCGCAAGAGATAAGGGCTTTAAAAAGTTTGTCATTCCTTACGAAAACGCGCGCGAAGCGAGCTTTATCCAAGGGGTAGAGGTCTATGCAGCGAAAACCTTGCGAGAGGTGGTAGACCATCTTTCGGGGCATACGCCGTTACAGCCCGTCCCCGCAGGTTCTTTTCAGCGGGTAGGCGAAAGCAGACGTGTATCCAGCGATCTTGCCTACGTACGCGGTCAAGCGGTAGCAAAGCGCGCCTTAGAGGTGGCGGTTGCCGGCGGGCACAACGTATTGTTTGTAGGGCCTCCGGGCAGCGGTAAAACGATGCTTGCGAGATGTTTGCCTTCCGTAATGCCCGATATGTCCTTTGACGAGGCGTTGGAAATCACAAAAATCCACTCGGTGGCGGGCACGCTTGGCGAGGAAGGAATTGTGACGGAAAGACCTTTCCGCACGCCGCACCATACGGCAACGACCGTTTCCCTTTGTGGCGGCGGCAACAAGACTGTGCATCCAGGCGAAATCAGCTTGGCACACGGCGGCGTTTTGTTTTTGGACGAATTGCCCGAATACAAGCGTTCCGCCCTCGAATCCTTGCGTCAACCCTTAGAGGACGGTGTGATCACCATTTCCCGTGCAGGCGGTACGGTGACGTATCCTGCGTCCTTTATGCTGTGCGCCAGTATGAACCCTTGCCCTTGCGGTAATTACGGCAGTTCGAAACGCCGTTGTGCTTGTACCCCCAACGATATTCGCAAATACCGCGCCCGTGTTTCGGGTCCGCTTTTGGACCGTATTGACATTCAGGTAGAAGTGGACGGGGTCGAATACGACGACCTTGTTTCCGAAGCGAAAGAGGAAACCAGTGCGCAGGTAAAAGCGCGCGCGGACGGCGCACGAAAAATTCAACGCGCACGTTTTGACGGCTTGGGGATTGTGACCAATGCGGAAATGAGCGAAAGGGAAACGCGGGAATATTGCCGTTTGGATGCAGAGTGCGAAGCGACCTTGAAAGAGGCGTTTGAAACTTTACATTTATCAGCGCGCGCACGTTCGCGTATATTAAAAGTAGCGCGTACGATTGCTGATTTAGAGCTGTCGGAAAACATCACCACGGAGCATTTGTACGAGGCGATTTCCTACCGCACGTACGGCGCGACATTGTCGGAGATTGACTGATGGCGTTAAAGATTTATCTTGTTTTTCTTGCGGTTATGTCCGTGATTGCCTTTTTCGTTTACGCCGCGGATAAGAGTAAGGCAAAAAAGAAGGCTTGGCGTATCCCTGAAAAGATATTGCTTTCGCTTTCGTTTTTTGGCGGTGCGTTCGGCGGATATCTCGCTATGCAGTTGGCTCGTCACAAGACGAAAAAATGGTATTTTCATTTGATCAATTGGTTGGGACTTATTTGGCAGGTATGTTTACTTGTATATTTGTATAAGCACCCGAATATTCTTTTGTAGGTAGGTTGTCGCATTGCTTGATTTCAATAAAACACGACAAATTGTGGAAATTCCCATTTCCTCCCCCGATTATCCTGCGGAATGGCGGGCGTTGTCCGACGCACCGCCCGTGATATACGCAAAGGGGAACGTCGATTTGTTGCGTATGCGGAAATTTACGGTGGTAGGCGCGCGCAGAACACCTGCGCCTGCGATGAAATTGGGCGCGAAAATTGCCAAAGAATTGTCGCAGTCGGTGACAATCGTCACAGGTACCGCAGACGGCGGTGACAGCGCTGCGATCGAAGGCGGTTTGGCGGGCGGTGGCAACGTGATCTGTGTATTGGCAGGCGGCTTTTCCGCGATACCGCAGGGAAATTTAAATTTACTCAACGAAGTGGCGAAAAAGGGCTTGTTGATTGCACCCTACTCCCACGACGTAGAAACCCGATCTTTTTCCTACGAATACCGCAACAAGCTGTTGGCGGCGCTTGGGGAAGGGGTGTTGGTGCTTGGCGCAGCGGAAAAAAGCGGTGCATTGATTACGGCGAAATATGCCAAAGCGCAACAAAAGCCTGTGTTTGCTTTGCCCTATTTTCCAGGCAGCGCGGCAGGGGAAGGGTGCAATCAATTGTTGAAAGCGGGTGGAATTTTAACGGAAAATACGTTTGATATCACCGCAAAAATGGGTATAAAAACAGAAGAGAGAAAACGTACTGCAATCGAACTGACGGCAGACGAGGAAAAAATGTTGACAGCGCTGAAAACTTTGGCGGAGGGGCATATCACACAGCTTGCGGAAACTGCGGGCGTGCCTGCATTCAAGGCAAAAATGCTGCTTTCGGCGTTGGAAGTAAAGGGCTTGGCGACCGCCTTGGGCGGAAACCGTTACGCCCCCGTATAACTTAGTAAAAAATTGTAAGGATATATAGAATGGATTTAATCATTGTAGAGTCGCCTTCCAAGGCGAAAACCATCTCCAAGTACCTCAAGGGACAATACCGCGTGGATGCGTCCGCAGGACATATCCGCGATTTGCCCGTGCATACGTTGGGGGTAGACGTGAAAAATAATTACGAACCCAAATACGTCAATTCCGAAGGGAAAGAGGACGTAATCCGCCGTTTGGTAGACGCGACGAAAAAAGCGGATCGCGTTTACCTTGCAACCGACCCTGATAGAGAAGGGGAAGCGATTGCTTGGCATTTGCAGACGGTGCTTGGCTTAGACGAGCAGGGCAAAAACCGTATCGAATTTAACGAAGTTTCCAAAAACGCCATTGAAGCAGCGTTGAAGGCGCCTCGTACGATCAATTACAGCCTTGTCGACGCGCAGCAAGCGCGACGTGTTTTGGACCGTCTGGTAGGGTACAAGTTATCCACCTTGCTCAACCATAAAATCGAGGACAAAAACGGTACGGGAAAACGCAACCTTTCAGGTGGCCGCGTACAGTCGGTTGCCCTTCGTTTGGTGGTAGAACGCGAACGTGAAATCACCGCGTTTAAACCGCAGGAATATTGGAATTTGACAGCGGAATTGCAGGATTTACCCAAACAGTATGCCTCCTTCAAAGCGATGTTGGAAAAGAAGGGGGCGCGTAAATACAAGCCCTCGTCCGCAGAAGAAACGGCGACGGTTCTTTCGGCGATTGAAGGCGGGCGTTTCGTGGTTTCAAAAACGAAAAAATCGATTGTCAAAGCACACGCGCCCGCGCCTTTTACGACCAGCTCTCTGCAGCAGGACGCATCGACAAAGCTTGGGTTTACGGCGCCTGAAACGATGACGCTTGCACAGCACCTTTATGAAGGTATGGCGACGGAAAACGGCGAACATATCGCGTTTATTACCTATATGAGAACGGACTCTGTCCGCGTTTCCAAAGAGGCGCAGGCAAAGGCGCTTGATCGTATCCGTGAAGTGTACGGCCCCGAATACGCGCCTGAAAAGCCCAACTACTATGCCTCCAAAAAAGGCGCGCAGGACGCGCACGAGGCGATCCGTCCTATCGATTTGACGATGACCCCCGATAAGGCGAAAAAGCTGTTGGATAAAAAGCATTACTCGTTGTACCGCTTGGTGTACGAACGTTTTCTCGCGTCGCAGATGGCGGAGGCAAGATACAACAGTATGCAGATGGAGATCGACAACAGCGGTTATATCTTCAAGGCAAGCGGTAAAGTGATGCTGTTTGCAGGCTTTACGGCGGTCTATCAGGACGTCAGCGCGAAGAAGGACGATGAGGACGAAATCAGCTCGGCAAAGCTCTTACCCGACCTTAACGAGGGGGACGTTTTGAATCTTGTGTCCATGCAAAAGGAACAAAAATTTACCAAACCGCCCCTTAGATATACGGACGCATCGTTGGTAAAAACGATGGAAGAAAAGGGAATCGGCAGACCGTCTACTTACGCGACGATTATCTCCAAACTGATGCAAAAATACGTCAAAAAAGACGGGAAATATATGTATCCCACCCCGATTGCTTACGACGTTGTGGATATGCTGCTGAATTGCTTTGTAGACGTTATGGACGTAGGCTTTACGGCAGGTATGGAAACCCGTTTGGACGAAATTGAAGACGGCGGCGTCGAATGGCGGGACGTCATCCACGGCTTCTATCCCGAATTTGAGAAAAACCTTCGCAAGGCTTCGGCTTACGGAGATACGTTGACGCAGGAAATCTGCGGAAAATGCGGGCATTTTATGTTGAGAAGAATGGGCAAGTTTGGCAAGTATCTTGCTTGCTCGAACTATCCCGAATGCCAAAACATCGTCAGCGAAAGCAAGGAAGAGCTTTCTGCTGTTCGTTGCCCGAAATGCGGGGAGAATATGGTGTATAAGAGTGGTAAATTCGGGAGATTTTTGGCTTGTCCCAGCTATCCCGACTGCAAATCGACGATGTCGATGCCTACGGATGAAGAACCGAAACTCGCAGGGATTTGTCCCGATTGCGGCTCGGCAATGAGCGTGAGAAAATCCAAGCGCGGTAAAGTATATTACAGCTGTCTTGGGTATCCCGAATGTAAATTTATGAGCTGGGATATTACTACGGGTGAAAAATGCCCCGTTTGCGAAACCCCGATGATTAAAACGGGTCGCGGTGTAGTAAAATGCGGCAATAAGGATTGCGATTATAAGGTAAAAACGGAAAAACCCGTAAAGGCGAAGCAGGCGCAGATGGTGGACGATTTTGAACCGCCTATGCCCGAAGAACCTTTCTATTTTGATTACGAGGACGCAGGATATTTCCCCGAAGGCTTTGAGGATTGATTATGTGTAAAAAGGTGTTGGTTGTCGGCGGGGGCTTGGCTGGCAGTGAGGCGGCGTATTATTTGGCAAGCCGCGGCATTGAAACCACCCTTGTCGAGATGAAACCCAAAAAATTCACCCCCGCGCACGAGAGTGAGAATTACGGCGAACTGGTTTGCTCAAACTCGTTAAAAAGCAATGATTATTACGCCAATGCCTGCGGTCTTTTGAAAGAGGAAATGCGGTTGCTTGGTTCGATGATTATCGAGGCGGCGGACGCAACCAAGGTACCCGCGGGCGCGGCTTTGGCGGTGGATAGGGAAAAATTTTCGGCGTATATTACGGAAAAATTGAAAACTTGCCCCAACTTGACCTTGGTATCCGATGAGGTGACCAAGGTGCCTGATACGCAGGAGGATGGGGGCAGGTACGTGATTATCGCAACGGGGCCCTTGACTTCGCATGCGTTAAGCGAGGATATTGTGCGCTTATTTGGCGGCGGTTTGCATTTTTACGATGCGTCTGCGCCTATTATTTCCGCGGACAGCGTGGATATGTCTTGCGCGTTTACGGGCGACCGTTACGGTAAGGGGACGGGAGATTATATCAACTGTCCTATGAACAAGGAAGAATATTATGCGTTCGTGGACGAGCTGTTGGCGGCGGAACGCGCGCACTTGCACGAGTTTGAGAAAGGGGAAATTTTCGAGGGCTGTATGCCTTTGGAGGTAATGGCTTCTCGTGGGAGGGATACCTTACGTTACGGCACGTTGAAGCCCGTAGGCTTATTTGGCGAGGACGGAAAACGCCCGTATGCGGTGTTGCAGCTTCGTAAGGAAAACGAAATGGGTACCACCTACAATTTGGTAGGATTTCAGACCAATTTGAAATTTCCCGAGCAGAAGCGGGTATTTTCTATGATCCCTGCGTTGAAGAATGCAGAATTTTTACGTTACGGCGTGATGCACAGAAATACGTATATTCATTCCCCAGATGTTTTAACGAGGCATTTTTCGGTTAAGAATAATCAAAGGCTGTTTTTTGCTGGGCAAATCACGGGTGTGGAAGGCTATGTGGAAAGTGCGGCAAGCGGATTGCTTGCGGCGATCCGTATTGCGGATGAAATTCTTCAACGACCCACCCATGTCTTTGATGAACGCACTGTGTGTGGGGCGTTACAGACGCATATATCCGCCCCGACGAAGGATTTTCAGCCTATGAATGCCAACTTTGGTATCCTTGCGCCGATGCCCGTGCGCATCCGCGACAAGAAGGAAAGGTACCGCGCGTTGGCGGAAAGGGCGCTGGCAGCCATTCAAGAAGTTAAGGAGTAACGAGTATGGAATTTAGAGGTACGACCATTTGCGCAGTGAAGCGTGACGGCGTGACGGCGATTGCCGGCGACGGTCAGGTGACGATGGGCGAATCGGTTATTTTCAAAAACACAGCGATAAAGGTACGCCGTATTTTCGGTGGAAAAGTAATTTTGGGTTTTGCAGGCTCGGTAACGGACGCGTTTGCATTGACCGAACGTTTTGAAGGGATGCTGAATAAATTCGGCGGCAACTTGATGCGTTCGGCGGTGGAATTGGCAGAGCTTTGGAGAAGTGATAAAATCGGTCGTAAGTTGGACGCAATGATGATTACTGCGGACGAAAACACGCTGTTGATTTTGTCAGGTACGGGGGAAGTGATTGAACCCGACGAAGGAGTTTGCGCGATCGGTAGCGGCGGCAATTATGCTTTGGCGGCGGCGCGCGCGCTGTACAAGGAAACGAATTACGATGCGGAAACGATTGCGAAAAAGGCGTTGAAAATCGCATCGGAAATCTGCGTATTCACCAACGATAATATTCGTTGCGAAACGGTTGGGGAAGCGGTCAACGCAACCCTGCCCCCCGTAAAAGAGAAAAAGACGGCGGCAAAGCCTCGCGCAAAACGCGTAGCGAAGGAGGATTGATATGGATTTATCCCCTAAGCAAATCGTATATAGATTGGATAAATATATCATCGGTCAGGATGAAGCGAAAAAGGCTGTTGCCATTGCGCTTAGAAACCGTTACAGAAGGGCGCAATTGCCTACGGAGGTCCGTGAGGAAATTACCCCTAAAAACATCATTATGAAAGGTCCTACGGGGGTTGGTAAAACGGAGATTGCTCGCCGTCTTGCCAAGCTGGTAAAGGCGCCTTTCGTCAAGGTGGAAGCAACCAAATACACCGAGGTGGGATACGTTGGGAAAGACGTTGAAGGGATGATCCGTGACCTGGCAGAATGCGCTTACCGTTTGGTAAAAGCGGAAAAGGAAGAAGAAGTGAAATCCCGCGCGACCTCTGCTGCGGAAAAACGCATTGTACGTGTTTTGGCGGATGCCAAAAAGGAAGAAAGAGGCGAAACCGCGAAGGAAGTGTTCGAGGCGAACCTTTTGGACGGCTTGCGTAGCGGCGCGTACGATAATTTTACCATTGAAATGGAAGTAATCGACGCTCCTCAACAACCGATGGAGCTGATGCCCGGCGGTGCGGCGATTTCGATCGGCAGTATTTTTGGGGATATGTTCCCGCAGAAAAAGAAAAAACGCCGTTTGACGGTACGTGAAGCGTTCCAAATCGCACTCGCGGAAGAATCGGAAAAACTCGTGGACGAGGACGCGATTAAATCGGAAGCCTTGTACCGCGCGGAAAACGACGGGATCGTATTCATTGATGAAATCGATAAAATTGCAGGTAAGGGCAATCGTAACGGCGCAGACGTTTCCCGTGAAGGGGTGCAGCGTGATATTTTGCCCATCGTAGAAGGCTCGACGGTGGTGACAAAATACGGACCTATCAAGACGGATTTCATTTTATTCATTGCGGCGGGTGCGTTCCACGTGGCGGCGATTGAGGATTTGATCCCCGAATTGCAGGGCCGTTTCCCTGTGTCTGTGGAATTGCACAGTCTGACGAAAGAGGATTTCGTGCGTATTTTGACGGAAACGGAAAATTCGCTCGTCTTCCAGTACAGTAAGTTGTTGGCGGTAGACAATATCGACCTGCAATTTGATAAGGGCGCGATTGAACGGATTGCCGAAGTGGCGGTGGATATGAACTTAACCTCGGAGGATATCGGCGCAAGACGCTTGCACACGGTTATGGAGTATTTGTTGGAGGATATTTCCTTTAACGCAGGCGGGGATTATCCGATGTTCACCTTGCATATCGACCGCAAATACGTCGACGAGCATTTAAGAAAATTAACGGGCGATAGAAATTTGAAAAAATATATACTTTAACGGCATATATACTTTGCATTTCAGCGTTGTAACGGGTAGAAATTCCCACGCATAAAAAAATTTTAATAGGAAAAATACTATGATTAACATTCCCAAGGGCACGAAAGACGTTCTGCCCCAAGATTCTTATAAATGGCAATACGTAGAAGGTATGGCACGTGAGGTAGCGGGACTTTTCAATATTAAAGAAATCCGCACCCCCGTTTTTGAACATACCGAGCTGTTTCAGCGCGGCGTGGGGGATACCACCGACATTGTTACAAAGGAAATGTATACATTCAAGGACAAAGGTGACCGTTCGATTACTTTGAAGCCTGAAGGTACGGCAGGCGCGGCGCGCTCCTTCATCGAAAACGGTATGGGCAACGGCGTTTTGCCTGCTAAAATGTATTATATTATCCCTGCATTCCGTTACGAACGTCCGCAGGCAGGGCGTTTGCGTGAATTCCACCAATTCGGTGTAGAAGTATACGGTTCCGCATTGGCGCAGACGGACGCAGAGACGATTTTTACCGCGGACACGCTGTTGAAAAAATTGGGACTGCAGATTAAATTGTATATCAACTCGATCGGTTGTCCGACCTGCCGCGCGGCGTACAACAAGGCGTTGAAAGACTTTTTCGCGCCCAACCTTGATCAACTTTGCGGCGATTGCAAAAACCGTTATGAGAAAAATCCCTTGCGCTTGCTCGATTGTAAGGAAGAAGGGTGCAAGAAAATCAACGCGGACGCGCCCAAGATCCTCGATTATCTTTGCGAGGACTGCCACGCACATTTTGAAGAAGTGAAAGCCTGCCTGACTCTTGCAGGGGTGGATTATGAAATCGATCCTCGCATTGTGCGCGGCTTGGATTACTATACCCGTACGGTATTTGAGTTTGTTTCTACGTCAATCGGTGCGCAGGGTACGGTTTGCGCAGGCGGTAGATACGACGGCTTGATTGAACAGCTTGGCGGAAAGCCTACGCCTGCGGTCGGCTTTGCGGCGGGTATCGAACGTCTTTTGATCGTGATGGAGCAGACGGGTGTGGAAATTCCTGCGGCCCCCGTGCCTACCGTGTATATCGCGGGGATGGATGCAGATTGCCGTAAAAAGGCTTTTTCTTTGGCGGCGGAGCTTCGTTTGCAAGGTGTCAATGCCGAGGTGGATTTGATGGAACGTTCGGTTAAGGCGCAATTCAAATACGCCGACAAAATCGGGGCAAAATACGTTGCCGTGATTGGCGGGAACGAACTTGCGGAAGGCAAAGCCAACGTAAAGCGTATGGCGGATAGTACCAGTGAAACGATTGCGTTTGAGGATATGGTTACATATTTTCAAGGCAAATAGGAGGAAAAAATATGGTTAAATATGTAAATGCAGCATCTTTGGAAGAATTGATCGGCAGTACGGATAAGACGGTGTATTGCGATTTTTGGGCGAGCTGGTGTGGACCTTGCCGTATGCTTGCGCCCGTGTTTGAAGACGTGTCGGATAAATACGAGGACAAAGCCGTGTTTGTAAAAATCGATATTGACGAAGAGGACAGTGAAGCGGCGGCGGTGAAATACGGGATTACATCAATCCCTAACATCATTGCCTTTAAGGGCGGAAAACCCGTAGCCAACAGTTTGGGTTTCGTGCCGCAAGCGGTGTTGGAAAGCTTTGTGGAAAAGAACCTTTAAAATATGACAAAAAGAGCCGCGTGACGGCTCTTTTTTGTTCAACGCGTACCTGGTAGGCTGATTTTAAAAGAAAAACCCGACGAAATGTTCCGTCGGGTTGTATTTTATATAGAGGAATTAGTAGTTTTCAGCACGAACCTGGAAGTATGCCTGAGGATGCGCGCAGATAGGGCAAACGTCAGGTGCTTTTTTACCAACCACGATATGGCCGCAGTTGGAGCATTGCCATACAGCATCGCCGTCCTTCGAGAAGACCAAATCGCCCTTTACGTTTGCAAGCAACTTTCTGTATCTGTCTTCGTGTTCTTTTTCGATTGCCGCTACGCCGTCAAAAAGTTTTGCGATTTCTTCAAAGCCTTCTTCACGTGCAACTTTTGCAAATCCGTAGTACATATCCGTCCATTCGTAGTTTTCGCCTTCAGCAGCTTCCAACAGATTGTCTGCGGTAGAGGAGATTTCGCCGCCGTTCAAAAGCTTGAACCAGATTTTTGCGTGTTCTTGTTCGTTCTTCGCTGTTTCTTCAAAGATAGCCGCGATCTGAACAAAGCCTTCCTTCTTTGCCTTGCTTGCAAAGTAGGTGTACTTGTTTCTTGCCTGCGATTCACCAGCGAAAGCGGCCTGCAGATTCGCTTCCGTCTTCGTACCCTTCAAAGGGTTGATCGCCACAAATTTACCGCTTTGTTTGCAAACGGGGCAAACTTCGGGTGCACTGCCTTCTGCTACGTAATGACATACTTGACATTCAAATTTCTTCATAATGATACCTCAAATATTTTTCTTAATAGGATTTAGTTTTAATAACTGTAAATAGTATAATATAAAAAGATAGTTTTGTCAATAGTTTTTCTGAAAAAAGTTGATAAAAAATGAAAAAATTTTTTCTTTCACACGCGTGTGTGTATATAATAAGGAAGTCTTGTGAAAATTTTCTTAATTTATTGACAAATTTCGGCAAGGATGATACAATATTCATACGTATATTAGGCATACTGTAATATAGGGATTATGCGATGAAAAGGTTGAGCGAGCGAAAAAAAAGAAGAATAGAAAGGACGGTTGCCAACGATCGCAGCTACAAGCTGTATTTATACAATCGTTTTTTTATCTTTATGCTGCTGGTGCTTGGGCAACTGGTCGGCTTTATTTTGCTTGCTTATTTGTTTGTATACAATTCTGCCGCAGGGGTTTTATTGCAGATTTTGGTCAGCATTATTGCGTTGATTGCGGTGCTGTATTTGATCAATTGTAACGATCGACCGTCGATTAAACTGAATTGGATATTGATGATGCTGATCGTACCCATTGTCGGGGTGCCTATGTATCTTTTGTATGGGGAGGGTAGGCCGACGCGTTGGATGCGCTCGAAAATGGACAAGGTTTGCCGCGAAAACGACGCGCACTTTATTGATTTTTACGGAGAATACACTTTAACGGACGTGGAAACCCGTGAACAATCCATCGTGCATTTTTTGACCAAATATGCGCAATATCCTGCCTATGGCGAAGGGGATGTGACCTATTATAAAAGCGGGGAGGATATGTTTCCTGCTATGAAAAAGGCGTTGCAATCTGCGGAAAAATTCATTTTGCTGGATTATTTCATTATTGCGCACGGAAAAATGTGGAATGAGATTTTGACAATTTTGCTGCAAAAGGCGGAACAGGGGGTACAAATCCGGATTATATACGACGATTTTGGATGTATGGTGACCCTGCCCCCGCGCTACGATCGGTATTTAGAAGGACTGCACAAAAATATCCGATGTATGACCTTTAACAATGTGATCCCGCTTTTTGCCGTGCATATGAACAATAGGGACCATAGAAAAATTATGGTGATAGACGGTAAAGTGGCGTTTACTGGGGGGATCAATATCGCAGACGAGTATATTGCGGAAAAGGTGCGCTATGGATATTGGAAGGATTCCGGTGTGCGTATAGAAGGACCCGCGGTCGCCTCGTTCGTTAAAATGTTTTTCAATATTTGGAATGCGTTTCGGAAGGATAAAGAGGAGTTGAAAGATTATCTCCCGCCTATAAAAGAAGGCATCATGTACGCGTTGAAATTTGATAAAGGTAAGATGATTGCGCCGTATGACGATTCGCCTTTGGACAAAGTCAGCGTGGGAGAATCGGTGTATTTAGACGTCATCCAGCGCGCGTCACGCTACGTATATATTTTTACCCCGTACTTGGTATTAGACGATTATATGCGGGCGGCGTTGGTACAAGCGGCGTCGCGTGGGGTGGACGTGCGGATTGTAACCCCTGGGATCCCCGATAAAAAAATGACCTTCCGCTTGACCCGTGCCAATTATGCGGTCTTGATAGAAAAGGGTATTAAAATTTACGAATACACCCCAGGTTTTATTCACGCGAAAAGCATTGTTTCCGATGATACTTGCGCAGTGGTCGGAACGATCAATTTTGATTATCGCAGTCTTTACCATCACTTTGAAAACGCTGTGTATATCGTAGGGCAAGAGGCGGTTTTGGACGTCAAAAGGGATTGTGAAGAAACCTTTGCCGTTTCTAAGCTTTGCACCAAAAAAGATACCCGCAGAACGATTGTAGGAAAATTGTTCGACGCATTGTTGCGTGTATTTGAAACTTTGTTTTGAGGTTACAAATGAGAAAGGAAAAAAGAGAAGAAGAAAGAAAAATCCTTGCCCAAATGGATGAGGCAATGCGGGAAAATCAGCCGTCTGAACCGCAGGAAAAACGGATAGGGCTTTTTAAGGATAAAACGCCTGATACGATTCATTGTCGAAAATGTAATACGTTGATGGAAAATGGAAAATGTCCAAACTGCGGACACACCGTATACGTTCCGATGAACGGTAAAAAACAAAAAATCATCCGTTGGATCGTCGGTGGGGTATGCGTCTTGGCGTTTGTGATTATCTTTATCGTAACGAGATAATCGTATGCCCATCAATGCAGACGACGAAATTCGACGCTCGGTTTTTGTCGGTTTCTTCCGTATGGGGGCAACCGCATATCTCGGAAACCGCATACGTCGAAAATGCTCGAAAGAGGGGGCAGGTATGCGTTGAACCGCATATATTGGGGTAAACTCCCCTATTGCACAACCAAAAAAATGCGCAAAAAAACACTTGGGGGCAACCCCAAGTGTTTTGTCTATTTTTGTCGAAATGAGCCGTTATAAGCGCACGCTGTATGGTGTTTGTGATTTGTCATTGTACACAGATTTTTATCACAGTTCGATGCGTTCGGAAAATGCGTTTTCGCGCATAATACCCCACATCTTGTCAATGTAAGAAAGCGTGTAGAAATTTTCGTAGTGGTGATAATAAAATGCGCCTTTTAATGTCATTTCATAAACACCGTCTTCTTCTTTGATAAACCCGAATCGCTTTGCGAGCCAGAGTTCAAATCCGTACATTTTTTTCAACGGCACACCAAAAAACTTTTCAAAGTCCTTTGCGTTCACTTTTGTACTGTATGCCGTCCAGAATAGCCAATAAATCATCCTCTGCCGCTTGGTAAAGCGGAGCGTCAACGAGGTGGCGAGTTTCCCAGAACGAATTCTTTCACAGTAAGCTTCCACATCAAACGTGTTGATTTTAAATTGGTCTTTGAATAGGCTTGTGGCAGAGCAGCCGAAGCCAAGAAAGTTATCTCTGGTCATAGAGGAATAGTTTGCATCCTGCTTGCTGGAGAAAGTCCAAATTGAGCTGCGCGAATAGCCTTGCTTTAAACAGTATTGCGTAATCGCATCCAGCAATTTTCGTTTTTCTTTTTTAGGCATTGTGGCAATAGGGCTTTCTGTAAAAGTAAAATCTATAAATGGATATATGGCAATATGATTTGCCCCCAAGGCAAAAGCCTTGTCGATATCCAATTTTAGGTCATCATAGGTTTGCCCAGGCAGAGCGAAAATAAAGTCCATAGAAACAGTTTCAAAAGGAACTGCCGCCAAAGCGGCCATCATCGACGCGGTATCCATTTTCTTTCTGCCAAGAATCTTTTGATATTTATCGCAAAATGATTGAATACCAATGCTGATTTTTGTTACGCCTGCATTTTTCAGCGTTTGCAACACTTCCACAGTCACGTTATTGGGATGAAGTTCCAATCCAATGCCCTCTGTGATGATAAAGTGTTCGTTCAATGCGTCCACAATTTCTTTTATGCGATTGGCGGCAAGGGCTGGCGTTCCGCCGCCAAAATAGAGGCTGGTTACTTTTTTTCGTTCTGCGTGTTGGCTGCCTACAAGGTGGATTTCTTGAATCAAAGCATCTATGTACCTATCACATAATTCGGCAGAATACCGTACTTTGCAATAGGGGCAAAAATTGCAGATACTTTTGCAGAAAGGGATATGAACGTACAGCCCAAGGTTTTCACATTCTGCAAACGGCAATATCTGGTCGTATTCATTTTTGAACGTAAACGGCTTCGTTGTTCGCGTAAGCCACATTCTTGTTAAAGTGGTAATGAAACTCATAGTACTCCTAAATATACTTCAAGTATGTACGAAGCATCTCAAAGATTATTTTGGGATTGCCTCTGAATAAAAGTGTGTATTCAGCAACAAAGAAGTATCCGCATTGCTCGCAAAGCCCAGGAACGTCTATGCATCGACCGCAGGTAGACAACTTTCCGTTTTCCATCACGACGCATTGGTGGCAAGGTGTGGGAAAACGATTTTCAATAAGATAGGGGAAGGCGCTTTTTAGATTGAATACGGGTGCGCCCTCTTTCATCATTTGCTTGATGGTATCGCAGCACTTGGCTTTTTCCTCTTTACTCAAAGCCAATTCCTTTGTGTCGGGGTATGGCGTATGAAAATTGAAGGATACCGCACGTACGTTTTTCGTATCACGAGCCGTTAGGCACACGTCTCGCACATAATCTTTATTGATTTGATTGATTGCCATATAAAAGCAGATGTTATCCGCGGTGGCATTGTGGATATTCTTCATGATGGTATCGTAGGTATCCCCACGAATTTCATTGTGTCGCTGTTTATCTCCGTCCAAGCTCAAAAGAATCAAATCCGCTTCTGGAAGATCAAGGGGGAAGGTGCCGTTTGTAACTACGTTTACGATGAGGAAACCCATGCTTTTCGCTTCAATGACCAAATCTCTCAGCGTGCGTTCGCCGTCTTTCCAAAGAAACGTTTCACCGCCGCAGAAGAATAAAATGCGTACGCCCATGTCATAAAGCTGCTGCATTTCTTGTCGAATTTGTTCATACGGGTGGACGATTGCCGTGATATTGTTGACGGAGCAATGCTTGCAATGTAGATTGCATTTATCTGTAACAATGACAGTGCCGAGGATTGGCGATTTCTTTCTAAAGAGAATGGTCTTTACGCCAAAAGTGGCAAAGCGCAGAAAAGAGGATAGTTTCATAAGGTATCTCCATGGTGTTCATATGGAATATCAAAGTGTGTACACGTATTATTATACATGCTCATTGTCAATTTTTCAAGACGCTACGGAAAATTCATCTAATAAAAGTGTAACCTTTTAAAAAATACGCCCCAAGTTGACCTTGAGGCGTAAGATAATCAATCGAGCGTTCGTCTATTCTTGTCGAAAAACGCCGTTAGACCTTTGGCAATTTGGCAAGGCTTGCCGCCAATTCTTCCTCCGAAGGAATATAATCGGTCATTTTCCCGTCGTGGAATTTTTCATACGACATCATATCGAAATATCCCGTACCCGTTAAACCGAACACGATGGTTTTCTTTTCGCCGCTTTCCTTGCATTTTAATGCTTCGTCGATGGCTACGCGGATGGCGTGTGCAGATTCGGGTGCGGGTAAAATTCCTTCTACGCGCGCAAAAGCTTCTGCCGCTTCAAAGACTTTGGTTTGTTCCACCGAACGCGCTTCCATCAAGCCGTCGTCGCAAAGCTGAGAAAGGGTAGTCGTCATACCGTGGTAACGAAGCCCGCCTGCGTGGCTTGCCGAAGGAATGAATCCCGATCCCAAGGTATACATTTTTGCAAGGGGGCAAACTTTACCCGTATCACAGTAATCGTAAGCGTATTTCCCGCGGGTTAAGGTCGGGCAAGAAGCAGGCTCAACCGCAATGAATTGGTAATCGGCTTTGCCCTGCAGTTTTTCGCCCATAAACGGTGAAATCAAACCGCCGAGGTTACTGCCGCCGCCCGCGCAACCGATGATGATGTCGGGCTTTACGCCGTATTTATCCAGCGCGGTTTTCGTTTCTACACCGATCACGGATTGATGCAACAGTACTTGGTTGAACACACTGCCTAATACGTAGCGGTATCCGTCCAGTTTGGTGGCGGTTTCTACCGCTTCGGAGATCGCGCAACCCAAAGACCCGCCCGTCCCGGGAAATTCGGTTAAAATTTTTCTGCCCACGTCCGTGGTTGCGGAAGGGGAAGGGGTTACGTTGGCGCCGTAGGTGCGCATAACCTCGCGTCTAAACGGTTTTTGCTCGTACGAGCATTTTACCATAAAGACCTTGCAATCCAAACCGAAGTACGAACACGCCATACTCAGCGCTGTACCCCATTGTCCTGCGCCCGTTTCCGTGGTAACGCCTTTCAAGCCCTGTTGCTTTGCGTAATACGCTTGCGCGATGGCGGAGTTCAGTTTGTGACTGCCGCTGGTGTTGTTGCCCTCAAATTTGTAATAAATGTGCGCGGGCGTACCGAGCGCTTTTTCCAAACAGTACGCGCGTACCAAGGGGGCGGGGCGGTACATTTTATAAAAATCGCGGATTTCCTGAGGGATTTCAATATAGGGTGTGGTATCGTCCAATTCTTGCTTGACCAATTCTTCACAGAAAACCTCGCTAAGCTCTTCCGCGGTCATCGGCTGCAGCGTTTCCGCATTTAAAAGGGGCGCGGGTTTATTTTTCATAAACGCGCGCAGGTTGTACCAATGCGTGGGAAGCTCGGATTCTTCCAAATAAATTTTATAGGGGATTTCTTTTTTCATAACGCTGTTCTCCATAATTTAATTTCGTATTTTATCTAAAACGTTTGTTGCTGACAGTATGCGCATAACCACTGTGGATATAGCCACGCCTACGCCGCCTTGTAATAAATTCCACGGAACGTTGACGATTGCCACACTTGCCGTTGAAAAGAAAAGGAACTCATACACAAAATAACCGAACGCCATAATGATTGCACCAACAATCCCGGCTGCGAGTTCTGCCCAAAAAGCTTTTTTGGTAATTTTCAATAAAACTTTATACAGTATGTAAGTGGTGAACGCCATAGCTGTTTTGATGATAAACGTTCCCGGTGCATAGACTATATAACCGAAAAGGTCGGCAAGGGCAGAGCCGATACCTGCCGCAATCGTTCCGTAAATCGGCCCTAAAATAAACACGGCAAGAAACACGAACGCATCGCCCAGATTGACGTAGCCCAAAGGAAGCGGGATGCGGATAAACATCGTTGCGACCATAGTCAATGACATAAATAAAGCGGTGAGAACCAGTTTTTTTGTTTTTAGTGTACGCATATAACAATCATTCCTTGTTCGATTAAAAATGTAAAAATATTTTTTAAACAGGTTGCATTTATAAAGAAAAAACCGAAACACGGAAAAATCCGTATTTCGGGACGATAACGTTTTACCGCGGTGCCACCCAAAATTGACCATAAGGTCCGCTTTTACGTACTAACATACGCTCTGCGCTGTTACGGGCGCAGTCCCGTCGATTGCTACTTGCGCGAAAACGCGCGTTCGTTCGCCCTCCCAAGTCCATTCCTTTTGCTGTTTGTACCGCAATTCCACCGCCTGCGGCTCTCTGTGACTTCGCCTTGCAAAAGTACTACTCTCGTTCATCGGTTTGTTCAGTTTTCATTATTTTATCGCAATTTTCGATAGAAGTCAAGCGTTTCTATCGAAAAAATCGTTTTATTTTACAAATCTATGCAATCGAAAATTCCACCCGTTTCCAAATCCTTCCAATACAGCGTATTGCCGTCGATAAAGAGGTACGAATGGGGCGTGCCTTCTTTCGGCAGGGAAACCGAGCCGCAGTTGACGTAGGTTGCACCGTTTGCCATTTCTTGACAGCAGGGGGTGTGAAAATGCCCGTTTAAAAGCAGGTCTCCTTTCTTTAACAAGGGGGGCATGTCTGCGTTGAACAGATGCCCGTGGGTCAAAAACAGTGTTTTCCCATTTACCTCTAATAGGGCGTAATCCGCCATAATGGGAAACTCTAATACCATCTGATCGACTTCGCTGTCGCAGTTTCCGCGCACGCAGGTGATTTTTTCCTTGATAGCGTTGAGCATATCGAAGACCTTGCGGGGGGAATAATCGTCGGGAAAATCGTTGCGAGGACCGTGGTAGAGTAAATCCCCCAAAAGGATCAATTTGTCCGCGCCTTCGTTTTCAAAGGCAGATAAAAGCTCCGCACACCAGCGCGCAGAGCCGTGAATATCCGATGCAATGATGATTTTTTGCATAACGTTCTCCGTTTAGAAAATAAACTTGATGATGTCGAATTGTTCGGGCAGATATGCGTTGCTTTCGTACAGTTCGGCATATTTTTGTAAAAGGTTGGGCAATTCTTCCTCGCGGTAGCTGCGGAAGGTAAATTCGGAGAAGTTGACCGCCTTATTTGCCAAAAGGTTGATGGCGGTAGAAACAAATTCGCGATTTTCCGTGATGCCCTTGATGGTAATGTTGTGTTTGATGGCGTTTTCCAAATTGACGTGTAAGGTCTTTGCGGTCAACGAGCAAAAGGCTACGTAAGCGTCGCGCTTGACGAGGGGAAAGATGACCGAAGGTTCGCTGCGGTTTGCAAAGGCAAGATATACCGCGCCGTCGGCAAGTTTACCGCCCGTCACCTCCAACACGCGGGATTTCAGCGTGTCGTCGTTGGGGAAGGTATAATAAATACCGCTGCGTTTTGCGCGCGCCAAACGTTCGGGATTGTTGTCCGCAAGGATGGGTACCGCGCGGTGGTAGATGAGGATTTGACAAAGAATATTGCCGTACAACCCGCCGCCGACAACCAAAATGTGTTGACCTACGTCGATGTGCATTTCGTCCACAACGTGCTCTGCAAGGGCGATTGCATCGATAAGAAACGCCGCTTCGTCGGAAACGGACGAGGGCAGAGGATATACGTCGTCGATACCCGCCAAAACGAAATCACGGTAAAATCCGTCCGCCGTTTCCCCTGCGATACGCAAACCGTCGGGCGAGCATTCGTCCTCTGTGGTACCGGCGAGATATACGCGTTCGCCTTTGCGGACAAACGAATCCTGCTCCGCTTCCGTAACTTGACCGATGGCAAATCTACCGGGGATAAAAGGCGTGGTAACCTTTTGCGCGCCCGAATAGACGGCAACGTCCGATTCAGAAAGGAGCGCTTTGGTAACCTTAACCTTGATTTTATCTTTAGGGCGTTGGAGGTCGGGGGAAGTTACGTGCTGTAAATTGTGGGGATAGCTTAATTGCCAAATCTTCATAAAATATCTCTCTGCAAGGCTGTATATTTTTCCGAAAACAAACGGGGAAGGTAGCCTATTACATATTATGACAGATTTAGTATAAACTATTTTCGTGAAATTTGCAAGTATTTTTTATAAATTCGCGTCAAAAACAGTTGACGAGTATAAAAAAAAGCGTTATAATTGGAAGGCATATTGAAAGAAAAACTAACAGCGAGGTGAAAATAATGAAAGCTGATATTCATCCCAAATATCACGAAGTAACTGTAACTTGCGCTTGTGGAGCTACGTTCAAGACGGGTACGACGAAAGAAGGCGACGTCATGAAGGTAGATATTTGCAGCAACTGCCATCCTTTCTTCACGGGCAAGCAAAAGTTGGTTGATACCGGTGGACGTGTCGATAAGTTCAAAAAGAGATATGGTCTTTAATTGGTAAGCCGTGGGGTTTAGGACACTGTCCTAAACCCTACTTTTGTTTAACAACGGATATACTGCGCATTTCTGTGTCCTGTCTCCGCGTGTTTCGCTTACGTACGTCTTGTACGCGCCCTCAACATGCTCGACACTCCTTGAACTGCTTGTATCTGCGTTGTTAAGATCAACTTGGCGACGTGTCTTGTTCACGACTACCCCGTCAGACGGGTTACGCGTTTATAGGTAACGTCGCGCATTCACTGTGTTGGACGCAGTAAAGTGTCTTATCCGCTTTTTTAAAGGTAATGTCGCGCATTCACTAGGAATGCTTTAAAAAATCAACCATATTATTATTTTGGTGAATCCATGAAAAAAGAAACAGTAAAGAAAACTTGTACCTACATTGGCGGTCAAGCGGTTATGGAAGGGGTTATGATGCGCGGAAAACGCTCGATGGCGACCGCCGTACGTGATCCCCAAGGTCAGATTCAGGTCGAATCCGAACGTTTGACTCCGCCCGAAAAACGAAAGAAAATCACCCGCGTGCCTTTTATCCGCGGTGTGGTCAATTTTGTAACCTCTCTCATTGACGGTAACCGCGTTTTGATGCGCAGCGCCGACGTTGCCGTAGAGGATGAAGAAGAACAAACGAAAGCGGCGCAATGGTTGGAAGAAAAACACCACGTAAGCGTGGACGGCATTTTTAGCAGCCTTGCCGTGGTATTGGGTATTGTGCTTGCTCTATTGATTTTCGTATGGGTGCCTCAATGGATTACCGGCTTTTTGCCTACTCACATTTTTAACAAAAAAAGCACTGGCTTGGAAGGGTTGTGGTTTAACCTTGCGGAAGGGGGGATCCGTCTCCTAATTTTTATCGCATATATTTTATTGATTTCCTTGATTCCTTCTCTGAAACGTGTGTATATGTGCCACGGCGCAGAACATAAGACGATTACTTGTTACGAAGAAGGGAAAGAATTAACGGTAGAAAACGTACGAGGCTGTTCGCGCGTGCACGACCGTTGCGGAACGACGTTTTTGTTCATCGTTATGGTTGTCAGCATCGTGATTTTCTCCTTGGTCAACCTCATCGTTGTGAAATGGGTCCATATCGACAATGAAAAATTGTTCAATTTGGCGCGCTTCGGGTTAAAAATCCTGATGCTTCCCATTGTGGCAGGCTTTTCCTACGAAATGTTGCGTTTGTTGGCGAAAACGAAGAGTAAGATTTTCTTCATTTTCAAAGTGCCCGGACTGTTGTTACAGCGTTTGACCACGCGTGAGCCCGAGGATGGGATGATCGAATGCGCTATTACGGCGTTTAAGACGGTACTTGCGATGGACGCAGACCCTACCATCCCCGAACGTGTCTTTGCAACCCCCGGTAAGATGAGCGCGCTCCTGAAAAACACGAAAAAGCGTTTTGATGATTGCGGGATTGACGGTGAAGATGCGGAATGGATTTTCGCGTTGGTGTTGAATATTCCTAAGAGCGAAGTCGCTGAAACGGAACGAATTTTGAAGGTGGCGCAAGCCAAGGAAATTATCCGTATCGCGGACGAACGCTTGACGGGCAGACCCCTTTGGTATATCATCGGCGATACCGATTTTTGCGGATATACGCTGAAGGTCGATGAAAGAGTTTTAATCCCTCGTCCTGAAACGGAAGAAATGGCAATGATGGCGGTTGCAGTTGCAGAAGAAGGCAACCATATCCTCGATCTTTGCACGGGCAGCGGCGCGTTGGCGATTGCAATTTATAAGCGTTTGGAAGAAAGCAACCGTAAGGTCAAAATGACGGCGGTGGATATCAGTGAGGATGCGTTGGCTCTCGCCAAGGAAAATGCAGAAACAAACGAAGCGGACATTTTGTTTATTCAATCGGATTTGTTCAGCCGCATTCGCGGCAGATTTGACGTCATCGTGACCAATCCTCCCTACATTCCGTCGGCAGAGATTGAGGCGTTGCAACGTGAGGTGAAAGATTACGAGCCACGTCTTGCTTTGGACGGCGGCGCGGACGGTTTGGATTTTTACCGCCGCATTGCGGCAGAGGCTCCCAAATACCTCAACCGCGGCGGCACGTTGATTATGGAGGTCGGCGCAGGCCAAGCGCAGGAAATCGTGAAGATGTTCCGCGGAAACTCCTATTCAATGATCGTGCAGGATTTTAACGGTTTTGACCGTTACGTAAAAATTGTTATGTAAACAAAAATACGCTCGATAAACCGAGCGTATTTTTCAAAAGGAAAATGTATGTTTAAAAAATTGGAAGACATCAAAAAGCGGTATCAATTTTTATCCGAGCAGCTTGCCGATTCGGCGGTCATTGCGGACATGGGTATCTGGCAGAAGTATTCGAAAGAGCAATCCGATCTTATGGAAACGGTAGAAAAATACGACGAATATTTGGGCGTAGAACGTGAAATGACGGACGCGTTTGCGATGGCGGAAACGGAAACGGACGCCGAAATGAAAAAGATGCTGCTCGACGAGGGATATGCTTGTAAAGAGCGTTTGCCGCAGTTGGTCAACGAATTGAAAATTCTCCTCTTGCCCAAGGACAAAAATGACGAGAGAAGTTGTATTTTGGAGGTTCGCGCAGGCACGGGCGGGGAAGAAGCGGCGTTGTTTGCAGGCGAGCTTTGCCGAATGTACCTCAATTACTGTGCGGCGCACCGTTTGCGCGTGGAGGAGATGGATATCAACGCCACGGAACTTGGCGGCGTGAAAGAAGCCATCTACAACGTTACGGGTGCGGGCGCGTATAAAATGCTGAAATACGAAAGCGGCGTACACCGTGTTCAACGCGTACCTGCTACCGAGACGCAAGGCAGAATCCACACCTCGGCTGCGACGGTTGCCGTGCTTCCCGAGGCGGAAGAAGTCGAGGTGGAAATTCACGAGAAAGACATCCGTATCGACATATTCCATTCTGGCGGGGCGGGCGGTCAAAACGTCAACAAGGTAGCATCCGCCGTGCGTATCACCCATTTTCCCACGGGGATTGTGGTTACCTGTCAGGACGAGCGTTCGCAGCTCAAAAACAAAGAACGCGCGTTTAAGGTATTGCGTTCGCGCGTGTACGATTTTTACAACGGTCAAAATGCCAAGGCGCGTGAAGAAAATAGGCGCAGCATGGTTGGGTCTGGGGATCGCAGCGAGCGTATCCGTACCTACAATTTCCCACAAAGCCGTGTGACGGATCACCGCATCGGGCTTAGCCAATACAATTTGGAAGCGTTTATGACGGGGGATATTGACAGTATGGTAGAGGCGCTTGCCATCGCCGACAGGGAGGCAATGTTGGCTTCGAGTGAAGAGTAAAAAAGGACGGTGCATATCAGCGCCGTCCTTTTTATTATTTCTTATCCTGTATCTTTTGTTGTCTGCGTTGTAGAAATTTTACCAAATATTCATAAAAGTCTTCCGCGTATACCGAGGGAGTGGGAGAAAGGTGTAAACGTAAAGCCAATTGCCGTTTGCAAATCGGTTGCGTGATGGGCAACAATACCACTTCCGTGGATACTTTTCCCCACGAATATTCTGGCCAAAACCCAACCCCCGCGCTTGCTCCGATGATGTTTTTGACAGCCGTGGGGGAGTCTGATTCGAACGCGGTGTGCGGTTTAAATCCCGCTTGCAGACAAAATTTATCACAAAGCAGTCGGAAAAACCGAGAGCCTGCAAGATGTACAAACCCTTCGTTTTTTACTTCGTTTAAGGTAATATTGCTCCTTTTTGCGTAGTCTGAGTTTTTTGGTACGGCAAGATAGATATTTTCTTCCAGTAAGCGGTCTTTTTTGATAGGTGGCAAAGCGGATTCGCTTGCTTCATTGATGGATACGGAAACGTCGCAATCAGATTCCGTTTCATTTTGAATTACCTGAAAAACAACGTCGGGGTTACGTTTTTTATAGGCGACAACTGCGTCCGTTACCGCGGTAGAGGCAGCAAGCACGTTCAGCTTCACAGTGTGGCGCTGTTCTTTTTTTAAGGTTTCTAATTCTGGCTTGATGGAATCCACGTGTAAAAATACAACGTCTAACTTCGCCTTTAGATATTCGCCAAAAGAAGTGAGGAAAATATTGCGCCCCTTTTTATAAAAAAGGGGGACTTCCAATTCTTCTTCCAATTGTTTGATTGCTTTGGTCAGTGCGGGCTGCGCGATGTGTATTTCTTCCGCTGCGCGCGTAACGTGGCAATGCTTTGCAACCGTGTAAAAATAGCGCAACTTTGTCAGTTCCATATACACCTCTATTGATAACCGTATGTTATTGATTTGATAATAATTATATATTTTACATTATTATTTGTCAAGCGTATAATGGTGGTAATCGCAAAAGTGAGGAAAAAGTTATGGTAGCTATTTTAGAGAGTGTTATGTTGATATGTTTTGGGATTTCTTGGCCCGTTTCGGTGTACAAGAGTGCGGTTTCCAAGACAACCAAGGGAAAAAGTTTGGTGTTTATGATTGCGATTATCGTAGGATACCTTGCGGGGATTTCAGGTAAAATTATTGGCGGTAATTGGAATTACGTATTGGTATTGTATATCCTTAATTTGTTATTTGTCAGCACGGACCTTGCGTTGTATTTTGTCAACCGTCATCGAGAAAAGAAAGCGGGGTAACGGCTTAATTCTTATTTTTTTGATTAAATCAATCGAAAAAGCGAATTTTACCCACAACAAACTCTAAAAAAGTTGATAATTTTGCAAGAATTTGTGAAAATCGACGTGGGAAAAGTTGCTTTCTTTTTCAAAAATCAGTAAAATAATATAGATAAAAGAATTACACGGAGAAAAATGCAGATGAAAAACAGAGTAGCGCAAAGAATGACGACCTTATCCCCCTCGTTGACGTTGGCAATTTCCGCCAAGGCGAAAGCGATGAAGCAGGCAGGGGAAAGCGTGGTTTCTTTCAGCGTCGGCGAACCCGATTTTAACACCCCCGAACATATCATTTCCGCGGCGAAAGCGGCTTTGGACGCAGGTCACACCAAATATACTCCCTCGTCGGGTTTGTTGCCTTTGCGTAAGGCGATTTGCGAAAAGTTTGAAAAGGACAACGGCTTGACCTACGAGCCTTCGCAAATCATCGTTTCCAACGGCGCGAAGCATTCTATTTTCAACGCTTGCTACGCAATTTTGGACGAAGGGGACGAGGTGATTATCCCCGAGCCCTATTGGCTGACCTATCCCGAAGTGGTTAAGGTCTGCGGCGGTGTACCCAAGTATCTTTCCTGCAAGAAAGAAAACAAGTATAAATTTTCCGCGGAAGAATTGAAAGCGGCAATTACGCCCAAGACGAAAATGTTGATTTTCAATTCGCCTTCCAACCCTACGGGCGCGGTATATAACGAGGAAGAGGTCCGTGCGATCGCCAAGGTTTGCGAAGAAGCGGAAATCTTCGTCCTTGCGGATGAAATCTACGAAAAGCTTTGTTACAACGGCGTAAAACCTTTCTCGATTGCAAAGGTCAGCGAAAAAATGAAGGATTTGACGATCACGGTCAACGGCGTATCGAAAACGTATGCAATGACGGGTTGGCGTATCGGGTATTTGGCGGCGCCGAAGGATATTGCGAAAGCGATTGACTCCTTCCAAAGCCACGCAACGTCCAACGCAAGCTCCATTTCGCAATACGCGACGATCGAAGCGTTGAACGCACCCGAAGAAGAAATTGCGGCGATGGTCAACGTATTTGACGCAAGACGTGCAAAGCTTTTAAAACTGATTGCAGAGATCGACGGCGTACAAGCGGTAGAGCCCGACGGTGCGTTCTACGTAATGTTGGTGATCGGCGGTTTGTATGGTAAGAGCTACATGGGCAAGCCCTTGACGAACTCGATCGAGTTTGCGGACGCGTTGTTGGAAGCGGAAAAGGTGGCGACCGTACCAGGTGTTTCGTTTGGCGCGGACGATTGTTTGAGACTTTCCTATTCGCTGAGCGAAGCGGATATTGAAACGGGTCTTGCGCGCATTAAGAAATTCGTTTCCGAATTGGTGTAATTGAAAAAATATACAATCCATAAAAAATAACAGCCCTGCATTTTAGGGCTGTTATTTGTTTTCATCGGGGATATATACCACAATATCTTCCACTTTACATTGTAAAATCGAACACAAGTCGTCTAGCGTTACCGTCGTAATGGGTTTGTTATGTTTTAGACGGTCTAAAAGACTGCGGCTAAGGTGATACTCGTTGATTAGCCGATAAGTCGATATTTGCTTTGCTTTTAAAGTTTTATAAAAAGGTTCGTAAGAAATCATAAGTAAATTATATATCCTACTCGCAATCTTGACAATTGTCTATATATAGAGTATAATAAAATGCAACTAGAACGCATACGTAAGGGAGGAGGCTATGTATTCTTGTGCATTTTTCGGACATAGAGATTATCCTTATGAAAACTTTGAGGGGCAGATAAGGGATAGTTTGATTGATTTGATAGAAAATTATGAAGTGAAAGAGTTTTATTGTGGGGCGCGCGGTGATTTCGATTGGTTATGTGCTAAAATTGTGTATAAGCTGAAAGCGCAGTATCCATTTATCAAATGTATATGCGTATGGTCGTATATGCCTCAAAAAAATGAACGGCATCCATATTTTGACGGCTCGGTCTATTTATTGGAAAAAAAGGTACCGCCCTTATATGCTATTTCGGAAACCAATAGGCGTTTGGTGGATAAAGTTGAATATATTATATCAGGTGTTATGCATACATGGGGCGGCGCATGGGCGGCGGTGGAGCGAGGAATAAAAAAGGGGAAAACGATTATTCACATAGCAAAGAAAGAAAAAAAGTTGTAAAAACCGCAGGGTTTTCTCTTTTATAGCTATATATATTAAAAAAAGTTTATAAAAACACGGAAAATTTTTCAAAAAGGTCTTGAAATTCTTTGAAAAATCTGCTAAACTATAGAAAACCGAAAGAGAGGGGCTTTCCCCGCTCGGTTATCAACCAAACCCTTGGGAGGATTTTATTATGATTAAAGTTATTTACGGCGCGAAAGGCACGGGTAAAACCAAGATGATGATTGACGCGGCAAACGAAACCGTTGCAATCGCAAAAGGACATATGATTTTTATCACCGACAGCAAGCGCGGTATGTATGATTTGGAACGTGAAGTACGTTTCATCGACACCAGCGATTATGATATCGCAGGCGAAGCGGCTTTGTGCGGCTTTATTAAAGGCGTCATCGCTGGCAACCACGACAACGAATACGTTTTCATCGACGGCGTTGTTCGTATCGCAGGCAAGCCCGTTCAGGAAATGGCAGCTTTCTTCTATATGCTTGAAAAAGTTGCGAAAGATACCGGCGTTACCGTAACGGTTTCCGTATCCGCAGCGAGAGAAGAATTGCCTGATTTTGTTAGCAAATATTTGGACGCATAAGATCCTTTAAGGTTACATCTACACAGTTAATTCCGCGGCGAGGAAAGGATTTTCCCCGCCGCGAATGCAAAATAACCGATTTTTTTACAGTTGGTATTATGATGCAGTATTGCAAAAAGGATAAGGGAAAAAGGATGGCGGTCGACAGACTGCCCGTTTTGCGCGTAAAAAAACGGCAAACGCAGAGATAGACAACGAAAAGGTAGGTATTTGGTATGTATTTTATCAGCACACGAGGCGGTGAAAAGGTAACGGGCGCGCAGGCGATCGTGCAGGGCTTGGCAAAAAACGGCGGTTTGTACGTGCCTGAAACATTCCCTGCGGTTTCCGCGGAAGAATTGCAGGCAATGGCAGAGATGTCCTATGCCGAACGCGCTGCGTTTGTTTTAGGAAAATATCTCGCGGACGATTTGGGCGCTGACTACCTCAAAGAAATTTGTGAAAAAGCGTATGCCGGCTTTGAGGGCAACGACCCCGTACCGCTTGTTAAGGTAGACGGGGAAACGGGCTTGTACGTGTTAGAGTTGTTCCACGGTCCCACCTGCGCGTTCAAGGATATGGCGTTGCAGGTATTGCCTTATCTTTTAAAAAAGAGCTGCGAGGTGACGGGCGTCAACGACGAAATCCTCATTTTGGCGGCGACCAGCGGGGATACGGGTAAAGCGGCGTTGGAAGGCTTCCGCGACGTACCCGGCACAAAAGTGGCGGTATTCTACCCCGATGAAGGCGTTGCGAAGATGCAGCGTTTGCAGATGTGTATTCAGGATGGCAACAACGTATGCGTGTCCGCGGTGAAAGGCAATTTTGACGACTGCCAACGCGCGGTAAAACGCTTGTTTGCCTCCGAAGAATTTAATCAAAAGCTTGCGGAAAAAGGCGTACGGCTTTCCAGTGCAAACTCGATCAACTTCGGCCGTCTTGCGCCGCAGATTGCGTACTACTTCTCCGCATACCTCGACCTTTGGACCTCGGGACAGATTGAGGTGGGGGACAAGATCGACTTTGTCGTACCGACCGGAAACTTTGGGGATATCTTGGCGGGTTGGTATGCAAAGCAGATGGGCTTGCCCGTTAGAAAATTGGTTTGCGCATCCAACCGAAACAAGGTTTTGGCGGATTTCTTTGCGAAGGGTGTATACGACGTAAAACGCGCATTCCACCGTACCATGTCTCCGTCTATGGATATTTTGGTGTCCTCGAACCTTGAACGTTTGCTGTTTGAAATCAGCGGCAGAGATGCCGAGCTTACGGCAAAGCGTATGCAGCAGCTCGCGGATGAAAAAGAGTATTCGATTACCGCAAAAGAAAAGGCGATTTTGGACGAAGAATTTTTCGGTGGCTTCGCCTCGGAAGACGACACGGTCGAAGCGATGTACGAAATTTTTGAAGACTACGGCTACGCGATGGATACGCATACGGGGGTTGCCCTTGCGGTGTATATGAATTATCGTGAAGCGGTGGAAAAAGTGGATGAAAAGGACAAGACCCCTTGCGTTGTGCTTTCGACCGCCAACCCTTACAAATTCCCGCAGGACGTATTGTATGCCTTATCGGGCAACGACGTAAAGGACAGCTTCAAGGGTATCAAGCGTTTGAACCTTTTGACGGCGATGAAACCGCCCAAGAGCTTGTTGGATCTTCGTTACCGTCCCCTGCGTTTTAAAACGGTCGTAGCCAACGATTTGGCGAAAATGTCCGATTTGATTTTACGTTTTGCAGACGGAGAAATCGTTCCCGTACCCGATAAAGAATAAATAAAACCGAAGAAAAAAGTTAAGAATTTTGATAATTGTGTGAAGAAATCCGTCATTTTCCGTGAAGAATGGAAAGGGCGGTTTCTTTGCCCTTGCCTTTTAGGCAAAAGTGTGATAAGCTAAAAACGGAGGGAAGATATGTTTGGATACGTTCGCGCGGATACGCCGTACTTGTATATAAAGGACGACAATTTATATCGCGCTATGTATTGCGGAGTGTGTAAAGGAATATCCGAGGTGTGCGGACAAAGCGCGCGTATGGGGCTTTCCTATGACGTGACCTTTCTTTCCGTGATTTTACACAATTTGGCGGGGATTGACGTCACCATTGAAAAATCCCATTGTCTGACCCATTGTATCCGTTCCCGTCCGATGGCGAACGTGGACGAATTGACGAGAAAATTGGGCGCGTTAAACACCGCCTTGGTTTATTACAAGTATACCGATGATATTATGGACGGAGAGAACGGCCGAGGAAAACGGCTCTGGTTTAAAAAAGGGTTTCGCCGTGTAAAAAAGGCGTATCCCGAAATTGCGCGGATCGTCGGTGAAAATATGCAGGCGCAAGAGAAAGCGGAAGAGGCGGAGACGGACAGTGTGGATCGGGCGGCGGACGCCACGGCGAATATGTTGGCGGAGTTTTGCGATTACGCCTTGGAGGATAAGAAGACGGAATTTTCCCACAATCTTTTTTACGCGCTTGGGAAATGGATTTATCTAATCGACGCGTTGGACGATTACGACAAAGATATTAAAAAAGGCTCGTACAACCCCTTTGCGTACGCATATGAAGCGGAGAGCCGCGAGGCTTTGCTTAGCGGAGAAAGCGGAGAGGACGTACGCTTTATCTTTCACGCCATCTTCTTTGACGTGCGAGAAAATCTTTCCAAATTGACCTTTCATTTTAACCGTGACTTGTTAGATAACGTACTGCTTCGTGGACTGCCGATGATGACGGAACGCATTATGAAAGGGTGCGGCGTCAGCGGGAGCTGTAAGGATAAAACCTCGAAAAAGGAAAACACTAAATAAAATAAGGCGATGCCTTTAGGAGTATAGAATGATGAATGAATATTACGAATTGCTTGGCTTGAACGAATCTGCGACGGACGAAGAAATCACCGCCCGTTACAGCGAATTGACGGCAAAATACCGCGAAGAGCGTTGGCAGGACGGAGAGGCAGGCAACGAAGCGGCGCGAATGTTGACCAAGTTGGAAACGGCATACCGCGAAATTATGGAAAGCCGCAGAAACCAGGAAAAGAATACGGAGGGTCAAACTTCTTTTGAAGAAATTTCTGCACTGATTAAGGAAAATAAGCTTTCCGAAGCGCAGACGCTTTTGGACAATTTTAACGAACGCAGTGCAGAATGGCATTATTTGCAGGCGGCGGTGTATTATAAGAAGAATTGGACCAACGACAGCAAAAAGCAGTTGGAAATCGCTATGCAAATGGACCCTGAAAACCAAAAATACCGCGCGGCGTACGGGAAGATGAACGCGAAAAACAATTATCAGCAACAGCAGGCGTATCAACAACCGCAAAATCCTTACCAAAACGCGCCTTACGACAACCAAATGGGCGGCGGAAGCACTTGCTCGAACTGTATTTCCTGTTGCTATACCTATCTTTGTGTGGATTGCTTGTTCAGCCTTTGCTGCGGTTGCAGATAAAAAAGGATAAGGCGGCGTCATGAAAAAAATTACTTCTCATGAAATAGCGCTTTCTGCGTTGGCTTGCGCCATCGCAACCATCTTTTTAACCGTTGGGGTATATTCGGCAATTTTACTGTTTACAGGTTATTTGTTTGCCTGCATAGCCCTAATGTTACCGCTTGCAAAAAACAGTTATCGCGGGTATATTTTGGCATACGTAGCGACCTGTTTGCTGTCCTTGATTTTTAACGTAGCGCGGTTTATCGATTTGCTGCCGTTCATTATGTTTTTCGGTTTGCACCCATTGGTGAACGAATTGCAGTTAAAGGTAAAGATCAACCGTTGGTTGGCGTGCGGGATCAAGGCGCTGTGGTTTGATGGGACCATGTACGTGGTATGGCGTTTTGTCTTTGAAATGACCACGACGATTCCGTTCGTGGATAAGTACATTATTTACATTTTATTGATTGGCGGAACAGCCTTTTTCGTGGCGTATGATTACGTGATGTATAAATGGCGTTTTGCGGTCAATACGTTGGTGAAACGAATTACGGGGAAATAAGATAAGGAGGGGGAGAAGATATGATCGAAAAAAATGATATCATTTGTGCAACGACGGATGCGATAGGCTCTAACGGCGAAGGGATTATTAAACACGAAGGAATCACGTTTTTCGTGCCTGCTTGCTTGCCAGGCGAAAAGGTTTGCTTTAAAGTTTTAAAGGTCAAAGGCAATATCGGCTATGGTAAAATAGAAGAGATTTTGACCCCCGCCGAAGAACGGGTTCGTCCGAAATGCCCTGTATTTTCAAGGTGCGGCGGGTGCTGCTTGCAACATTTGGATTACAGCGCACAGCTTGCGCATAAGGCGACCGTCGTTAAGGACGCCTTGCGAAAAATCGGGGGGTTGAATATTTCGGTCCCCGTAGCGGTAAAAAGTGATTTACCTTACGCCTACCGCAACAAATTGCAAATCCCCGTCGGGGTAGACAAAGACGGACGAAATGTGATCGGTTTTTATGCAGAACACAG
>JAFWAN010000053.1 GCA_017507585.1 Clostridia bacterium
ACACTCTTCTATCTTATTGTACTCCTATTTTTTTTATTTGTCAAATTTTTCGCTTCACATTTAATAATTTATATTATTAAATTAATACACAATTCGTTGCCATTTTGTCGATTTTTATCTAAAATATCTTGCTTTTACACAGGCATATTTTCGTGGTGGGCCCTGTCAAACATCATTTCAACGCGTACCTGGTAGCGCTTATTTATCCTTTTCCTTTTTATATTTTTAGCACGGGCAAAGACGCCGTTTCATAATTTCTTGCTTTGTTTTCAATATTTACCAATTTTTCGGTATAGGATTGCACAACGCATAGATTTATGCTATAATATATTTTGCAAACAATAAGCAAACGAGCATCGCATATGCGTGAAGCTTAGGAGAAAAGCCTATGAAGACACTTCTTTTATCAGGACAATGGACAATGCGCGGAAACGGGTATGCAGTAAACGGTCTGATTCCCGGTTCGGTATATTCTTTTTTGTACCTTGACAACAAGCTGTTGCCTGATCCGTACTACCGCGACAACGAAGATTTATATTTAGAGCTTGCCAATCACGAATACGTCTTTGAAAAAGTATTTACGTATACGCCGAGCCGCTGTCCAACCGACCTTGTTTTCGAGGGCTTAGACACCCTCTGTTCCATCTATCTCAACGGTGAAAAAATAGCCGATACGGACAATATGCACGTTCGCTATGCTTTCGACGTAACAACCCTGCTAAAAAAGGGGATCAATCACCTGCAAGTGGTATTTCATCCCGTACCTGCCTACCTCAAACAAAAAAATAAGGAAGTAAAACTGTTCGGCGCAAACGACTGTATGGCGGGTTATCCCCACCTTCGAAAAGCCCATTGTATGATGGGTTGGGATTGGGGGCCCCGATTGCCCGATGCAGGGATCTGGAAGGACGTTTATCTTGTAGAAAAAAACAGCGCGCAGATACTCAATCTGCACGTCACGCAACGCCATAAAGACGGTCGGGTATTTCTCACCCCTACCCTGCAAATAGACGGCGATGCCGAGATGAAAATCACGTTGACTGCACCAAACGGTAAAACGCTTTCCTTACCCGCAAATACGGAAACAGAAATTGAAAATCCTTGCCTTTGGTGGCCGAACGGTATGGGCGAACAAGCCTTATATACCTTGATTGCAACCCTTTTAGAAAACGGTATCGCCGTCGATGAAAAACAAATCAAAATCGGCTTACGAGAATTGAAACTCATCCGTCAAAAGGATGACTTCGGCGAGAGCTTTTACCACGAAATCAACGGAAGATCTATGTTTGCGATGGGCGCGGATTATATCCCCGAAGACAATATTTTCTGCCGTATCACGCCTGAAAGAACAAGAACGCTGTTGACCCACTGCCGCGATAGCCATTTCAACGCCATCCGCGTGTGGGGCGGCGGATATTATCCCGACGATTTCTTTTTTGACCTTTGCGACGAGCTGGGTTTGGTTGTCTTTTTCGATTTAATGTTCGCTTGCTCGGTCTACGAACCGACCGACCACCTTCGCGACAGTATTGTAGAAGAAGTAACACAAAACCTCACCCGCATCCGCCATCACGCTTGCTTAGGCTTAATTTGCGGAAACAACGAAATTGAATGGCACTTCCACGAGTACGTTGCCATTTCCGGACGAACGGACGTAGAGCATTTAAGCAACGTCTATTTGGATCTGTTTGAAAACCTTTTACCGCAAACGGTCAAAGCGGTCGCCCCCTATCTCCCTTACATCCCTTCCTCTCCCACTTCGGTCGGCGGTTTCCGCGATCCAAACGGCGAGGGTTACGGCGATTGCCACGATTGGGAACCGAATTACCTCGTTTGCCGCAACCGTTTTTACCGTTACGTCAGTGAATTCGGTTTTGAGGGCTTTCCTTGTATGAAAACGATTGAGGGTTTTACTTTACCCGAAGATCGCAACGTGCACAGTCAAATTATGGACCGTCACCAACGCTCCTTTGGCGGGAACGAGTTGATTTTGACCTACTTAACCCGCAATTACTTATACCCCAACGATTTCGCAACCTTCATTTATGCCTCTCAGCTGTTGCAGGCAGAAGCGGTAAAATATAAGGTGGAACATTTCCGCAGACATCGCGGACGTTGTATGGGTACGCTGTATTGGCAATTGAACGATATATGGCCCGTTACCTCGTGGGCGAGTATTGACTACGGCGGACGTTTTAAGGGCTTGCAATATATGGCAAAGCGTTTTTACGCGCCCATTCTCCTTTCCTGCGAAGAGGTCGGCGAAATGCAAAATAAAACGTTTATTAACTTAGAACCGGGTTTATTTAATGAAGAAAAATCGGCGCGTTTTTGCGTAACAAACGATACCATGTACGAGATGAACGGTACAATTCGTTGGGAATTGCGCGATGCGGACAGCGATATTTTGCAATCAAAAACGCAAGAGGTTTGTGTGGACGCACTGTCTGCAAAATGGCTGGATAAAATTGTCTTTGAGGGGCTTGATCCTAAAACGCAGCACTTGCACTTTACCTTAGAAGTCAACGGGGAAATTCTTTCGGAAGCAACCGTGCTGTTCACGGTGGCGAAATATCACCGCTTCCAAAATCCTCACCTGCGTTACGAGCTTGAAAACAACGTCATCACCATCCACAGCGACTGTTATGCAAAAGCAGTGCAAATCGAAGGCATCGACGGCGATCTGCTGTTAGAAGATAGCTTCTTCGATATGGAAAAGGGTGAAAAACGTATCCGCATTCTTTCAGGAACCGCTACCAAACTCTCCTTGCGTTCAGTCTACGATATCCGTTAACGGTACAGACAAAAGAAAATCCCATCCGCTTGGATGGGATTTTTGTTTTAGTTGTCGAATTTTATACCGAAAAATTCGGGTTTGCCGCTTGCCAATTCCTGATTTAAAAGCCCTGCAACAAATGCGCGTTTCTCATCAAAAGTAGCCTTGCGGAAAATATGTTTCCATTTAAAGCGGCGATATTGTTTCGGGTAGGTCAGCTTTAAGTTCGGGAAACCGTATTCCCCTTTCACGTAGGTTACGATATGCACCTCTTCCTCGCCTGAGACCTCGCGCCAATCAAAAAAGTCTTGCCCCTTTTTAAAACGACAAATATATACACAGCTGCTGTCGCCGCCCTTTTCGTAAAAGTAGTCGAAAAAACAACCTTTATCCAGCAACGGCTGCATCAATCTTTTCACTTTGTCTGCGGTCATCATATCGCTCATCGCGTACCTGCCCCCTTTATTTTATTGTAAAGGAACGGTTTTCGCCGTTCCTTTCTCTTTATACACTTATTCTAAAATCGCCTTAATACGACGGATACCCGAACCTGAGCTTTGTTCCTTTTGGATCTTAAAGTGACCCAATTTGCCCGTCGATTCTACGTGAGGCCCACCGCAAATTTCTTTGGAGAAATCACCGATGGTGTAGGTTTTTACCACTTCGCCGTACTTGCTTTCAAACAAGCCCGTAAACCCTTCCGCCTTCGCTTCTTCCAAGGTGATTTCTTTCATCGTAACGGGAATATCTGCCTTAATGACTTCATTGACGAGATCCTCTACCGCTTTGATTTGTTCCGCCGTCATAGGCTGAGGCAGGTTAAAGTCGAAACGCAAGCGTTCTTCCGTGATGTTCGAGCCCTTTTGGTTAACGTCGGGGGAGCATACTTTCTTCAACGCCGCGTGCAACAAATGGGTTGCCGTATGCAACGCCGTGGTTGCTTCCTTATGGTCGGCAAGACCGCAAGCAAATTTCCCTTCGCTGCCTGCCTTGCTCTTGTTTTGATGCTCTTCAAACGCCGCCTTGTAGCCTTCCAAATCCACCGCAAAGCCGCGTTCTTTCGCCATTTCGTCCGTGATTTCTACGGGGAAACCGTAGGTATCGTAAAGGTGGAAAGCCTGCTTGCCGCCGATGGTCTTTTCCGCAACGTACGCAGGATCCTTCTGCGCCATAAACGCATTTTTACGTTCGATACCGTTGATGCATTTTTCAAATTCTTTCAAGCCCTGCTGCAAGGTCTTGTTGAATTTCGTTTCCTCTTTTACCAATTCTTCCGCAATTTTTGCGCTGTTGATCTGCAATTCGGGGTAAACGTCCTTGTATTCCTCGATGAACGCCTCGGAAATTTTCGCAAGGCTGCCTTCGGGCAGGTTGATCTTTCTGCCGTAGCGCACCGCGCGGCGGATAATTCTTCTCAAAATATAGCCTTGGTCGGTGTTGGAAGGAACAATCCCCTTTTCATCGCCCAACATAAAGGTTGCCGTACGCGTATGGTCAAGCAACACGCGGAACGCCTTGGTCGTTTCTTCGTCCTCGCCGTAGGTTTTACCCGTCAAGTCGGAAATCGTCTTGATTGCGTTTTCAAAAAGGTCGGTTTCGTATACGCTGGATTTGCCGTTCAAAACGCAAAGCGCACGCTCCAAGCTCATACCCGTGTCCACGTTCTTTTGCGACAATTCGGTAAACGAGCCGTCTGCTTGCTTGTTAAAGCGCATAAAGACGTCGTTCCAAATTTCCAAAAACGCGCCGCAGTTACAATCAGGGTTACACGTAGGCGAACATTTAGGTTTGCGAATGACGAACATTTCCGTGTCCGTACCGCAAGGCCCCGTCAAGCCCGCAGGCCCCCACCAGTTATTTTCGCGGGGCATATAATAAATGTTTTCCTTCTTGATACCTGCCTGCTCCCACAAGGCCGCCGCTTCATCGTCGCAGGGCAACGTTTCATCCCCGCCGAATACGGTCACGGCTATTTTATCCGAGGGGATATTGAGGTATTTTTCCCCCGTTAAAAATTCGTAGCTCCAAGGAATCATTTCTTTCTTGAAATAATCCCCCAACGACCAGTTGCCAAGCATTTCGAAGAAAGTACAATGTCTTTCATCGCCAACGTCGTCGATATCCCCTGTACGCACGCATTTCTGCACGTCCGTCAAACGGGTACCCGCAGGGTGCTTTTCGCCCAAAAGGTAAGGCACCAACGGATGCATACCCGCCGTTGTAAACAATACGGTGGGATCGTTTTCGGGAATCAGGGACGCGGACGGTATTACCTTATGCCCACGGTCTTTGAAGAAACCAAGATATAATTCTCTTAATTCTTTCGCTTTCATAATCTATTTTCCTCTTGTTTATTTACGCCGTATAAAGCAGAAAATTCAGCTCTGCCGTCATACATTATATAATCATTATACCGTTTTTGTCAAGCAAACACGACGGTTTGTGTTAAATTTTCGTCAATTCGTAGCCGGTTTTGCTGTCTTTTACCGCATAACCCATATCCGCAAGCTTGGCACGCAGTTCGTCACTCTTTGCCCAATCACGGTTTTGTCTTGCCGCCCAACGTTCTTCCGCTACCGCTTGTACCTCCGCGGGGATCGCCGATACGGTTTTTGCTTCATACCAATCTTTATATTCTTTGGCGTTCTTGGTAAATAAGCCAAGCAGCGCGTAGGTTTTGCGGATTTGTACCGCCATCGAAAGCGCTACGACAAACCCTTCCGTCTTGCCTTCGGATAATTGCTTTTTGATTTCCTTAAAGCACCCGAAAAGGTTAGACAGTGCAAGCGCGGTGTTGAAATCGTCGCTCATACAAGCGTTAAATTCGTCCTCTATCTTTTGTGCGCATTCCGCCGCTTTCGCCGCGTCTTCTCCTTCAATCGTCAATTCGTAGCCTTTCAGTTTTGTGGTGATCTCTTCCAATTTAACCAACGTGGAATAGAAATCGTACAAATGCTTTTCCGCATCAGGGAATAAATCGTCCGTGATGTTGATGTCGTTGCGGTAATTGGTTTGCAATAAAGCAAACTTGATCGCCTCGTCCGAATATTTTTCCAACAAATCGGCAAGGAGCAAGCTGTTGCCGAGGGATTTACTCATTTTTTGTCCGTTGACCTTGATCAACCCATTGTGCGTCCAATATTTGACAAACTGTTTCCCCGTCAAAGCTTCCGTTTGTGCAATTTCATTTTCGTGGTGCGGGAAAATCAAATCGCGACCGCCGCCGTGAATATCGATTTGATCGCCAAACGCCGCGCGGTTCATCGCCGAGCATTCGATATGCCAACCAGGTCTACCCTTTCCCCAAGGCGATTCCCAGAAAATTTCCCCTTCTTTCGCACTCTTCCAAAGGGCAAAATCGTAGGCGTTTTTCTTCTCGTCATCGTTGTCTACGCGTACGCCGTCCAAGGCGTCTTCAATGTTACGATTGGACAATTTACCGTACCCAGGGAAGGATTCAACGTCAAAATATACGTCTCCGTTCTTGGTGGCATAGGCATGTCCTTTCTCGATCAGCGTAGAAACAAAATCGATGATATTTTGGATATTTTGGGTGGCTTTCAGCCAAACGTCGGGATCGTCGACGTGAAATTTTTCCATAATGCCGTTGATGTTTTCAATCATCATCGCCGCATACTTGTCCGCAGGGATGCCCGTCTCTTTGGATTTTGCAATAATTTTATCGTCCACGTCCGTATAATTGCGCGCGTAGGTGACGTCATACCCCTCTTTTTTGAGGTATTTACGCATAATATCGTAAATCAGCGCCTGATACCCATGGCCGATATGCGCCTCTCCCGACACCGTAATGCCGCAGGCGTACATTTTTACCTTATTCCCCTCTAAAGGGATAAATTCTTCTTTTCTTTTGGTGTACGAGTTGTAAATCTTCATATAAATTACCTCTCCTTTATTGTTTCAACGCATACCTGGTATGCTCATTTATCTCTTTTTACTGCGTTCTTCCTCGGCGATACGCGCCGCTTCTTTCGCCGCTTCTTCCCTTGCCTCGTGCGACAGCGCCACCGCCGCGATAATTCCCGAATGGGTCGCATCTTCCGTTTCAGGGGTACGAATACGCACGATACGCCCGGGGATTCCCACCACGGTTGCATACGGAGGAACTTCTTTTAAAACCACCGCCCCCGCACCGATTTTTGCGCCCTTGCCTACGGTAAAGCCGCCCAATACCCTTGCGCCAGCGGAAATCACCACGTCCTCCATAATGGTAGGATGCCGCTTCCCTCTTTCTTTTCCCGTACCGCCTAAGGTGACGCCTTGATAAATGACGGTGCCTCGATGCACTTCCGCCGTTTCGCCGATGACCACGCCCATACCGTGATCGATAAAGACGCCACCCTCTATTTTTGCCGCGGGATGAATTTCTATCCCCGTGAAAAATCTTGCCAACTGACTGATGATACGCTCCAGCAGCTTTAATTTGATTTTATGAAAGAAATACGCCACACGGTGCCAAGACAGCGCATGGACGCCTGCATAGGTCAGCCACACCTCAAACGAGTTGCGCGCCGCAGGGTCATTTGCTTTTGCCGCTTTGATATCGTCGCGGAGATTTTTAAACCACATATTCCACCTCACAACGAAAAATAATAAAAAATACGCCCTACGCTACAAATTGCGTAAAGGCGTCTTACCGCTGTTCCACTTTACTTTAGAAAGCCAAAGGCTTTCCCTCTTTGCCCGATGACGGAGGCAACCGCAGAGGATTAGTCTGTCCTAATAACGCGAAAACGCACTTTCTCCCACCGACGTTTTCACGCGCTTTCAGCCTATGGCGCGATTCTCTGTCAAAACGCTAAAGTAAGATACTCTTTTTCCGCTCGGATATTCAATTTTTACTTATTATAGCATATGCCAACGCAAAAAGCAAGTGTGCAAGACCCGCTTTTTCGTTTTATTTTAAGAAAAGGTTGCTGATTTTATATTCGTTTAAAGCCGCATCGATCATACCGCGATTGTAAACCTTTTGTTGTAAGAGATAACAAATTACGACGTCTTTCACGTTTGCAAAATTAAACTGGTACCCAGCCAAATGCATCAACGCGCAAGTATCATCGTAGGAAAATTGTGACGTCAACGCCAACGAATAGATAAGATTTCTCGTCGGTTCAAATTTTCCCCTTTCAATCCCTTTCCAAACCTCTTGGGAAACGTTAAGATTTTCCAACGCTTCCGCAAACGAAATACCGTATTTGTCCAATATTTGTTTCAAATTTTTGTGAAATGCAAATTTGGAAAATATATTTTTAATCCGCTTACAATTTCCAATCGGACGGAAAGAAAAGGAAAACGTAGTATCCGTTAAACGGGTTTTTAACTCGGCTAAAATTTCGTCCTTTTTCTCCTGATTGGCAAGGCGCATCGTTTCCGCAGGCAAGGTGTATGCATACGTTCTACCGTCTTCACGCACCTCTGAACGCTGCATTAAAGGCATCACGTATCCAGGTAAAATACAAAGCTTGTCATAATTTGCATACGTTTCACAAAAAAATCCGTCTAAATCGGCAATAAAATCGTACATACGAGTGTTGCTCCTATCTTTCTGCACCTATTATATCATATATACCCGAAAAACCGCAAGCAAAAACAAGTGAAATTTTTCCATCCGTATATACGGGTCAAAATATTTGTCAGCATTGTCATTGTTTACGATATTTTCACTTTTTTGTGAAGTTGACAATAAAAATGTAAGAAAATACGCCCACCTACTTGCATTTTTTACATATTTGTGATAAAATATAACAAAAATAGACAAAGGAGCCGTAAAGATGAAACGAGAACGCATTGCGGAAATCGCAGAACTTTTGGACAAGCGTGGTAAATTAACGCTCGGTCAATTAGAAGAAGCCTTCCCCCACGTATCACAAATGACCTTACGCAGAGACCTTTTCCAATTGGAAGAGGAGGGAAAAATTATCCGTATCCGCGGCGGCGCGATGTCGGTACGCGAGGTACAAAAAACCTCGGGCGAACCGTACACGAAAAAAACCACCATCCATACCGATGAGAAGATTACCATTGCGCAAAAAGCTGCCGAGTTGATCGACGAAGGCGCGTCCATCTTCCTCGACGGCGGTACCACGGCGTTGTATCTTGCCAAGGAAATGCCCGATCGTCCTTGCAACGTCTTTACCAACGGCTTGGCGGTTGCAACCGAACTCGCAAAAAAGAAAAACGTGGTCGTCAACCTTTTAGGCGGTCAACTGATCAAGGAAAACCTCTCCACCGCGTCTGCGTTTTCCTCGCTGTATTTTACCGACACCAATTTTGAGCTTGCCATTATCTCCGCCTCGGCATTTACCCTGGAAAACGGTTTTTCCTGCAAATCGCAGGTAGAGGCAGAGCTTCTTCGCGTCGTTTGTAAGAAAGCAAAATTCTTATATATGATGCTCGACAGTTCGAAAATCGGTAAAATCAAGCCCTATACTTTTGCCCGCGCGGAAGATATCAACGTATTGATCACCGACCAGGATTTCCCTGATAAATTAAAAGAACAATTCAAAGATATGGACATCGTGGTCATTTAATTCCCTATCTCAACGAATAACCCCCTCTCCGAAGAGAGGGGGTTTTCTTTTTACTTAGTCAAAGTCAGGCACGTCTGTAACGTTGTCTTGACTGGTCGAATCCGTCAACACGTCTTGCATGGGAAGAAAAATCACTTCCACAGAAATATTTTGATACTGTTTCATTGCCTTTTCCTCCTATTAGTTAATACAGAATACCGCTTGACCGGGTTTCAAGGTAACGCTGCCAGAAACCGCTTGATAAGGCGCTTCCGCTGTACCTACCTGATAACCTACAAGATAACACTGGCTGCCGCTTGCCGTAACGGTAACAGAAGAGGACATCTTATCTTCGTCT
Organism: Clostridia bacterium; assembly: GCA_017507585.1. Lineage (GTDB taxonomy): Bacteria > Bacillota > Clostridia > Christensenellales > Borkfalkiaceae > Scatosoma. The sequence continues at coordinate 9,662 of JAFWAN010000053.1, forward strand.
GCATTGACATATACGGTTGCCGTATTGGTACCGTTGGAAAGCGTTGTTGTCAACAAATCACCGCTGACACTTCTCGTCTTCCAATCATAGCCATCCAACAAGCCTTGAATCAATTCAAACTGATACCCAGCTGTCTTTGCCGCATTGTAGTAGCTACCGCTTGCGTTATTCATCGTATTGCCGTTAACGACCCCATTACCGTAACCGGTGTAACCGTCATAGCCTACCATGGATGCCGCATCCGGTTCCGCTGCAATCGGGAAGTAACAGAACCAAGAATAGCCCGCTACGTCGTGTGCCGCTGCATACAGCAAGGACATGTACAAATCTTGTTCCGTCAACGTACCGCTGTTTTGCGTATGGCAGGTGATTGCCTGATAGAAATCATATTTACCGCCCAAATTGCTGCTGCCGTATACTGCGTCGAACGAGTTTTCATAACGGTTTGTAAATGTGTAGAACGGATAATTCATAGCGTGCTGCGTATAAATATCCACGTAGAGATATTGATTGTCAACACCAGGAATTGCAAGCCACTCCTTATAATAATTTTGAAGTGTGCTTCCCGTGTATACCTTATCACTACCAGAAGATTGGAACAAGCACGCAAGATAGAAAGGTTCAACGCCAAGCTCTGCACAAGCTGCATCCAACGCAGTGATGGTATACTTCATCGCATCGATATATTCATAATATGGTTCGTCATCCAACGAGAACCCGTAGAATGCAGGGTGTTTTACGTACTCTGCAAAGCCGTCGCGGCTTGCAATTGCCGTTTCTACGGTTGCCACGCTATCCGCGCAAGTATCCTTATGGTCAGCATCACTCATAGACAAATTGTAGAATACTTCGTCGCAAACAAGGACTTTCATACCCATGGTCCAAGCCGTATCCATAACGTATTTCATACGGCTGGTTTCCCAAGTTTCATCCGCGTCGTAAGACGCTTCGGTATCAAACGCAATCAAGATAACGTTGTTGCCCAGATCCTTTAATCTCTGCGCGTGCGTAGGGAATTCTGCAGGAGACGTCCAATCGGTCGCCAATGCAGGATAAGGCGTCCAGCCAATATCTTTGCTGTAATATACGATGTATTCTTTCGCACTGCTATCGTAGTAGTATCCCTCCGTGGAAATACCCATATTCTTCATTTGATCTTTATCAAATTTATACATACCGTCCAACATGGACTTGTAAGAGAATACAGGTTTCACCTTCGGTGTTGCCACTTGGTTGGAAGCAAAGCTGCTGTTCCACGCATCGAAGTAAGAATGCGCCGTAACCGTGATATTGTGGTCGCCGATTACTTCCGCTTTATACGTAAGTGCTTCACCTGCAAGGACAACCCTTTCCGTACGGTAATCGTTGTTGTCGCTTACGGTATAGTAGTCTGCATTTTCAACCGCAGTCCACGTTACCGTATAACCAAGCCCTTTCGACAAGGTCGGCGTAGCAAGTCTAACGTCCGCGGTATCGTTTGCCGCCAATTCCACAGCCGTCTTCACGGTCTTGAGCCATTCGTCTGCTTCTGCATACTTCGCCGCCCAAACTGCGCTGCTGTCGCTTGCCTCAATTGCCGAAATCGCAGTATTCACCACGCTGTCAACGTAAGCCTTATGCGTTTTGGTGTATACCGTACTGTCGATATATTCCTGCAATAAATCAATGTAATATTCTTTACCGAAGTCCTCTTTCTGTTCGACGGTAAAGGTCAATTGTAAACCATCGTTGTTCAGCTTATATCCGTTGATAAGACATCTCACGGAGCCAATCATAACGTTTGCTTGCTTGCCCATTACGATACGGGTGCCGTTGATGATTGCCGCCTTTACGCTGCCGTTGCTAATCGTAATCGTCAAGGTATTGCCCGACAAAGCCGTACCTACGGTGTACGTACCGACTGCATTGGTATTCTTGCTTGCGTTCAAATCGCTGTCAATCACAATGTCCGCAACGTCGTTGACGTAGGATTTTACAACTGCGTTGTTCGAATATCCGTCTGTATACGCCGCCGTTGCAACGTCATAGATACTTCTCGAATGGTCGCCTGCATTGTACGTGGTATATACGTACTTCGCACCATTTTTATATTGAATTTTGAGATAACCGCGCGCGGAGAACTGTCTGCCGTACTGATCGTAGCTGATGTTGGTAAATGCAGAGGTATATACTGCATTCTCTACCTGCCATTTTTCCGTAACGTTTTGAGTATATCTACCGCTGCCAAGATCGTGCGTCAATTCGGTATCCACCAGATAATCGGTGGGTGCCAAAATACTGTCTACTTCTACGATAATACCTGCCGTCTTCCACGCCTCATAGATATCTTTATCCACGTTCACGGTATAACGAAGACCGCTGGAACCTACCGTTGCACGAACCGCCGCGCCGCTTTCCATATTAAATTCTAACCATACGGGATACAGTGCCTTATCGCTGGTAACCAACATTCTCGCCCCTACGGCATAAAGGTTGTTGCTCGTAAGTTTGCTAAGGTCTTCCACTTCCGACCAACCTACGAATACGCAATTATCCATATTGTAGTCTACGGGATTCACGTCAGGAAGATAAATAACGTTGTTGTACATTTCACCAATGCCGTCAAAAGTTACTTTATACGGCACACGTCCCATATTGAAACTAGGATCGCTTACGGTGACCGTACCCGTTGTACTTGTGCTCATTGTCAAACTGTTGATATAGGGCGCAAAGTTGACAAAGGTACCGCCAAGCTCGTAGTTATCAATTCTGCTATCGCCGTTAATCGAGGTATAAACCATAACCTCACCAGTGCTTGCATTGACCAATTTATAGCCGATGGTTACGTTATAAACCGTTCCTGCCACAAACGCAGCGCTCCCAAGCGCCTTATTTGCGGATCCCGTGATATTTCCTCCGTAACTACTGGTGTTGGAGAAATATTCAACGCATTGGTTGGGAACGGTTCCATCCGTGTCATTACCGCGCAACAAATAGAAGCGCCAACCGAAATGGAATTTATTTCCGCCATAACCGTCCGTCCCTAAATTAATGTGTAACGTATTATAGTATTCTGCGCTGTCGAATTTAAAGTCAAAGGACAACGTGAACGAAGTCGAACCGATATAGCCGTAGCGGTAATCCGCTTCACTACCGCCCGTATTCGTCAACGTTTCATAACCGTCTTTGAAAACGTCCGTCTTTGCGTATCCGACTTTTTGCAAATCCGACAAAACGTAATGTTCGTCAAATTGCTCCTCATACGTATTTTCGCTGACTTCTTTCGTGATTACAAATACATCTTCGCCTGCTGCCGCATATACGCAGGTATAGGTTGCGTCTACCGTATAGCAGCTGTACTTGCTTGCGTCCGTAGGATTCTGCCAGAACTGATAGGAAGGGATTTCACAGCCCTCTTTGATAACAACCGTCATCGAGTTGCTCAACGTGGTATTCAACCCCAACCCTGCACGGGTGAACTTATTGATCGCCGCTCCGGTAACCCCAATTTCTCTCAAGGTCTTACCATTGATGGTAATATAATCGAA
>JAFWAN010000054.1 GCA_017507585.1 Clostridia bacterium
TACTTCAAACCCAAGCTTTTCCAATTCCGTTTTCGTGTACGCACGGTTTTCTATAATCGTCTTTGCATTGTCAAGAAAGTATTCGTTTGCCTCCAACGCGGCGACGCCCGCCGCCTCCGTCATACGGTTTACGTTGTAGGGATTGGTCGAATAACGGATCGTCTGCAAATCGGCAATCAAGGCTTCGCAAGCAAAGCCTAAGCCCAATCTTGCGCCTGCCAAGCTTCTCGATTTTGAAAAAGTCTGCGTTACCAACAAATTGTCATATTTTTGGATCAAAGGAACACAGCTTTCTCCGCCAAAATCCACGTATGCCTCGTCGATAATCACCACGTTGTCGGGGTTGGATTTGACGATTTCCTCCACCTCGGCAACCGAAAGACAAAGCCCTGTCGGTGCGTTGGGGTTGGCAATTACGATATTTTTACCGATCCCCACGTAATCGCGGTAATCCACCGAAAAATCCTCTTTTAAAGGTATCTGCTGATACGGAATACCGTTCAGCTGCGCAAACACCGAATAAAACCCATAGCTGATGTCAGGGAACACAATCGGGTGATTTTGATCGCAAAACGCCATAAAGGCAAAATTCAATATCTCGTCCGAGCCGTTGGTCGCCACAAGCTGCGTTTTCTTTACACCCCACGTCTTTGCCGCCAAATCGATCAAACGGCTGTTTTCAGGGTCGGAGTATAATTGTAACGCCCCCGCTTCACGTTTCGCCGCCTCCACCACGGATGCGGGAGGAGGGAAAGGCGATTCGTTCGTATTCAATTTTACGTATTTCCTTTCCTTGGGTTGTTCTCCTGGTGTGTACGGAGTCAAAGCGGAAAATTTTTGACTGAAAAATTTACTCATAATCCTATCTTATTCTTTACGGATCAGCGCGCTCTTTGCGTGTGCGTGTAATCCCTCTTTGTCTGCAAAAAACGCCACTTTATCCGCAATTTTATGGAACGCGGTTTCAGTGTAGTAGCTATATTGCGTCTTTTTCACAAAATCGTCCACGGACAAGGGCGAAGAGAATTTCGCCGTACCGCTGGTCGGCAACGTATGGTTGGGACCCGCAAAGTAATCCCCAAACGCCTCGGGACAGTATTTTCCCATAAATACAGAGCCTGCGTGTTCGATTTTATCCAAATAGTCAAACGGCTTGTCTACACACAGCTCCAAATGTTCGGGCGCGATTTCATTGGCAATTTCGATCGCCTGCAACAAATTGTCCGCAACGATGATTTTACCGTTGTCGTCAATCGATTTACGAGCAATTTCACAACGAGGCAACAAGGGAATTTGCTTTTCCAATTCCGACGAAACTTCGCCTGCAAAGGCTTGGCTATCCGTGACAAGCACGGCGCTTGCCATCTTGTCGTGTTCTGCCTGCGAAAGCAAGTCCGCCGCGACGTGCGCCGCATTGGCGGTAGAATCCGCCACCACGAGGATTTCGCTGGGCCCTGCAATCATATCGATCGATACCTTGCCAAAAACCTGCTTTTTCGCCTCCGCTACGTATGCGTTGCCAGGCCCTACGATTTTGTCCACCTTAGGGATACTCTCCGTGCCGTACGCCAACGCCGCAATCGCTTGCGCGCCGCCTACCTTGAAAATGCGGGTAACGCCTGCTACTTTTGCTGCCGTTAAAATATCGGGATTTATGTTGCCGTCTTTTGCCGGCGGCGTTACCATCACGATTTCTTTACAGCCTGCGATCTTGGCAGGGATCGAATCCATCAATACCGTAGAAGGATATGCCGCCGTACCGCCGGGTACGTACAAGCCCACCTTTTCAATCGGGGTGACTTTCTGCCCGATCACCACGCCGTCCTCACGTTGGATTTCAAACCCCTTGCGGACCTGTTTAGAGTGGAATTGGCGGATATTTGCCGCCGCTTCTTCCAAAATTGCCACAAAGGTCTTATCCGCCTTTTCATACGCAGCGTCAATTTCCGCTTGGCTTACTTCTAAGGCGTCTAACACGACTTTATCAAATTTTTGTGCGTACGCTTTTAACGCCGCGTCCTTATTTTTGATGACCTCCGCAATAATCTCCGCAACCACGTCCTCAACGCTTGCCGTAGGGCTGAAACGCGCGAAGATTTCTTCGGAAGGCACTTCACCAAATTTGTATATCTTAATCATTATTCTCTCTCTTTTTCATCCAACATTGTACGAAGTTTCGCCGTCAAATCCTCTATTGCGGCGGTTTTAAATTTAAAGCTCGCTTTATTGACGATAAAACGCGCGCTGATCGGGAATACCGTTTCAATCACGTCCAAATCGTTTTCTTTCAACGTCGTACCTGTTTCTACGATATCCACAATGACGTCCGAAAGCCCTAAAATGGGCGCAATTTCAATCGAGCCGTTTAATTTGATAACGTCAATGTCACGACCCTTTTGCGCATAAAAGGCTTTTGCACAATTTTCAAACTTGGTTGCCACCTTCAAGGTATGCTGACCGTCGTCGCGGAAATTTTTCGGCCCAGCCACCGCCATACGGCATACGCCCGTCTTAAAATCGAGCAGCTCGTAAACGTCAGGCTCGTATTCGGCAAGGATATCCTTTCCGCAAACCCCTACGTCCGCTGCGCCGCGCTCTACGTAGATAGAAACGTCGGACGGCTTTACCCAAAAATAACGCACGCCCTTTTCTTTGTTTTCAAAAATCAGTTTACGGTTGTTTTCTTTGATGGAGGGACATTCGTAGCCTGCTTGCTCGAACATCGCGTATACTTTTTCACCCAAACGGCCTTTGGGAAGCGCTATATTTAACATTTCTTACCTCCCCGCAAATCCACAAGACGTTTACAACGTAATTCCCCTTGCGATTTTTGTGCGCTGACAGAATTGCCTTCGGCAATCAACGCTTTCACAGTGCTTGCCAACGTTTCCACCGCTACGCCGCCATCGTATAACACCACGACGTCCACGTCCGTTTCACGGTATTCTCTGTCCCAATTTTCTAACAAATCAAGATATACGGCAAAGCCGATTGCGCCCGATTGTTTGCCCATACGAGCAAGCAACCGATCGTATCTACCGCCCGAAAGCACCCCTTCGCCGATCCCATTGATAAAGCCCTTGAATACGACGTTGTCGTAATAATTGCCGCCGCCCGTCAAGGAAAAATCCAAACGAATACGATCGGCATAATCGGTCTTTTCTAATAAAGCGCACAGCGATTTTAATTCTGCCAAAGCAGCCTTTTCTTCCGCACTTTCGCAAAGCGTTTCCAATTTTGCCAAGGTATCGCGCGGCGTGCCGTAGGCACCGATGAGGGAAGTCAATTTTTCTGACGAAATTCCTTTCTCTGTACAAAGCGATTTCAGCTCGTGCAAGTTCTTCTCGGAAAGACAGCGTTTTACCGATTTTTCAAAATCTTTTCCACCATTTAAGCCCTGCAATACGGCGGTCAAAATTCCCAAGTGCGAAATATCCAAAACAAAGTTTTCGCTGATTTTTTTCAAGCTTTCCGCCGCAAGGCAAACCATTTCGTAAACGTCGTACAAATCCAGCTCGCCAATGCATTCGACACCGACCTGATGCAATTCTTTAAATCCTTCCGTTTTCTTGGACGCGCGGTATACGTTTTCGTTGTAATATACCTTACGCTTTGCCAAGCTGTGTGCATCGTTTTTGACGATTGACAACGTAATGTCAGGCTTTAACGCCATCAATTTTCCGTCCGTATCGTTGAACGTGACGATACGCGCCCCTTCCAAAAATTCTTTATTGCGGGCGTATAAATCGTACGTTTCGAACTTGCTCATCTTATACGGCAAATAACCGTATTTTTGATAAAGCGCACGAAGCTCGAATGCAATTTTTTCTTCTTTCCGTAAAATGTTTTCGGACATACCGTCCTCCTTTAGGCGAAAGTCCTTACCCCGAACACGCCTTCGATATTTTTTAATGTTTCTATGATCGCGCCGTCCGCCTCCACGTTCGTTTCTACGATCGTGTAAGCGATTTCCCCTTTCGACCCGTTTGCCAAATTTTCAATGTTGATATTTTGCGATGAGAACGCCGAGGTAATCTGCGAGAGCATATTGGGAATATTTTTGTTCATAATACAAACGCGGGGCTTTTCGGATAAGGGAATGCCAACCGTCGGGAAATTGACGCTGTTGCGGATGTTACCACAGGTCAAAAATTCGTCCAACTGCTGTGCCGCCATCACCGCGCAATGATCTTCCGATTCGATCGTCGAAGCGCCCAAATGGGGAATCGCCACAATCCCTTTCACCCCTACCGTTTCTTCCGTGGGGAAATCGGTGATATACGAAGCGACTTTTCCGCTTTCCAAGCCAGCCTTTAAATCTGCCGCGTTGACCAAGTCCGCGCGCGCTAAATTAAGGATACGCACCCCGTCTTTCATATGCGCCAACGTTTTTTCGCAAATCATATTTTTCGTTTGCGGCGTTGCAGGTACGTGTAAGCTGATATAATCACAATGTCTGAAAATATCTTCATAATCGGACGCCTGACGCACCGAAGGCGCAAGGCTCCACGCCGCCTTCGCGGTAATGTAAGGGTCGTAACCCATTACGTTCATCCCTAAGGAAATCGCTGCGTTTGCAACCATACCGCCAATCGCGCCCAAGCCAACGACGCCGAGCGTTTTCCCGGCAAGCTCGTGACCGACAAACGCCGATTTGCCCTTTTCTACCGTCTTTGCAATATCCGTCTGCCCTGCAAGGGTTTCCACCCACTTCACCCCGCCGATTACATCACGGGAAGCAAGCACCAACGCCGCAATTACCAATTCCTTTACAGCGTTTGCATTGGCACCGGGCGTATTAAAAACGACAATTCCTTCTTGCGTGCATTTGTCTACGGGAATATTGTTGACCCCTGCGCCGCAACGGGCAATCGCACGAAGATTTGGCGAGAACGGCATATCGTGTAAAGCCGCCGAACGAACCATAACCGCGTCCTCTGCTTCTACGCTTTCCCCGACTTCGTAACGAAGCGGCGATAAGACGTCCGTCCCCACCTTTGCAATTTTATTCATCAATTTTACTTTCAACATTTCATTTCTCTCCATAGTATATTATACTCACACATTTTCCACAGTCAAGGGTTCATAGCATTTTTTTTATTATAAATAAAAAATTTTTACATTTTCGGGTTATTTTTTGCAAATTCTTTCATAAACGCGACCAATTTTTCCACACCCTCGTACGGCATTGCGTTGTAGATAGATGCGCGCATACCGCCTACCGAGCGGTGGCCTTTCAGATTGACCAAGCCCGCCTTTGCCGCTTCTGCACAGAATTTTTTATCCAAATCTGCATCCCCCGTCACGAAGGTTACGTTCATCATCGAACGGCTGTCCTTTGCCACGGGCGCCTTGTAATAATCCTGCCCGTCCAAGTATCCGTACAAAAGCGCCGCCTTCTTCTCGTTGCGCGCCTTCATAGCCTGCAAGCCGCCCAACCCTAAAATCCATTCGTATACCAACTTTGCAACGTAGATGCAGTAGCAAGGCGGCGTGTTATACATGGATCCGTTGTCTGCCATTACCTTATAATCGAGCATCGTAGGCGTTTCCTTTCTTGCCTGCCCCAAAAGATCTTCACGGATAATCACGACAGTCAAGCCTGCAGGCGCCATATTTTTTTGCGCCCCTGCGTAAATCACGCCGAATTTTGACACGTCCACGGGCTCGCTTAAAATACACGAGGACAAATCCGCCACCAATGGAATATCCCCCGTATCGGGAATATAGGAAAATTTCGTACCGTAAATGGTGTTGTTGAAACAAATATGCACGTAATCGGCATCCGCGCGGAAATCCTCTTTCGATACCTTGGGTACCGCGGAGAAATTGATGTCTTTACTGCTTGCAGCCGCATAAGCGTCGCCGTATTTTTGCGCCTCCTGATATGCCTTGGTGGAAAATTGTCCAGAAAGGACGTAATCCGCTTTGCCGTTCGACATCAAATTTAAAGGTACCGCCGCAAATTGCGTAGACGCGCCGCCCTGCAAAAACAACACCTTGTAATTGTCGGGGATCTCCATTACTTGGCGCAGTAAATTTTCCGCGTCGGTAATGATTTTTTCATATACGGGAGATCGATGACTCATTTCCATCACGGACATACCGCTGTTTTCATAGTTCAGCATCTCTGCCGCCGCCTTTTGTAACACCTCTTCGGGCATCATCGAAGGTCCCGCCGAAAAATTGTACACTCTTTCCATAATTTCACCTCTCTCTTTACTATGTCAATCAAACGAAAAAGTTGAATAAACATAGCTTTTCTATCAAAAATATTGATTAAACTTTATTCTATCACATTTTAACTGAAAAAAGCAAGGATTTTAAAGGGAAAAACGCAATTTTTTTTATAAAAAATAAGGTATCCCCCATAAAAGAGAATACCTTTGGTAAATTTATGTATTTTCAGTTGTTTTCCAGCATAATGCGGATAATCTCTTTATCCGTTTCCCGCATCCCCTCGTGCGCCAATCGGGAAACGCTCTTGATCGTGTTCTCTACACCCGCTTTTACGATGCCGTCGCCTGCGAAAAATTCGTTTCCGTTATAGTACATATTCAAGCCCAACAACCCACTCTCCACCGCCGTAGCAATCTTCGCCGCACAGCTTGCCTTCGCACCGTCGCAAATGATTCCCGAATCGATCGCAAGCGCATTGACCAGCGCGTGGGAAATCTCTTGCACTCTACCGCCCAACAAATACGCGACCCCGCACGCCGCGCCTGCGCCTGCAGACACTACGCCGCAATAGGCTGACAACGCGCCGATGCCGTCTTTTAAGTGAATGGTAATCAGGTTGGATACGCACAAAGCCCGATAGAGTTTTTCTTCAGAAACGTGCAAGCCCCTTGCATATACAATGACGGGTACGGATGCCGTAATCCCTTGGTTGCCGCTGCCAGAATTGATCACGACGGGCAATTCGCAACCGTTCATACGCGCATCGCTTGCCGCCGCCGCATACGCTTTCGCCGTGATTTTAATATCAGGCTGATAGGCGCGGAGCAACACTTTACCGATATTTGCGCCGTACGAATTTTTCAATCCCTCTTCCGCAATCGCCATATTGTACGAAATTTGACGATCCAGCGTTTCCTTTATATCCAAAATTGCTACGCTGTCCGCATAGGCAATAATGCTTTCCACCGTCAAGCTGCTTCTGTCCGCGCGTTCCACGTCCTTGGGCGGATTTTCATACAGAGTTTCCCCATCCTTGCAAATCAATACGACGTTGGTATGCGTATCACAAATACGTACAAACGCACTGTGATTTGCAGAATACAGCGTAATGCCAATGTCAAAAATACGCGCGTCAGCGGGGGTGAAAACCTCTACGTCGAAGGTATCCAAAACTTGTTTCATCACCTCAATTTGCTCGGGAGAAACCTTAGAAATTACCTCCAATTCCGCATCTGCATCCCCTGCCACCAAACCTGCGATAAACGCCGATCTAATTCCACGCATACCACCCGTATGCGGGACGGTAACGCTCTTTGCATTTTTAACGATATTACCGCTGACCGAAACCTTTGCGGATACGGGCATTTCCCCCAATACAGCGCGCGCCTTCGCCGCTGCGTAAGCAATAGAAATCGGTTCCGTACAACCCATAGCGGGTACCAATTCCTCTTTTAAAATTCGCGTATACAGATCCGTTTGCTCTTTCGTAATCATATTTTTCCCTCTGTTATTTGTTCAAAGTCTGCGCAATATGCTTCGCATATAAAGCGGCAACGTCCACGCCCGTCGCCCTTTCAAAACCGTCGAAAAAGGCGTTGGAATTCACCTCGCAAATCACGGGTCCACTCTCCGTTTTCAAAAGATCGACCCCGCAGTAATCAAGCCCCAAGGTTTTTGCGGCAAACTCCGCCGCCTGCCAATATACCTTGGACGGATTGGCTACTTTTCCCGCACCGCCGAGCTCGATATTCGAGCGAAATTCCCCTTGCTTTGCCTGACGCTCCATACAGCCGACCGCCTTACCGCCAATCACGATAATGCGATAATCCTTACCCTTGGATTCTTCTACATATTCTTGGTAAAAATGCGGCTCGTACAGCCACGCAAGCTCCGTCTCTTTCAGCTCCGCCATATCGTTGACAAGACGAACCCCTGCACCGAAGGAACCGTAGCTTTTCTTTGCCACCAAAGGAAATTGCAGGCGTTTTGCAACGGTGTCTAAAAAGCTTGGATTGGGCTCTATTACGCCCTTCGTATAGCAAAGCGGCGCGGGAATGGAAGCAGCTAAACGCAAACCGCAACCGCTCAACGCAAGATAGGTAGACAGTTTATCATCGCAAATTTCCACCGCTTCCGCGCTGTTGAACAAACGCAAGCCCGCGGCTTCTAACATGCGGCCCAAATACTTATCCTTGTCCAAGTATACGACAAAGTCGTATTGCTTTGCAAGCAAGCCCTCTATGCGACCCTGCCCATCGATACAAACGGAAACCTCGCCGTTTTTTACAAGCTCCGCCTCTATCCCCTCGGCTTGAAGCGCTTCTAAAATTCGTGCGCCTTGATTGTAAAATTTCTTCGCGTTTGGATAGCCGTTGATCACAATCAATCCACGCATAGTATTTCCTCCGATGAAAAACGGGGCGTTTCGTGACGCCCCGAAATCGTTTGTTTACGCTTCTACGCGAATGACCGCTTCCACGGTACCAATATCCGACGCGTTGATTTTTGCCACTGCGTTTTTCACGCTGTTTTCTTTCGTTTTATGCGTAATGATGATCAAAGGCACCCTGCCGCCGTCTTCACTGCTGCTGCCCTTCTGCATAATTTCCACGATAGAAATGCCGTTTCTACCGAAAATACCGCTGACCTTGGCAAGCACGCCCGCCTTGTCGTCTACCGACAAACGGATATAATACGCGCTGGAAAAATCGGAAATAAACTTCACTTTGCTTTCCGCCGTTGCCGTATTTTTATAGGTGGAATATTTGATTTCAGAATGGGTTGCCGCATAAATGACGTCGCTGACCACCGCGCTTGCCGTGGGGAATGCGCCTGCACCCTTCCCGTACAGCATAATATCATCCAATGCGTCGCCGCGCAAGTATACGGCGTTGTATGCGTCGCTTACCCCTGCCAAAGGATGCGCAGACGGGATAAACGTGGGATGTACGCGTACCTCGATACCGTTTTCAGAATTTTTACCGATTGCAAGCAATTTCAGCGTATACCCAATTTCTTTACCGATGGCAATATCCTGCACGCTGACGGAAGAAATCCCTTCACGATGTACCTTGGTGTAAGGCACCTTCGTATGGAATGCCATCGACGACAAGATAGACAGCTTGTACGTCGAGTCAAACCCTTCCACGTCGTTGGTCGGGTCAAATTCGGCATAGCCAAGCGCTTGGGCTTCTTTCAACGCCTCTGCGTAATCCTTGCCGTCCTGCGTCATTTTTGTCAATATATAGTTGGTCGTACCGTTTACGATACCCATCATTTCAGTGATATGGTTGGCTTGTACGCCGTCCAAAAGCGTACGGATAATAGGCACGCCGCCTACACAGCTTGCTTCATAATACAAGCCGCAGTTGTTGCGTCTTGCGATACGTTCCAATTCGTGCGAGCATTTGCTGATCATTTCCTTGTTCGCGGTAACGACCGTCTTGCCTTCCTTCAATGCCGCCATAACGAATTCTTTTGCGATCCCTACACCGCCGATCGTTTCAATGACAATATCGATGGCAGGGTTCGCAACGACCTCTGCAATACTGCCTGCGATGCATTCTTCGGGCACACCGAGTTCTTGCAAACGCGCTCTGTTTTTATCCAAAACAGCCTCTACAACAATGTCTACGTTTTGCGTTTTGAGGTAAAATTCTCTATGATCGACCAACGTTTTATACGTACCGCCGCCGACAACGCCTAAACCAAGAATTGCAACGCCTACTCTCTTTTTCATATCCATAGCCTCCTAACAGCTCTTTCTAACTTTACTGATTTAAATCGTACAAATATTTTAACCCTTTCAAGGTCAACAGCTTATCCACCACGTCGATGCATTCGATTTCCTTGGAGATAATATTGCTAAATCCACCCGTAGCAATCGTCTTTACGGACGGACATTTCAGTTCTTTTTTGATCCGCTTTACAATATATTCGACCAAGCCAGCAAAGCCGAACACAATACCCGCCTGCATATTTGTTACCGTATTTTTTGCAATGACGCTGGCAGGCGCCTCGATTTCTACACGGGGCAATTTCGCCGTGCCGTTGACAAGCGAATCCAACGAGCCTTTGATACCAGGGGCAATGACGCCGCCGATAAATTCGTTGTTCGCGCTGATGATATTAAAGGTGGTTGCCGTACCGAAATCAACCACGATCATCGGGGTACCGTCGCTGTAGCCCACGATTGCGGATACACAGTTTACAATGCGGTCCGCACCGACTTCACGCGCGTCGTCGCAACGGATGTTTAAACCGCTCTTTAATCCAGGCGCGATATGCAAGGGTGAAATGTGCAAATACAGATCGCACATATTATCCACCGTATAATCGAGCGAAGGCACGACGGAAGAAATAATACCGCCTTCAATTTCCTGCGCGCTGACTCCGTTTGCGGAAAGCATACCCGTCAACTGCGCGCCGTATTCGTCCGAGGTCTTTTTTAAATCGGTCGCAACACGGAAGGAAAAACGAAGCTCGTCCTCGTCAAAAATTGCATATTTAATATTCGTATTACCAACGTCGATACAAATAATCATATTGTTACCTTCTTTTCTTAAACTGCTTTTCTACTGCGTTGTATACCGTGTGAAGCCCAGGCGCAACCAAGAGATTGATGGCAAGCTCGATAAAAAAGTTAAACGTAACCAACCCCACCAAGATATACACGAATACGTTTTGTCCGTTTGCCATCATCGCAATCGTGTTCGGCATACAAAGACATCCTAAAACGAATAACGCCGTATTGACAACGGGTACGATCGCCGACGCCACAAATACAGCAGCGTAGCGATTTTTCTTCTTCATCCAATCAAACGCAAGCCCCGCCAAAGCCCCCGCGACCGTCGTTTTGACAAGACAAATCATAACGGTGACAAGCGGACTGTACGTCCATATCAAATAATAAAAACCTGCAGGTGCGACAATGACTTGATATAAAATAATGGCACCGCCTGCAAAACCCAAAAACGCGCCCGCCCAAGGGCCCAACACTATTGCGCCAAGTACCAACGGTATCAGGGTAAAGTTCAACGTGACCGCGCCAATGGTGAACGAACCGCCGAATGCCTGTAAAACGACCACGAGTGCCAACAGTATTGCCAACGTCGTCACGTTTTTCGCCGAGAAAAAGCTTCTCTTCATAAAATACCTCCATCGAGTTCACAAGGATACCCGTAGACAATGTTATTTCTTTCCGTATCCCCTTTTTTCGGTCAAACCGCGTAAGCGTATTTGCCAAGAGTATACCTCAAGATAATATCATTATACAGCATTTTTTTATTTTACGCAACAAAATAAAAGCTGAAAAATTGAGAAAACCTGCATTTTCTATCAATATCTCCGTCTTTTTTATACACAAAAGCAAAAAAATATGAATAGAATGTATTAGAAAGATAAATCCGCAGGAACTCTATCGCTTATTCGGTAGAGAAAATTTTCAAAATACATACGTCCTGCGGCAAGACACAGGAGGTTTTTTATGAATTGTTGCTCCCAGGGTAACGTAACCCTTTGGATCCTTATCGCTTTGCTTGTCCTCGGTTCGAAAGACGGCGCGTTTTGTTCGGGCATTTTCAACGGCTGCGGTTTGCCCATCGTGATCGCTTTGCTTTTCTGCCTTTATAAAAACGGAACGCTGTCCGCTTTGCTTACCCCTCCCTGCAGCTGCGGATGTTGCTGTAACTGATCTTTTTCTTATTCTCCTTTTAAGCTGTATAAGCAGAAAACCGAGGTCTGTTTCGACCTCGGTTTTTCATTTCATCGCGTATCTGCCCTATGCGTTACACCTTTTCCGCAAGAAAATACGCCTGCAACGCAATGATGGTTTTTCCATCGCGGATCTCTCCGTTTTTCAGCATTTTTTTAACTTCGTTCAACGGGATATATTCCACGTCTAAAAACTCTCCCTCGTCCAAATGCGCGGCAACCTTTTTACCCTCATACGCACGGTAAATATAGATTTTTTCATTGGTATAGCCAGGGGTAGGATAATTGACGTACAACAGCTCTAACCGCCCCGCCTTTACACCTGCCTCTTCCTCCAATTCTCTTGCCGCGGCAAGCATAGGGTCCTCCCCTTTTTCCAATTTGCCCGCAGGGATTTCATAAATGCTTTCCCCGTAAGCATAACGGTATTGACGGACGAGCAAAACCTTTCCCTCTTCCACGTACAAAACGCACGCGCCGCCGCTGTGTTCGATGATTTCCCGTTTGCAAGGCTGACCGTCGGGCAACAGCGCGTCGTCGCAACGCAAGGTGAGAATTTTACCTTGATAAACGTAATTCTTTTTGACCGTTTTTTCTACGTAATCCATAAAACCAATTCCTTTGGTGGACAATATCCACAACAATCCTACTTTTTTTTATCATTATAGCACAAAAAACGGAAAATGTATAATAATTTTTTACAAAATGTCTTGATTTTGGCAAAGTTTTTATGTATAATATAAAAACAATTTATGATTCACTGAAGGTTTAAAGAGGTTACGTATGCAAATTCAAGGAGAAACGTCCGTCAACAAGTTAATCGTTCTGTTCGTGTTCGATAAGATGGAAACTGCGCTTTCCGAACGCACCGTTTTGGAAATGTGTTCTTCCGTCAATAACTGGTTGCTTTATATGGACTGTAAAGAGCTTCTCCCCCGTTTGCTCGAAGACGGCTTTATATGCCGTATCTCCGCCCCTGAGGAAGAGCCTCTTTTCGTTATCACGGGCGAGGGCAGAGAAAGCTTGAACAGCTTCTACATCCAAATCCCAAAAAGCATCCGCGATGAAATTACTACCTACGTAAAAAACAACAGCGGAAAATTGAGAAACCGTCAGGAATGTAAGTCGGATTATTTCCAAAACGTAGACGGAACCTATACCGTCTATTTAAAAATCCTTGCTCCCGTACAGCCTATGTTGGAGTTAAAATTTGTCGTCCCCGATAAAAAAACAGCCCAGCGTATCTATAAAAATTGGGAATGCAAGGCGTCCGATTTATATTCGGCAATCTACGAAACGCTTGTTGATTGAGACAGGCAACACTATACTATTATAAGGAAGGTTTTTATATGTTTACTTACTCAACCAAAGGCACCTGTTCCAGACAAATTCTTTTTAACGTAGACGCAGAAAATAAAATGCACGACGTGCGTTTTATCGGTGGTTGCGGCGGTAACTTACAAGGCATTGCTCGCCTTGTAGAAGGGAAAAATATCGATGAAATTGAAGCTTTGCTCTCGGGGATCCGTTGCAAAGGCAATACCTCTTGCCCCGATCAGCTTTCCAAGGCAATTGCAGAATATAAAGCGGCAAAAGCAGCGGAAAATAACCCATAAACGCGTACCTGCCCCTATCAAATGAATATCCCCCTGAAAGTTTTTCACTTTCAGGGGGATTTATTTTTTACATTTTAAAAGCCTTCAAATTCGTTGTAGAAGCCTGCTTTTTCCATACAAGCCTTATACTGTTCGTACGTCCAGCCTTCTCCGATATTGCATACGAAGTGATTGACCCCCTCCGCCTGTTCCGTCTTCCAACGGATCAAATAGAAGCCGCCTTTGATTTCAGGCAGGCTTGCCACCTTCGCAATGCCGTTTGCATCCAGGCTGCATTCGCCAGAGCATAACGTTTCGCCCGTTACCAAATTTTCTACGGTATAGCTTGCCGATTGCGTCACCTGCAAATCGTTGGTTGCAATCAAATCGATCACGCCGTCTTTCGGTTCGTCACAAATCATACAGAA